>JAVBNL010000029.1:0-13045 GCA_031551515.1 Desulfovibrionaceae bacterium
GGCCCTGGCTTCGATCAGAATCGGCATGTCCCTGCCTGTGACAGTGGATCCGAAGTCGTGGATGCTGGTCCTGGCCGTATACGTTACTCTGGCCTCCGGGTTGCCGGTCTGGCTGATCCTGCAGCCGCGCGACTTCATCAACGTGCAAATCCTGTACGTCGGGATCATCGCCCTCTTCGCCGTCATCATCGTCGGCGGCCTGACCGGCGTGACCGTGCAGGCGCCCGCTCTGGCGGTGGCGGAAGGCACGGCCAAGCTCAGCTACATCTGGCCCTTCCTGTTCATCACCGTGGCCTGCGGCGCGGTCTCCGGCTTCCACTCCCTGGTCTCCACCGGCACGACCTCCAAGCAGTTGGCCAAAGAAGGCCAGGCCCGCAAGATCGGCTATAACGCCATGATTCTTGAAGGCATTTTGGCCACCGGCACCGTGCTGGTCGTGTGCGCCGCCCTCTCCCACACCGACTATATGCGCATCGTCTGGCCCGATCCGGGCATGGGCGCTTCCAACCCCATTCTCGCCTTCTCGCTCAGCATCGGCCTGATGCTGAAACAGACCCTGGGCGTGCCCACCCAATACGGCACGGTCTTCGGCATTTTGATGGTCGAAGGCTTTGTGGTCACCACCCTTGACGCCGCCGTGCGCCTGAACCGCTATCTGTTCGAAGAACTCTGGACCGTGCTGTTCAAGGACGCCGTTCCCGCGGCCATGCGCACCGCGTGGTTCAACTCCGCCCTTTCCGTGCTGCTGATGCTGTGGCTGGCCTGGAACAACGCCTTCACCATGCTCTGGCCGCTGTTCGCCACCACTAACCAGCTGCTGGCCGCGCTGACCTTGCTGGCGGTTTCCGCCTGGCTGATGAAGCGCCGCCGCCAGGCATGGTTCACCATCATTCCGGCCTGCTTCATGGTTGTGACCACCATCGCGGCCCTGCTGCTCTTGCTGCAAAAGTTTGTGACCCAGATTCAAAGCGGCGCGGCCCTCTCCGGCCCGCTGACCCTGCTGGTCATGGACGTGCTCTGCCTGGGCCTGGCTCTGGGCGTCGTGTACATGGTCCTCAAGAACTTCCAGCGCATTCGCGACGGCAAAGACACCATAGCGGAAGGCACCCGGGCGTAACGAGCCCTGCCTGCAAACCCTGTGACAAGCGGCCCCGGAAATGGTCTGCCCCCTGTCAAGTAGACAGGTAAAAAGGCCCCAGGGGCGATAATTAAGCGGCCAGCTTTTCCCGGTACTCAACCGGGGAAAGCTGGCCGAGCCTTTTTTGAAACCGTTCCATATTGTAAAAACGAATATACTCTTCAACCAGCGCAACAGTTTCGTCTGTGTTCAGCAACGCCTTGCCGACAAATGTTTCCGTCTTGAGATGCGAAAAGAATGACTCCACGCAGGCATTATCCAGGCAATTGCCCTTGCGAGAATGGCTGCCAAGGAGCTGCAACTTGCCAAGTCGCTCCTGGTACGCCTTGTGCGTATACTGGAAGCCTTGGTCTGAGTGAAGCACGGCGCCTGGCATGGCCGGGAGCACGGCCAGCGTGGCAAACACCAAACCAAGATCGTTTTGGTGCGAGAGGCTGTAAGCTACGATCTCGTTGTTGTGCAAATCCTGCACTGCCGACAGGAAAATAAACCCGCTGACAGTCGGCAGATACGTAATATCTGTCGCGAGCTTCCTGCCTGGCAAAGGACTTGTAAAATTCCGGCCGAGCAAGTCCGGGAACACAATGCTGCCTGATCTGCCGAAGTAACGGCGTTTCTTGCGGATAGTCGATTGAATTCCAAGCTGGCGCATGAGCCGGTAAACCCGCTTATGATTCACAACGAAACCTTCGCGGCGCAGCGCCACCGGCATACGGCGATAACCGTAAAAAGGACGCAACGAATGAACAGCCTTGATATGCTCTGCTATCATCTTATTGCTGTCACCCCTAGAGTTCGTGCTTTTCCACTTATAGTATCCGGATCGAGACAAACCGGCATGGTGCAGCAGAAGTATTAAAGAATGTCGAGCACGAAGCTCATCGACTATTTTGAAGAGGAATCCTTTTTGTGCGCTCCCCATTCGTGACCGAACCGGGAGCGATACAACTTTTTTAAATAATCGCGCTCCGCTTCAACGTGAGCAAGTTTTTCTTCCAGAGACTCAAACTTCGTGCGAGGTCGGCCCTGGTAAGGACCTGTTGCCTTACCGCGCCCATCCTCCAAAGATTCACCGCGCTGAACCTTCATCACCCAACGGCGGAGTGTTTTCTTGTCTTTCAAGCCGAGTTCGTCCGCTAACTGCTGGTAGCTCCGACCGCCTTCAAGATAAAGCTGCACGGCTTCTGCCTTGAATTCTTTACTGTATGTGACGCGCTTATCCTCAGACATGCAAAACCCCCATCAGGTTTTCAATGATTCAGCCTAGAGGGGCTTTCTTTCATTGTCCACCTGATAGGGGGCATATCAAAAACCCGGGGCCGCTTTTTTGTATCAAGAAAACCGCGCGCGTTTACCAAAGGCCGATCATCCTCCAGTAAGGCAGGCCGATGGCCAGTTGGACAATGATATTCATGCCCACGGTGACGAGGCCCAGCAGCCACCATGTCCTTTGATCGACGTAGCCGGTGCCGAAGAGCACGGGGCCGAGAGCGCCGCCGTAATGGGTGAGCATGCAGCCGTAGCCGGCGGAAAAGCCGCACAAAAGCGCGAGTGGCATGAGCGGCACCTTGGCGGCAAGACCAATGGTGAAGATGACAGGGATGAACGAGCCCACATACGCCGCCATAGAGGCGAAGAGATAGCGCACGACGAGGCTGAGCAGCAGCAGGCAGGTCAGAACCACATAAGGGTTCATGCCGTCGAAAGAAACATACTTTTGCATGGACTGGGCCATCCAGCCGAAGAAACCCGCTTTGGCCAGGGCTCCAGCAAGGCCGATGATGCCGCCGAACCAGATAAGCGTGCTCCACGCGCCTTTTTCTTTCAAGATGCTTTCCCATGACACCACGCCGGTCAGGATGCAGCCCGCGATGAAGGCCACAGCAACGCCGGTGGCGTCGATTTTGATGATGCTGTTTGAACTCCAGGCGAGAACCGCGAGAATGAACAGCACAGCCAGAATTTTTTCACTGGTCTTCACAGGGCCCATTTCGCGCAGCCCTTCGGCGGACAGTTCTTTATAGTTCGAGATATGCTTCAGTTCCGGAGGATATAGTTTGTATAAAACATACGGCACGAGCAGGAGCGTGAGCATGCAGGGAATCATGGCCGCTTTGGCCCAGACCATCCAGGTTACGTCCACGTTCATGATTTTTTTGGCGAAATCGGCCACGAGCAGGTTGGGCGCCATGGCAGTCAGAAAGAGCATGCCCGTGCTGAGACTGACGTGGTAAAGCAGAATGGTCAGGTATGCACCGAGTTTGCGGCTGGATTCTCCGGGCTCCGACCCGAGGGTGGAGGCCAGACTGCGGAAAATGGGGTAAATAATGCCGCCGGTTCTGGCGGTGTTGGAAGGGGTGGCCGGGCTGACCAGCAGGTCGGTAATGGCGGCCACATAGCCGAGACCTAAAGAGGTTTTGCCGAAGTAGGCGATCAGATGCAGCGCCACGCGCCTGCCCAGGCCGGTGTCTATGAAGGCCCGGCTGACAAGGTAGGCGGCAAAGACCAGCCATGCGGTGGAAGCGGCATAGCCGCTCAAAATCGGAGTTATTTTGTTGAACCCCGCGCCGGCGATGCCCATGACCGTGAGGAGCACCGCGGGCTCGGAAACAGGGCGCAGAATCAGCCCGAGAATGGTCGAGATATAAAGGGCGAACAATATCCAGGCATCTTTCGACAGGCCTGCCGGCGGGTTGAAAAGCAGCAGACCCAAGGGCGCAACGAAAACGATAAGCAGTTTTATTATTCTATTCGTATCCATATTTTCTCCTGAATGGTTGCTTGTGCATCACATCGTCTGCCGGTTTGTCAGGAAAAAGCCGCTTGGGCGCGCAAGGGATAGAAATTGATATGGTCGCAAAGCGTCATGATCTGGGCTTCCGGGCTCTTGGGATGCAGATCGCCCTCTTTGGAGTGGTAACCGATAATATGCGCGATTTCGTGAGGAAGACCGTGCTTCATGGCAAGGCCCACCCCGATGAAGCTGTGGTTCAGGTATTTGTGCTTGTCGTTGTAAAAGACTTTTCCCGGGTTGCAGGTGCTGGCCGGATCCTTGCTCATCTCGATGAACTTGCCCACATCGTGCAAAATGGCCCCGGCAATGAGATGGTCGTAATTTAAGGTATATTTTCCTGCGTAGGTCTTGGAGTATTCTTCGTATACCGAATGGCACATGCGGGTGATTGCCCGAATATGGTCGCGGAAAGAAACGTTGTAATCCGGCACGTTGCAACTGAAGGCGTATTTATCCAGGTCGTCCAGCTTCCAGCCGCCTTGTTCCATGCTGTCCGCCAGAGTTTCTTTGACCTTTTCACGCAAGTTCCGATCGCCTATCCACAAAAGTTCGGGAAACATTTTTTCCATGGCTTGCCCCTCATACTATGGTTGTGGCAATGTTTTTCCGCCTGCCTCGAAAGCCGGGAAATCCCCTTCAGGGGTCAAATAATGCCTTTTTTTTTCAAGCCGGCCAGATCGGATTCGGACATTCCGAGCATATTGAGAAAAATTTCTTCATTATGCTTGCCCTTGGCCGGGCCGGTGCTTTTCACCCGGCCGGGAGTGCGCGAGAATTTGGCGAGCACGCCCGGCATATGCACCGTGCCGAACGACTCATCTTCCACTGAAATGAACGACTCCCGCGCTTTGTAGTGGGGGTCCTGGTAGAGTTGGCTCATGTCGTACATGGAGCCGATGACCGCTCCGCACTCGCCGAACACGCGCTGCACCTCTTCAAAATCGCGCTCTTTGATCCACGAGCCGATGATTTCGTCAAGAAGCTGCTTGTTCTTCATGCGGGCCGCATTGTTGCAAAAGCGTTCATCCTTGATAAGCTCCGGCCTGCCCACGGCTTTGAACACATTGGCCGCAATGGGCTGCGCGGCTCCGGACATGGCGAGCCAGGTGCCGTCTTTTGCCTGGTACGCATTTCTGGGCGCGACGGAGACGCTGGAATTGCCCACTCTACCCGCAATCTGCCCAAGCAGGTCATAGGCGAGGATATGCGGTTCCACGAGGCGCATGAGCGGCTCATACAAGGTTATGTCGATGTACTGGCCTTTTCTTTCGGGGTTGCGGCCGCGCTCATGCAGGGCGATCATCACCGAAAGGGCGCCGGCAATGCCGCAGACCCCATCCGCCAGCGCCATGCCCGGCAAGGTCGGCGGGCCGTCGGGATAGCCGTTGATGGACGAAAAGCCGCTCATGGCTTCCGCCACGGTGCCGAAACCGCCGCGCTGGGCGTATGGCCCTTCCTGTCCGAAACCGGTCGTGCGGAGCATGACCAAAGAGGGGTTAAGGGCCGAGAGGGTGTTCCAGCCTATGTTCCATTTTTCCAGCGTGCCGGGCCTGTAATTTTCGATGAGCACGTCGGCCTTGGCCGCAAGCTTTTTGAACACTTCCTGCCCCTCGGGTTTACCGAGGTTGAGGGTGATGCAGCGCTTGTTGCGCGAAAGGCTGGTCCAAAGTACGGACCTGCCGTCCTTCTGCTTGCCGTAATTGCGGCCCGTGTCGCCTTTTTCCGGATGTTCCACTTTGATGACCGTGGCCCCGAAGTCGCCCAGAAATGTGGCTGCCCAGGGGGCCGCAAGCATGGTGGCCGCGTCGATGACCACAAGGTCGTGCAGAGCCTGATTGTTCTCGCTCATGGCGCACCTCATGCCGCTTCGCGGGCTCTGCGTTTTTTCGCTTCAAGGGCCTGGATGGCTTCGGCGCGGTCAAGCAGAATCCGGGCCCGCTTGTAGTTGGCGATATCCACCATCCTGCCCTTCCAGGTGATTGCCGCTTTGCCCTCGGCGTATGCCTGGTCGAGCGCTTCCATCATGCCGCGCGCATCTTCCACTTCATCGGGCTTCGGCGAGAAGCAGGTGTTCAGAGCTTCCACGTTGTCGGGGTGGATGCAGCTCGACCCCAGAAACCCGTGCTGGTAGCTGAGCGCGGCCAGAGCCTCGAAGCCGCCGGTGTCGGTAAAGGCGGTCATGGAGCCCACAAGCCCCATGGGAATCTTGCCGTGACATCTGGCGACAAGCAGCAAGTGCATTCTGAACGGCAGCATGCCCGCAAAGGTTTCCGGCCCGACACGCAGGCTGATTTCCGTGGCAAAGTCTTCGTTGCCCAGGGTGAACGAATCAATGCGCTCGCTTGCGCCGCCGATCTGTTCCATATTCAGAAAGCCCCGCGCCGACTCGATCAGGCAGCTTATGGTAAAACGCTGCGGCGCGATGCCGCGTTCCTGCTCAAGGCGGCTTATAAACCTCGCGACCTCGGCTATTTCTTCGGCCGTTTCGCTTTTAGGCAACACGATGCCGTCAATGCCGGGCCGAACGGCGGCTTCGATATCGCCGCGCAGCAGTTCCGGCGTGTTGTTCACCCGGACAAGCAGGTCGCAACCGCCGCGCCTGACTACGGGAATGCTTTCTTCTATCCGTTCTCTGGCCAGCAGTTTATCCCGGTCCGGTATGCTGTCCTCCAAATCCAGAACAACCGTATCGGCGTTCCGCGTATGCGCTTTTTCAACGAATTTCCGTTGCAGGACGGGCATGATCAGCCGGGACCTGCGGATTTTCGTCAAAGCGTAGTTCTTTGCCATGTGCGCTCCTTGTCCTTCATGGTGATCGGGATGTGATGCCTTCTCTAAAAGCAAGTGACGTGCCATGCCGGTTCTCGCATAACGAGCTAAATTTGCAGAATATCTCTTGTGCTCACATGGAAAGGCGGCTATATCCGTTCCATATGGAACGGAGCAATGGAACGTAGATTGGAACAACCCACTCCGATCCTTTGCTTGAACTTCCTTTTCGCTCCGCTTGCGTTTTCTCCCGCTCTGATCCGGGAGTTTTTCAGCAGCGCCGGCAAGGCCCGGCCCAAGGAGTAAGCGTGCCCCCCATTCTTTTCACCACCCATGACAGTCAACTTCTCGAGCGCATACGCAAGGCGCTGGCGGCCGAATACCCTGATGTGGGGTTCTGGCTCAGTTCCCTTGACAGCACGCCGGAAGAAATCGCGGACAAGATTTCGGAGAGCAAGGCCGAGGTCTTTATCGCGCGCGGCATCATGTTCAAAAAGACCAAGGCAATCGGGTTGCCGGTCACGATCATTGAGGCATTCGTCACCTCGCTGGAAACCTTGCAGGCCTTGAAACAGGCGATGAAAATCGGCAGGCGGGTAGCCGCCGTGGCGTCGCATAACGTGGTGACCGGGGCGGCGGAACTGGCGGAAGTGTTGGGAATCGACCTGTCCATTTACCCCCTGGACCACCGCGAGCTGGTCGAAGGACAAGTGAGAACCGCCATTGCCGACGGCGCCGAGGTTATTCTCGGGGGCTACGCCGCCACGAATGTCGCCCGGCAGTTGGGGCACCCGCACGTGCAGATAACCATTGATGTCGCGGGCCTGATACAGTCGATAAACGAAGCGCGGGGCATCGTCAGCGCGGTTCAGGAAGAAAAGCGCCGCAGCGGCATGTTCCAGGCGCTGCTCGGGCACACCAGCGACGGGATAGTAGCCGTTGACGCATCAGGGCGCGTGATCATGTGCAACACGGCGGCGGAACATATACTTGGCGTAAAAAACTCGCTCGGCAGGCACGTGGACGAATGTTTTCCCGACCTCAGGCTTATGAACGTGCTCGATTCCGGCAAGGATGAACTGGGTAGAATACTCAGCATCAACGGCACGGACATCATGTCCAACAACGTCCCCGTTCTGGTGGGCGAAAAGGCCGCGGCAGCCCTTGCCACGTTTCAGGACGTGCGCCGCATTCAGCAAATGGAGGAGCGGGTCAGGCAGAGCATCTATGACGCGGGGCATAGCGCGGCGGCCTCTTTTGACGCCATTCTGGCCGGCAGCCCCGCCTTTGCCAACGCCATTACCGAAGCCAAAGAGTTCGCCCTGACCGGTTCTTCCGTGCTGTTGCTAGGTGAAACAGGGACCGGCAAAGAGCTTTTCGCCCAAAGCATTCACAACTACAGCCCCCGGCGCAAAGGGCCTTTTGTGGCCATCAACTGCGCGGCCTTGCCCGGCCAGCTTCTGGAGAGCGAACTGTTCGGTTATGCGGGCGGGGCGTTTACCGGTGCCAACCCCAAGGGCAAGCCCGGCATGTTCGAGCTGGCGCATAACGGCACCTTGTTTCTTGACGAGATAGGCGAGATCGACCTCACGACCCAGGGTAAACTGCTCCGCGCTCTTGAAGAGCGGCGCATCATGCGCCTTGGCAGCGACAAGGTCATTCATGTGGACGTGCGCTTGATCACCGCCACCAACAGGAACCTGCAAACCCTGATGCGCGAAGAAAAATTCCGGCCCGACCTTTACTACCGGCTGAACATTTTGCGCCTGCGCATTCCACCCCTCAGGGAACGCAAAGAAGATATAGTCATCCTTGCCACGCATTTTCTGCGCATGTTCGCGCCCAGGGGCCACCCCCCCCTTTTTCTGGCCAAAGACGCGGAGATGGTGTTGCAGCGCTATCATTGGCCCGGCAATGTGCGCGAGTTGCGAAACGTGATGGAACGCATTTCCGTGATGCGCCGGCACGGCGTGGTCCATGCGGAGGCGCTCGTGCCGCATCTGACCGAAGGTGAGCCCGAAGAGCCGCCGGGGGCGGCCATGCGGGGCATGGAAACGATCTATCAGGTTCTCGCCCAGTGCGGAGGCAACAAAACGAAGGCCGCCCAGATGCTCGGCATGGGGCGTAACACGCTGTGGCGAAAGCTTAACCGCCATAGCCGTTTCGCCGAAGAAACCGGAAAAAGCACCCGACTGGACCAGGACGCCCGCGATCTGCACAATATCATGGGGCGCGCCGCCTCAGGATCCGGGCCGGAGAAGGCTACCGCTTCCATGCTGCAGGGCGTGCCGAATCCCGCGCCCGCGTTTTCCGGCGCGCCGGCCACCAGGTCGCTCATGCAGAAACGCACCTTGCTTGAAGCGCTGGAGAAGGCCGCGGGCCACTATGGCAAGGCCGCCGATATTCTGGGCGTCAACAGAAGCACGCTATACAGGCGCATGAAAAAACTGGGAATCGCATACTGAATTGCCGCGCGTTTTCGCAAAACCCTGAGGGGCCTCGGCCCCTCAGGGTTTTTGGGTTGTCTCACGCTCACATGAAGAAGAGGTTGCGGTAGAGCATGAACCCTTCGGAAATGGTCATCAGCGGCACCAGCATGCTCTTGCCCGGATGGGATTTCTTGAAGGTATCCCAGAAGGTCACGGGGCGCTCGTCTAGCTTGAATATGGAGACGTCGCCGAACGCGCCCGGGGCCAGCGTGCCTATTTTGCCTTCCATGCCCATCAACTTGGCCGGGGTGCAGGTAGTGGCTCTGATGATCCAGCTCAAATCGCACCCGAGAGCCACGTATTTGGACATGATGTAGGGCAGAGCCGCCGCCGGAGAACGCCAAAGGCTTTTGGACGAAAGGTCCGTGCTGATCACGTCCGGCAGAAAGCCGTCGGCCAGGGCGGATATGGCGGTATCAAAAGAGAAGTGGTTGACCCCGTTGCAGGCGTCAAAGATGACGCCGCGTTTTTGCGCCGCGTATACGGCGGGTTTGACCTTGCCGTTATCGATGATGGTCGTGCCTTTGCCGTGCATGACGTGGCAGAAAATGTCGCCGGGCCGTAACATGTCGAGCAGGTCTTCGGTGGACGAAGGCGGGTTGGTGGTGTGCACGCACACGGGCACCCCGGCTTTTTCGGCCATGGCAATGGTTTCTCGCAGCGGTTTTTCATCGGCCACGAGTTCTTTGCTGTACCGCACTTTCAGCCCCAAAATGACGTCTTTGTGCTTTTCAAGCAAGCGCAGCATTTTGACCCGGTCCCAGGTTTCGGGTCTGACGGTCTCATGAAACTGGGTAGTGCCGAGGCCGTTGGGGCAGACATGCATGAACGCCTTGAATCTGATGCGCTGGGTCAGCATTGTGCTGAGAAACAGCTCAATGTTGGCGGTGCCGGCGCTGCCCGCGTCCACAGCCGTGGTCACGCCCGCGGGCACCTGGGCCAGATCCGGCGGAACGCACAGATCAGAACCGGGCGCAAAGATGTGGCAGTGAAAGTCCACAAGGCCGGGGGTGACGATGCAGCCCGAGGCATCTATTTCCTGCTCGGCTTCCATGCCCGCGTTGGCGGCCGGGTCGACTATTTTGCCCTCGGCGATGAGCACATCCTCGACGCGGTCAACATTGCGCGCAGGGTCAATTACTCTGCCGTTGCGAATGCGAAAATCTGCTTTCATGGCGAACCCTTGTTGGTAAGCGCTTTGCGCGCGGCTATTTGTTGTTTTGCTGTTGGATGCGCTCGGCGATAAGGTCCGAACAGGTGCCCGCCCGCAGCACGTAGCTGCCGCCCTGATGGCCGAGCAGCGCTTCCGCTCGGCGTCCGGTCTTAATGATCTTGCCAAGGTCCGCGCCCGTGTCCACGCCCATCTGGTGCAGCATGTGCACGAGATCTTCGGTGGCGACATTGCCCGCCGCGTCAGGGATGAAGTTGCACCCGCCGAAACCGGCGAAAGCTCCGTCAAAAGACCGGATGCCGACTTGCAGGGCCGCGACGACGCAGGCCAGCGCCATGCCCCGCGTGTTGTGCAGGTGCAAAACCCAGCGCACGTCGGGAAACTCTTCGCGCATATGGGCGCCCATCTCATAAATATGCCGGGGGTCGGCCATGCCCGTGGCATCCGACAGGGAAAGTTTGCGTATGCCCATACCCACAAAGGCCGCGGCGACCTGCTCTATACGTTTCACGGGCACCTTGCCTTCCCAGGCACAGCCCCATGCTGAAGACAGCGCGCCGGAAAGCTCCATGCCGTTCTTCGCGGCGAATTCCACGCAGGGTTTGAAGCCCTCGACCATCTCCATGGTTTTTTGATTGAAGTTGCAAAGGCAGTGGGAATCGGTCACGCAAACCGTGAGCTTGGCCTTGGTGATGCCCGCTTCATGCGCGCGTTCCAGCCCCTTGAGGTTGGGAACGAGCACCCGGTATTCCACGCCGGGAACGCGTTTCATGCGTTTGGCCAGCTCCCCGGTGTTGGCCATTTGCGGCACCGCCTTGGGGTGGACGAACGAGCCGATTTCGATGGTTTTGATGCCTGAATCCACAATGGCGTCCAGCAGTTCGAGCTTTTCTTCCACCAAAAGGATTTTCTTCTCGGCCTGGATGCCGTCGCGCAGCCCTACTTCGCAGATGTCGATTTTTTGAGGCCAGACCATATATGCGTTCATTGCCGTTCCTGTATGGGCTTTTTAAATGATGCCCTCAGTTTTTAGCTGCCCTATCTCATCCGCGCTGAGGTCGAGCATGCCGGAGTATATTTCGTCGTTGAACGAACCCATGTCGCCGCCTATCCACCGGATCTGGCCCGGCGTTTTGCTGAGCTTGGGCACCACGCAGGGCATCTTCAGCGTGCCGAACCGGGGGTGGTCGACTTGCACCAGATTCTGGCGGGCCGCGTAATGCGGGTCGTTGAAGATGTCTTCCACGCTGTAGACCAGGCTAACCGGTGCGCCAACCTTGTCCAGAGTTTCTTTGATATAGGCCCAGTCATGGCTTCGCATCCAGTTGGTGACGATCTCTTCCATGGCTTGGTTGTTTTTGACCCTGGCGGCGTTGTTGCAAAAGCGCGGGTCAGCCAGCAGGTCTTTACGGCCGATGCCTTCGGCGAAATACTCAAAGGTTTTGTCGGTGCTGCAAACCAGAACCACCCATTTGCCGTCGCCGGTCTGGAAGGTTCCCGAAGGGCTGGCGGAACCGCTGATGGAAGGTCTGCGCTCTCTGATGGCGCCGTTTTTGTCAAAGTCGGCAATATGACCTTCAAGCATGCGCAAAATGCCTTCATAGAGCGAAACATCCACCTCCTGGCCGCCGCCCTTGGTCTTGTCGCGGTAAAACAGGCAGATCATGGCCGCCAGGGCGCCGTATACGCCGGCCAGATAGTCGGCCAGCGAGATGGGCGGGTTTACCGGGGGGCGGTCGGGATAGCCGGAGATGTAGGTCAGGCCGGAAAAGGCCGTGGCCGGCGTTCCGAAACCGGGCATCAAGGCATTGGGGCCGTCCTGGCCGTAAGCTGTGATGCGCACGACAATGATGCCGGGGTTGTGCTTTTTCAGCGTTTCGTAATCAAGGCCCCATTTGTCAAAGGTGCCGGTGCGGAAGTTTTCAAAAATAACGTCGCTTTTTTCGACCATTTTCAGAAAAAGGTCTCTGCCTTTTTCTTTGCGCAAATCGAGGGTTATGGTTTTTTTGTTACGGGAAAATGTGGCCCAGCGCAGGGACTCGCCGTTATGAAACGGCCCCATGCCGCGAGAGGTGCATCCTTTGCCGGGCATCTCGATCTTGATGACCTCCGCGCCGAAATCGCCCAACAGGGCGGCGCCGAAAGGCGCGGCGACAACCGCCGCCGCATCAAGCACCCGTATTCCTTCAAGTGGTAAGGGCATAGCGTCACTCCGCCAACGCGCGTGGCGTATGGCATTTAACAGTACAATACAGTCGCCTCCTCTGCCGTACACATCACATCCCGCATGCGGCGACCACCGCCGCATCGATACGGTGACAGCACAAGCCGTGCCAGTTGCAATGCGGTTGCCGCACGATGGACTTATCATCATATTATGCTGAAAATACATAATAAATCTTAAATGACTTTTTACAGACGAGGCAACGGCGCCATGATCGTGCATTTATTTGCTACATCAATGCACCATCATGCAATATTATGCATCAATATGAAATCGGCTCTTGTATCAATAAATATTCACCGGCTATACCGAAAAATATTTAGGGGCTGTCCTAGATAAGGCTAATCGTCTAGGATTCTCCCATGAGGAAAAGCCGTCTCAGCAAATACAAACAGAATAAGCTGTTGGAGTTGTTCATAGCGGGTGCAACCGCTCGGACAACAGCTTCCTTGGTTGGCGT
>JAVBNL010000063.1:0-16381 GCA_031551515.1 Desulfovibrionaceae bacterium
TTTTACTGCGCGGCTATAATACTTCTGGGGGGCTTCCCCAAAAAATGGCGGACATCCCCCCTATACCGGGGGTCTGGGGGGCCACGCCCCCTCCCGGGGAGCGGGGCTGCGCCCCGCTCTCGTCAAATGGCTTCAACAAAAGAAATTAGGAAAGTTTGGACTTGGCGAGTTCCGCCAACTTGGCGAAATCGTCCTTGGCGCGCACGGCGAGGTCGGCCAGAACCTTGCGGTCCAGGCCCACTTCGGCCAGAGCCAGGCCGTTCATGAAGCGGCTGTAAGACATGCCGTGTTCGCGGGCGGCGGCGTTGATGCGCATGATCCACAACGCGCGGAAATCGCGTTTTTTCTCTTTGCGGCCGACGAACGAATAGGCCAGAGCGGTTTCAACGGCTTCGCGGGCTGTGCGATACAAAACGCTGCGGCCGCCGCGATAGCCTTTGGCCATATCCAGATATTTTTTGTGGCGTCTGTGAGCCGCCATCCCTCTCTTTACGCGCATAATACGCCTCCTTCATCATTCCGCGAGGCGGAGAGTTGCCAGCGGAATGGTAACGAACCCGCAGCAACAGCGCAGGCTCAAAAAAATTTGTTACGCGTACGGCAGCATGCGCCGCACGGCTTTTTCGTTGGCGGAGTCGACAATGGCGCTCTGCCCCAGGCGCATTTTGCGCTTGGCGTCTTTCTTGGTCAGAATGTGGCGCAGGTTCTGCTTGCGCCGTTTGAACTTGCCGCTGCCGGTCACGTCAAAACGTTTGGCGGCGGAGCGTTTGGTCTTTATTTTCGGCATGTTAGGCTCCTTGCTCCAACACAAAGTATCCCTTCTTTCGAAGGGAAGGGGCATAATGCGCTAAACGCGCGGCAAAGGCAAGCGAAAGTTATTTTTTCGGCAGCGGCGCAAGCAGCATATGCAACGTGCGGCCTTCGGCCCGCGCTTCCTGCTCCATCTTGCCTATATCTTTCGTATCTTCGAGAACCCGGTCCAGCATGGTCTGCCCGCGGTCTTTATGCACGATTTCCCGGCCCCGGAAAAAGATGGTCACCTTGCACCGGTCGCCGTCTTCAAGAAAGCGGCGGATATGGTTGACCTTGGTCTGGTAATCGTGCTCGTCCGTTTTGGGGCGCAGCTTGATTTCTTTGATCTGGATGACGGTCTGCCGTTTTTTGGCTTCTTGTTTCTTTTTCTGCGTCTCGTACTTGAACTTGCCGTAATCCATGATCCGGCAGACAGGGGGATCGGCCGTGGCCGCCACTTCTACCAGATCCATGCCCGCTTCGCGGGCTGCCGCGATAGCTTCGTTGCGGCCGAGTATGCCGAGTTGCTCGCCTTCAGCGCCGATCACGCGAACTTCGCGGGCTCTGATCTGCTCGTTGCGGCGGACCAGGTCTTGCGGTTCGGGGCGGCGGGGCCTGACGTTAGGAGAAGCGATAGCGCATGCCTCCTTGTTTAAAGGGTTCATCCGAGTCTTCGAGGATAAGGCGGATTGCCTCATCCAGCGGCTTCAGCCCCAGGCTTTCGCCGTTACGCAGGCGCACGTTGACGCCGCGTTCTTCAACTTCCTTATCTCCTATGACCAGGATATAGGGAATTTTTTCCACTTGAGCCGAGCGGACTTTGTAGCCCAGCTTTTCATTGCGCAAATCCGCTTCCGCGCGCAGCCCTGCGGCTTTGAGAGCGGCCAGGGCCTCGTTTGCAAAGGCGTCTTGCGCTTCGGTCACGGTGACGATTCTGGCCTGCACGGGGGCCAGCCAGGTGGGGAAAGCCCCGGCACAGTGCTCAATCAGAATGCCGACAAAGCGTTCCAGCGAGCCCAGAATGGCCCGGTGGACCATCACGGGCCGGTGACGCTCTCCATCCTGTCCGATATATACCAGATCAAAGCGCTCCGGCAAGGTGAAATCCACTTGAATGGTTGAACATTGCCATTCGCGTTCCAGGCTGTCGGTGACCTTGACGTCGATTTTCGGGCCGTAAAAAGCGCCGTCGCCTTCGTTGATGGTATAGGGAAGGCCCGCGTGCTCCATGGCCAGGCGCAGCGCGTCCGTCGCTTTTTCCCACGCTTCGTCAGAGCCGATGGATTTGGCCGGGCGGGTGGAAAGCACCATCTTGTAATTGAAGCCGAACAGGCTGAACAGGTCGCGCACCAGCGTGATGATGCCCAGTATTTCGTCTTCCAACTGGTCGGGGCGGCAGATGACGTGAGCGTCGTCTTGCGTGAACTGGCGTACGCGCAAGAGGCCGTGCATGACGCCGCTCTTTTCGTGGCGATGCACGACGCCCAGCTCGAAAAAGCGCACGGGCATCTCGCGGTAGCTGCGTAAGGACTCGCCGTAAATAAGCATGTGGCCGATGCAGTTCATGGGCTTGATGCCGTACACGTCGCCTTCGATATCCGCGAAATACATGTTTTCACGGTAGTTGGCATAGTGGCCGGATTTTTCCCACAGTTCGCGCCGCAGCATCTGCGGGCCCTGCACCATCTGATAGCCGCGCTTCAAATGCTCTTTGCGCAGGAAATCTTCAAGAATGGCGCGCACCAGCATGCCTTTGGGGTGCCAGAAGACCATGCCCGGGGCGGTGTCTTCGTGAAAGCCGAAAAGGTTCAGCTCTTTTCCCAGCTTGCGGTGGTCGCGGCGCTTGGCTTCTTCCAACTGGTGCAGGTACTTGTCCAGGCTGGTTTTGTCGGCAAAAGCGGTGCCGTAAATGCGCGAGAGCATGCGGTTCTTTTCATCCCCGCGCCAGTAGGCCCCGGCAACGGAAAGCAGCTTGAACGCGCGCACGAACCCGGTGTGCGGCAGGTGCGGCCCCCGGCACAGGTCCACGAATTCGCCGATGGTATAAAGCGAAACCGTGGCCACATCCGCAGGCAGGTCGTTGATCAGCTCCACCTTGTACGGTTCGCCCATTTTCTGGAACAGGGCCACAGCTTCCGCGCGGGACATGTCCCGCCGGGTGTAAGGCTGCTCTTCGGCGGCGATCTTGGCCATTTCCGCCTCAATGGCGGGAAAATCTTCGGGGGTGAAGGGCTTTTCCACGTCAAAGTCGTAGTAAAAGCCGTTATCGATGGCCGGGCCGATGGTGACTTTCGTTTTGGGGAAAAGGCGCAGCACCGCCTCCGCCAGCACGTGGGCGGCGGAATGGCGGATCAGCTCCAGCCCTTCGGCGTCGTCGATGGTGACAGGGGCGAGTTCTGTCGTGCCCGCGGGCACAGGGGCGGAAAGGTCCAGCAGGGCGGAGCCGTTGGTGTTGCCCGCGCGGGCGGCCACGGTGGCCTTGAACCGTTTGCCCGAAAGGGCGGCTTTGAGCGCCTCGCCGCAGGATGCGCCGGGGGCGACGTCTTTTGTTTCGCCGCAGATCTGCACGTTCACGACAGTCTCCTTCTGCGCCGGGCCGAATCGAATGTATCCCGGGCATATTACGCAATAAAAGAAAGGGAGGCGAACCTCCCTTTTTTTGTTTTTTCTGGTAGGCACGAGCAGCTTTGAACTGCTGACCCCTTCCGTGTCAAGGAAGTGCTCTACCCCTGAGCTACGCGCCTACGCTCATGAGGCAAGACGGATCTGTTAGCGCTTTTCGCCGGGCCCCGTCAAGGGGTTTTTATGTTTTCCGCCGCATGGATGCAACTTTTTCAGAATTTTTTGGATACATTTTCCTGTCAACGCTTATGTGTATTGGCATGGCCATAATTTTTACCGGCCGGAGGAGTTATGAATGCGCTAACGTTAGTTTTCGTAGGGTTATGTGTTTTTGCGATAGCCTATCGCTTTTACGGGCTGTTTCTGGCCCGCAACATGCTGCATATCGACGACGCCAGAGCGACCCCCGCGGTGCGCTTTGCCGACGGGCACGATTATGTGGCGACAAACGAATACGTGCTGTTCGGGCACCACTTTGCGGCCATTGCGGCCGCAGGCCCCTTGCTGGGGCCGGTTTTGGCGGCGCAATTCGGCTATATGCCGGGCGCGCTGTGGATTCTTTTCGGCTGTGTTCTGGGCGGGGGAGTGCACGACATGGTCGTTCTTTTCGCCTCCGTGCGGCATAAGGGCATGTCGCTCGCGACCATAGCGGAGAAAGAAATCGGCAAGGTCACAGGGCATGTGGCGGCCTGGGCCGTGCTGTTCATTCTGATTCTGACCCTGGCGGGCCTTTCCATCGCCGTGGTCAACGCCATGCACGACAGCCCCTGGGCGACCTTCACCGTCTTCATCACCATGCCCATCGCCATTGTCATGGGCTTGTACATGCGGTACTGGCGGCCCGGCGACGTGACCGGGGCCAGCGTTCTGGGCGTGGTCCTGCTGTTTCTGGGCGTGGTTTGCGGCCCCTTCATCGTGGATCACCCTCTTCTGAAGAACCTGTTTGACTGGAGCCGCGAAGAAATCGCGCTCATCATCATCGGTTACGGTTTCGTGGCCTCCATTTTGCCGGTCTGGCTGCTGCTGGCTCCCAGGGACTATCTTTCAACCTACCTGAAAATGGGCACCATTTTATGCCTGGCTCTCGGCATCGCCTTTGTGCGGCCCGAACTGCGCATGGAAGCCTTCACCCGCTTCTGCGCGGGCGGCGGCCCGGTCATCGCCGGCCCTGTTCTGCCGTTCATCTTCATCACCATCGCCTGCGGGGCCATTTCGGGTTTTCACGCCATCATCGCTACCGGCACCACGCCCAAGATGATCGGCGCGGAACATGAAATACCCTTTGTGGGTTACGGCGCCATGATCGCCGAAGGCTTCGTGGCCATCATGGCCCTGATTTCCGCCTGCGTGCTGGTTCCCGCGGACTATTACGCCATCAACTCCACGGCGCAGGCTTTTTCCGCCCTGCACATGCAGGTCAAAGAATTGCCCGCGCTGATGAACGCTGTGCAAGAAAACGTCATGCATCGCCCGGGCGGCGCGGTATCGCTGGCCGTGGGCATGGCGCATGTGTTTTCCTCCATTCCGTTCATGAAGGGCTTGATGTCCTATTGGTACCATTTCGCCATCATGTTCGAAGCGGTCTTCGTGCTGACGGCCGTTGACGCGGGCACCAGGGTTGGGCGCTTCTTCTTGCAGGAACTGGCCGCCAAGGCCTGGCCGCGCTTCGGCGACAAGGAATGGCAGCCCGGCGTGATAATCACCAGCGCCGTTTTCACCGCCACCTGGGGCTATCTGCTGTATACCGGCAACATCGCCAGCATTTGGCCGCTGTTCGGCATGAGCAACCAGCTGCTGGCCGCCTGCGGCCTGATCGTGGTCACCACCATGCTCATTCGCCTGGGCAGGGCGCGTTATATCTGGTCAACAGCCATTCCCGGCCTGTTCATGGCCTGCGTGACCTTCTGGGCCGGGTATTTGCAGGTTACCGGCGTGTATCTGCCGCAGAAGGAATACATGCTGGCCGTCTTCGCGGTGATCGTGATGGCGCTGATGTTCATCGTCTTTGTGGGCGCGCTGACGCGCTGGGTTGAACTGTTGCGCATGCACACGCCGCTTGTTGACGACGAATATGGCGAGCACGTTCTGGTCAAGGTTGAAGAATAGCCGCGTTTTCGCGGATACTAAAGAAGGGGGCCTTGCGGTCCCCTTCTTTTATGCTTTTTCCTGCCCGATGCGTTTGAGCGCTTCCTTGAGCAGCGCCCAGGTCCGTCCGGCGGAGGCGATGCCCAGCGATTCTTCCGGCGTGTGCGCGCCGCGCTGGTCGGGCCCGAACGAGATGATGTCCACGGCTTTACCCGCCGCGCGCAGCTTTTCGAAAAAGATGCCGCATTCAAGCCCGGCGTGAATGCCTTTCACTCCAGCCTCTTTACCGAAGAGCGCCTTGTACGCCGCTTTGAAGGTCTCGCGCAGGGGGGATTCGGCCGCGTATTCCCAGGCCGGGCTGTCGCTGCCGTAGGTGAGGGCCGCGCCGGCGGCCCGCGCCACAGCCTCCAGCTGCGAGCAGATAAATTCCTTTTTGCTGGCGATGGAGCTTCTGGTGAAGCATGAAAAGATCACGGCGCCATCTTTCGTTTCCATCATGGCGAAGTTGTTGGAACTTTCCACAAGAGTCTGGTCCGCCCTGTGCAGATCCATGGCTTCCACGCCGTGGGGCAGCAGGGTCATTATCAAGAGGGCTTTGTCTCTGGTTTCTTTGGTGAATAGCGCATCCGCCTTTTCCGCCGCCTCAAGGGTCAGGCGCAGGCCCGCGCCGTCTGACGCGGCCAGTTCTTTGGCAAACGCGGCCTGCAGCCCTTCCAGGTCTTTTTGCAGGCTCATCTGGTCGGCATTGGTGCAGATCAGGGCGGAGCTTTCAGCGGGAATGGCGTTGGTGGCGACGCCGCCGCTCAATTTCGCCAGGTGCAGGTCGTATTTTTTGACCAGAGCGGCCAGCGCGCGGCCCAGCAGACGGTTGGAGTTGCCGCGCTGCTTGTCTATCTCGATGCCGGAGTGCCCGCCCGCAAGGCCCTTGACGCCGAGCGTGAAAAAATGGAACCCGTCGCCGCCGGACAGAGGCGCCAGGGCGGCGAAAGGGGTGGTCTCAAGCGGCAGGGTAAGGCGGCTTCTGCGGGAGCCCGCGCAACTGGCGCAAAAGACTCCCTCTTTTTCCGTGTCGATATTGATGAAATAGCGGCCGGTAAGATTTGATACGTTAAAAGCGGCCGCGCCGCCCATGCCGGTTTCTTCTTCCGTGGTCAGAACGCATTCCAGCGGGGGGTGGGGGATGTCTTTGGAATCGAGCAGGGCCAGAATATAGGCGATGGCGATGCCGTTATCCGCGCCCAGGGTGGTGCGGTCGGCCGTGAGCGCGTCGCCTTCGACCTTGAGGGCGATGGGCCGGTTCGCGAAATCAAAGGCGTGCCCGGCCGCGCTGACCTGGACCATGTCCAGGTGCCCTTGCAAAATGACGGCGGGCGCGCCTTCCATACCTTTGGTCGCGGGTTTTTTGACCAGCACGTTGCTTTTGGCGTCTTGCACGGCAAAGAGGCCGCGCTTGGCCGCAAAGGCCATGATATAGTCGCTTATCTGCTTCTCTCGGCCCGATCCTCTGGGAATTTCGGCAATGGCCGCGAAATGGCCGAAACACTCTTTGGGTTCCAGGTCATGTATGTTCATGCGCGTACCTCCGCAGTCTCATGATATACCAGAGGCGGCATCATTGCTCAAGCGGGCGCGGTGCGGTATCGTGCCCGTGAAGAGGATGAAGAACACGCGTAAACGTACCTGGATCGCGGTGGGCCTTGTTATTGCCGCTGCCGCCGGTATTGTTTTCTACGCGGGCGCGGCCCGCATGGCCGAGCGCGTCAACCGGGCGTTCAGCAGTGCGTCGCCGGGCATCAATGTGGAGAATGTTACAAATTACCGGGAAGCGCGGTTGCGCGCCGTGGACCGGGAAGGCCTGCTCCATCCTTTCCGGCCGGACCTGAAAGCGCGTTATGACAAGGGCCTGGCCACGGTGGATATTGAAAAGAGATAAGCATGCAGCGCTGGATCATGCATATCGACATGGACGCCTTTTATGCGTCCGTGGAACAGCGTGACGACCCTTCGCTGAAGGGCCTGCCCGTGATCGTGGGCGGCGGGGTGCGCGGGGTGGTCTCCGCCTCGTCTTATGAGGCGCGCAAGTTCGGAGTCAGAAGCGCCATGCCCATTTTTCAGGCCAACCGCCTGTGCCCGCAGGGGGTTTTCGTGCGGCCGCGCATGGAACGCTACAAGGAAGTTTCCCTGCAGGTCATGGCGGTGCTGCGGAGTTTTTCTCCGCTGGTGGAGCAGGCTTCCGTGGACGAGGCCTATCTGGATGCCGGCGGCCTGACCCGCGTTTTCGGCCCGGTGGAGCAAATGGCGGCTAACCTCAAAGCCGCCGTGCATGAGGCCACGGGCCTGACCTGTTCCGTGGGTCTTGCGCCGGTGAAGTTTCTGGCCAAAATCGCCTCCGACATGAACAAGCCCAATGGCCTGACCATTCTGCGGCCGGAGGATATCCCGGCTTTTCTGCAAACCCTGCCCATTGAGCGCATACCGGGGGTGGGCAAAAAGACCATGCCCGCCCTTACGAGCCTGGGCGTGCGTTTCGCGGGCGACGTGGCCCGCTACCCGCGCGAATTCTGGCTGCGGCGTTTCGGCAAGATGGGCGCGGCGCTATATGACCGCGCGGCCGGGGTGGACGAGCGGCCCGTGGTGCCGTGGGAGCCGCCCAAGTCGGAAAGCGCGGAAAACACCTTTGAGGAAGACACGGCGGACCGCGAATTGTTGCGCACCTGGCTGTTGAAACAATCCGAACGGGTGGGGCGGAATTTGCGCAAGCAGGGGCTCAAGGGCCGCACCGTGACCCTGAAGGTCAAATATGCGGATTTTACCGGCCTGACCCGCGCCCGCACATTGAAAGAGCCGACCAGCGTCACCCGCGTCATCTATGAAACGGCGGTCGCGCTGCTGGAAGAGCTGAACCCCAAGGCGAAACTGCGGCTGATCGGGGTGGGGCTTTCGCATTTCGGCATGGAGGCGGAAGCCGTGCAGGCCAAAGAAGTGCCCCTGACCCTGCCGCTGGGGCCCGCGCCCGACGCGGCGGAGACAAAAAACGAAAACGCGGCCCCGGGCCTGGATCTTAAACGCGAAGAAGCGCTTGATGCGGCTCTGGACGCCATTCAAAACCGTTTCGGCAAAGCGTCGCTTGTGCGCGGCAAACTTTTCGGCAAGTAAAGGACCGAAAAACCCGCGCATCCGACTTGATTTGGCCGCGTCTCCGCTATAGAGTGATATTGCCGCCTATGCGCGCATGGAATTTTTTGCGCGCGGCAGAAGGAAGAATATGCAGATTCGTTGCCCTCTTTGTGAATATGTGCGGGACGTGCCCGACGACAAAATCCCGCCCAAAGCGGAGTTCGCCTCTTGTCCCAAGTGCAGGCACCGTTTCCGTTTCCGCGCGTTGGCGGCGGATGCCGACGCCGAGAGCGCGCCCGCCGTGCCGGAAGCGGAACACAAAGATATCTGGGAGGCGATGGATTCGCTGACCGGTCGTTGGGGCGGCGAGCGAAAAGATGAAGATGACCGCCCGGATGCGGAAAACGAAGGGCGGCATGACGACGCCCGGCCCACGCGCGACCTGGGGCGGCTGGAAGAAGAGCGCCACGCTGCGCCCGAGGCCGAACACGGCTGGTTCATACCCTGGGAACGGCCGAAAGTGCTGGGCTTTTTGCCCAGCCTGATCCGCACCATGGTTCTGGCTCTGTTGCAGCCCTCGCGGTTTTTCGCCTATGTCACGCCGGAACTGCCCCTGACGCCCGCCCTGTTTTTCTATGTGATTTTCGGGGTCTTGCAGTATATGTTCGACCTGGTCTGGAGCAACCTGGCCATGCGCCTGGCCGGGCCGGAAACCCTGGCCGCGCTGCCGCAGGCCATGCGGCAGATGATGGACCTTTCGCGCCTGCCCACCATTTTGGTGACCGCGCCCTTTCTGCTGGCTCTGCAGTTGTTCATCACCGCGGCCCTTATTCATCTGGTGCTGCGGCTGGTGGAACCGTCCGAAGCTAATTTTCCCAGAACGTTCAAGGTCGCGGCATACGCCTCCGCCGCCCTGGTGCTGACCGTGGTGCCCCTTTTGGGCCCGGTTCTGGGGCCGGTCTGGTATCTAGCGCTGCTCATGTTGGGCTGCCGCCATGCGTTCAGGCTGAGCTGGCCCAAGGCGATGGTGGCCATGGCTCCCCTGTTTCTGCTGATGTTTTTTGCCGCCGCTTCACAGTACGCCCCGTTGCTTCAGGGCGCCGCGCAATAAGTGGGAAAAGAGCGGCATGGGTGGGTTTGCTGAAATCATATATTTTTATATTGAAAATGATTTTCATTTTCGCTACATTCCGCCTTATTCATCTCACAAAGGAGTGCAGCATGGCCAAGGCGCTTATCGTTTACGGATCGACAACGGGCAATACCGCAAGCGTTGCGGAGATGGTGGAGCGGATTCTTGCGGGCGCGGGGCACGGCGTGACCCTGCTGGATGCGGGCAAAGCAGCGGCGGGCAATTTGTGCGCGGGCTATGACGCGGTGCTTTTCGGCTGCTCCACCTGGGGCGACGAGACCATTGAATTGCAGGACGACTTCATCCCCCTGTTCGACGCTTTTGACGGCATCGGCGCCAAGGGGGTGAAAACGGGCGTTTTCGGCTGCGGCGACAGCAGCTATACATATTATTGCGGCGCGGTGGACGCCATAGAAGAAAAGCTGCAGGAACTGGGCGCGAACCTTATCGTGGACGGCCTGAAAATCGACGGTGATCCGCACGCGGCCAAGGGCGACATCGAAGCCTGGGCGGCGGGCGTGGCAAAAAGTCTCTAAAAAACAGGGGTTGTTTCCAGATAAAGATTTATTTGGAAACAACCCCTAAGGAAATGATCGGAAGCGCCCCCTCACCGCCGGCGTCGCGGCGGCAGCTCTGCACCTGGTTGCGGCCGGACGTTTTGGCTTTGTACAGCATGGCGTCCGCCTGAGCCACCTGGCGCCGCACCTCTTCTTCCGGGCGGCCGCAATACAGGCCCAGGCTTACGGTATAGTCGATGCGGATTTCCGCGTGTTTGTAGGGGTTTTCCATGACGCTGCGGCGCAGACGTTCCGCCGCGGCGCAGGCTTCTTCATAAGACGATTCGGCCATCAGCGCGATGAACTCTTCGCCGCCCCAGCGGAACAGGCGGCCGCCCGCCCGCAGCCGCTCGCCAAGAACCCGCGCCGTGTGGTGCAGCACGGCGTCGCCCACATCATGCCCGTACCGGTCGTTGACGGCTTTAAAGTGGTCGATGTCGATGAGGGTGACGCAAAAAGTCCGGTCTTCGCGCAGGGCCTTGGCTTGCACCCAGCGGAAAAAGGTATGAAAAGCCCTGCGGTTGCCGAGCCCGGTCAGGGCGTCGGTCAGGGCGTCAAACTCCAGGCGCTCCATGGCCAGGCGCAGCGCGTACTGCGCGCGGTAGCGAGAGTATTCCGACAGGCAGCAAAAAATCCAGGCCCCGAACATGGCCGTCAGAAAGCGCACGCTCATGGCGGCGGGATAGTCGTTGGCCAGAAATTTGCTGAACGGTCCCAAAAAAGCGGCCAGCAAAAAAGCGAAGAACAAAAAGAACAGGATGCTGCCGTATCGCAGCCCGAGACAGAACATGAGCATGGGCGGAAAGAGCAGAAACCAGAACAGTTTTCCCTGAAGGCCAGCCTGGTAGGCGAAAAGCAGATAGCCGCCGAGGCACATCAGCGACAGGCACATCAGCAGCAGCGCGGCGAAGCCTTTGTTCAGATAGTGCGCGATGATGATGCTGAGCAAGGCTGCCACCACCACCAGGCAGAGCGGTATGTAAATATCCTGGTTGTCCTCGATAATATTGATGATGAGTGAAAAGAGCGCCAAAAAGCCGGAGACGGAGCCCAAAATAACGGCGTTATTTTTGTGGGTGGCGGCCTGTTCATTCAACCGCTGTCTGTCCATATGGACGCTTCCTTTTATTTCCGTGTGCGCTACTCTTGCACGGTGTGCAGGCCAAGGGCTTTAAGCTTGCGATGCAAATAACTACGTTCCAGGCCCACCGATTCTGCCAGGCGGGTGATGTTGCCGCCGCACTCGTTCAGTTTGGCGGCCAGATAGCGGTTTTCAAACAGGCTGCGCGCGGCTTTGAAATCGGCCCCGCCAAGATCCGCCAGCGAAACCAGAGCGCTGCCTTCACTTGTGCCGCCGCCGGGCGCCGTTTCACCGGGAGCGGCCGGCGTGGAACCGGAGAGAAACTCGGGGGGCAGCATGTCGGGGGTCATGGCCTGACCGCCGTACAAGATAAGGCTGCGCTCCGCAAAGTTGCGCAGCTCGCGCACGTTGCCGGGCCAGGCATAGCCGCGCAGCAGCGCGAGCGTTTCCGGCGTAAGGGTAAAGGGCGAGAGGCCGTGTTCGCGGCTGATGTCCGTAATGAATTCGGTGAGCAGAAACGGGATGTCGTCGCCCCTCTCGCGCAGGGGCGGCACTTGCAGGGGGAAGACCCGCAGGCGGTAATACAGGTCTTCGCGAAACGAGCCATCGCTAATTGCGGTTTCAAGATTCTTGTTGGTGGCGGCGATGACCCGAACGTCCACATGAATGGTGCGGTTACCGCCCACGCGCTCGAAACGCTGCTCTTGCAGAATGCGCAGTATCTTGGCCTGGGTTTTCAGGCTCATGTCGCCTATTTCATCCAGAAACAACGTGCCCTGGTGGGCCAGTTCGAACTTGCCGGTCTTGGCGGAGTCCGCGCCGGTAAAAGCGCCTTTTTCATGGCCGAACAGCTCGGATTCGATCAGCTCTTCCGGAATGGCGGCGCAGTTGACCGCAACCAGGGTTTTGTCGCTGCGGCGGCTTTGCGCGTGGAGGGAACGGGCGGTGATCTCTTTGCCCGTGCCGTTTTCGCCCGTGATCAGCACCCAGGTGTCAAGCGGGGCCACTTTGGCTATCTGCTCGCGCAGGGCCGCTGCCGCCGGCGATACGCCGGAAAAGGTCACCTTGCCGGGCGGGCGGCTTTTCAGCGCCTGGTTTTCACGCTTCAGCGCGTGAAATTCAAGGGCGCGCTGGGTTGCAAGCACGACCTTTTCCAGCGACAGGGGTTTTTCAATGTAGTCGTACGCCCCTCTTTTGATGGCTGAAACGGCGGTTTCAATAGTGCCGTGTCCGGAAATCATCAGTACAGGCAGCGAGGGGTACGTCTGGTGCATGCGCTCAAGCGCGGTCAGCCCGTCCATGCCGGGCAGCCAGATATCCAGAAAGACGAGGGCCACGGGTTCCATCGCCAGCATGGCGAGAGCCTTTTCCGCGCTTTCCGCCTCCAGCACCTGATAGTTTTCGTCTTCAAGAATGCCGCGCAAAGAAAAACGAATACCCTGCTCGTCGTCGACGATCAGGATGCGGGCGTTTTCCAAGGCGGTTTGGGCGGACATGGGATTTCCTCTGCGCTATTCATATTTGCTTTTGCCGCAAGCATCAAGCCGCTCTTGCAAATTTGCAACGGCGGCCCGCCTCACTCCACCGTCAGGCGCAAAAAGCGCTTCTTGCCCAGCTTGATGACATAGCTGCCCGGCGCAAAAGGCGTCAGCGCATCGATGCAGGGCTTGCCGTCCACCGAAAGGGCGTTTTGGGCGACAAGGCGGCGCGCTTCCCCGCGCGAGGCGGTCAGGCCGGAATCCGCCAGAAAGGCGGCCGGAGATGCGGCTTCACCGGCTTCGCAAGTATATTCCGCCGCGTCGTCGGGCACGCCGCCGTCGGCGAACACGGCGGAAAATCCCGCCCGCGCGGCTTCCGCGGCATCCTTGCCGTGATAGCGCGTGACCATTTCCATGGCCAGGTCTTCTTTGGCGGTTTTGGGGTGGGCGCGGCCCGCCGCCACGTCGGTCTTGAGGGCCGCTATGGCTTCCAGGGTCTTGCTGGAAAGCAATTCGTAATAGCGCCACATCAGCTCGTCGGAAACGGACATGACCTTGCCGAAGATTTCCGGCGCGGGCTCGTCAATGCCGATATAGTTGCCGTACGATTTGGACATCTTGCGCACGCCGTCTGTGCCTTCAAGCAGGGGCACGGTCAGCACGCACTGCGGTTCTTGCCCGAACTGGCCTTGCAAATGGCGGCCCACCAGCAAATTGAATTTTTGGTCCGTGCCGCCCAGCTCCACGTCTGCTTTAAGCGCCACGGAGTCGTAGCCCTGGGCCAGGGGGTAGAGAAATTCATGCACCGAGATGGGCACGTTGCCCTTGTAGCGGTTTTCAAAGTCGTCGCGTTCAAGCATGCGGGCCACGGTATAGCGCGAGGCCAGGCGCAGCACGTCCGCGAAATCCATTTTGCCCAGCCATTCGGAGTTGAACTTGACCAAAGTCTTTTCCGGGTCCAGAATCTTAAAGACCTGTTTCTTGTAAGTCTCGGCGTTGGTCAGAACCTGTTCGCGCGTGAGCGGCGGGCGGGTTTCAGAACGGCCCGAAGGGTCGCCTATCATGCCGGTGAAATCGCCGATCAGAAAGACCACCGTGTGCCCCAGTTCCTGAAAGTGGCGCAGCTTATGAATAAGCACCGTGTGCCCCAGGTGCAGGTCGGGGGCCGTGGGGTCAAACCCGGCCTTGACGGTCAGGGGTTTGCCGCGCGCGATTTTCTTGCGCAGGTCTTCTTCACTGATCAATTCCGCCATGCCGCGCTTGATCTGGGCCATCTGACGATTTATTTCCGCCGGGGGTAAAACGGCGGATGCAGGTGTGTCTGTCATGCTCGTTCCTTACGGTAAATACGGGTATCAGGCGGTTCTCGCAGAGAAAGAGCTGACCTGTCAACCAGGACAGGCAAGGATAGGCAGGACGGCGGAGCGGCGTTAGATTTTGCTTGTATGATAATGGGATTTCTTCTAAAAAAATACCGAACAGTATAAAACGGTTCATCTATTTCATTTATTGCCGTAAGGAGGTGTCGCAGCCGTGTCGACGTGCTGCATCTATGCGTCTTGACTGTGTCTGTTTGGCCTTATGACCAATAAGCGCGTACAGGGAGGATGCGATGCGTTTAGAACTCATCTTTCGGGGCTTTCCGGGAAAGCTTATGTCGGGGTACATGGAATGGAGTACCGTCGCGCTGGTGCAAAGCGGCGGGAAAACCATTCTGTTTGACACGGGCGGCACCGGCAAGCGTGTGGACCTTCTTCCCCGTCTGGCAAATGCAGGCGTCACGCCTGAGAGCGTGGACATTTTGTTCCTGAGCCATTTCCATTCCGATCATTGCTACAATTTCGATTATTTCCCTAACGCTTCAATTCTGCTTCATAAACAAGAGATTCCCCATATCGAAAAAGACGCCGATCCCTGGCAGCCGCGGTTCTTGTATGCTCCGATAAAGAGCACCGGACGGCTGGGCACGGTTGCCGAGGGCGATGTGCTGGCGCCGGGCGTTTCGGTCTTGCATCTGCCGGGGCATACGCCCGGTTGCATGGGACTTTTGCTTGAACATTCTTCCATGCCGCGCACGGTCGTGGCCGGCGATGCCGTCAAGAACATAGCGGAACTGGCCAAAGGCGCGGCCGCCATGAGCATGGACCAGGAAGCCACCTCGCGCAGCATCGCGAAAGTGCGCGACCTGGCGGAAAGGGTGATCCCCGGGCATGACCGTACCTTGCAGATCGAGAAAGACCGCATTGTAGCCGTGGATCAGGCGGAAGAAACCGTCGTGGTGCCCGCGGACGTGGTGGATATCGGCGCGCCGCGCCGTCTGGAACTGAAACTTGAACCGACCTCGTTGCCCCGTTCGGGCCGCTAGGCTAACGTTAAGGAGAGACGCGTGAATACGGTAATGACGCCGCAACCCTGGTACAAAGAGTTGAAAGGCAATCACTGGAATGCCCTTATCGGCAGCCTGGGGGCATGGACCATGGACGCCATGGACGTGCTGCTCTATGTCATGTCGCTAACCGCCATCAAAGCGGAGTTCAACATCAGCCTGGCCGTGGCCGGGGCGTTGGCCTCGGTGACCTTGGCCTCTTCCGCCCTGGGCGGCATCATGTTCGGTATCATCGCCGACAAAATCGGCCGCAAAAAAGCCCTGGTGCTGGCCATTTCCATCTACGCCGCCTTTACCGGCCTTTCGGCCATCTCCACTTCCGCCTTCGAGTTGGGCATTTACCGCACCGTTCTCGGCCTCGGCATGGGCGGGGCTTGGGCCGCGGGCGCGCTTCTGGTCAACGAAACCTGGCCTTCCGAACACCGCGGCAAAGCTTCGGGCTTCATGCAGGCCGGCTGGGCCGTGGGCTACATGCTGGCCGCGCTTTTGAGCGGCATTATTCTGCCCATCTGGGGCTGGCGCGTGCTGTTCGTGGTTGGGGTGTTCCCCAGCGTCGCGATCTTGCTGTTCATCGCCCTGCGCTGCGAAGAGCCGCAAATCTGGCTGGATATGCGTAACGAACCCAAGGTCAAAGACACCAGCGGCGCTTCGTTCTTCGATATTTTCAAGGGCGATTTGCTGCGCTACACCATCATCGCCACCATTTTCGCCTCCTTCTTGCAACTTGCTTACTGGGGCCTGTTCACCTGGCTGCCCAGCTTCCTCTCTACGCCGCCCGCGCAAGGCGGGGCCGGCATGGATATCGTCAAGACCTCCGGCTGGGTTTTCGCCATGCAGGTCGGCGCGCTGATCGGCTACACCAGCTTTGGCGTCATCGCCGACCGCTGGGGCCGCAAGAAAGCCTTCGTGCTCTTCGTGCTGATAGCCGCCGTGCTGGTGCCCGTTTACGGCAGTTTGCGCAGCGCGACGCTGCTCTTTTTGCTCGGACCCTTTGTGGGCTGCTTCGGCTCCGGCTATTTCAGCGGCTTCGGCGTGATGCTGTCCGAACTGTTCCCCACCCGCCAGCGCGGCGCGGGGCTGGGTTTCGTGTATAACGTGGGCCGCGGCGCTTCCGCGCTTGCGCCGATCATC
>JAVBNL010000034.1:0-59330 GCA_031551515.1 Desulfovibrionaceae bacterium
GACAAGTCACCCCCAACGGCGAGCAGCCCTTCGGGCGAAACCCGCGCAAGTGGAGGAAAGCCGACGGTGCCCGGCCTCAAAAACACGGGCATGTCAGGCCTTTTTTTTGCCTGAACGCGCCTTGGGCGCCGGAGCTTTCGCCTTTGCGCCCGCTTTGGCTGTTTTAGCCGCAGCCGGTTTAGCCCCTATGGCGGGTTTGGCCGCTTTGGCGCCCTTCGCCTTTTTTTCAGGTTGTGCGGCGCGCGTCTTGGAAACCGCTTTCGCCACAGTTTTCGCTGAATTGGGCGCGGCAACCGCTTTCACTTTCACGGCGGTATTGCCTTTCGGCAGCATAGGCGCTGCGGGCGGCGCGGTTTTGGGGCTTTTGGGTTCCGGTGCGGAATAGTGAAAACTCAGCTTCTCCGCTTTGACGGAAGCGGCATCCACCGCAACCTCGCCGCCGTTTGCTAGTTTGCCGAACAGCACTTCTCGGGCCAGCTCATCTTCCACAGATTCACGCAGCACGCGGGCGAGCGGCCGAGCGCCGAAAGCGGGATCATACCCTTTGGCCCCCAGCCAGGCACGGGCGCCTTCCGTCAAGGTCAGGCGTACTTTCTTTTCCGCCAGGGCGGCGGCCAGCTCTTTGGTAAATTTGTCCACAATACGGCCCATAACAGCGGGCGAAAGGCTGTCGAAAGAAACCATGGCGTCCAAACGGTTGCGAAACTCCGGCGCGAAAAGCCGTTCCAGCGCTTTTTTGCCTTTGCTCGCGGCATCCGTCGCGCCCGGAGGGGTGAAGCCAATGCCTCGGGCGCTCATTTCAAACGCCCCGGCATTGGAGGTCATAATCAGAATCGCGTTGCGAAAATCCGTTTTGCGGCCCGAGTTGTCCGTCAACGTTGCATAGTCCATGACCTGCAACAGGATGTTGAAAATATCCGGGTGGGCTTTTTCAATTTCATCCAGCAACAGTACGCAATGCGGGGTCTTGCGTACCGCTTCGGTCAGCAGCCCGCCCTGGTCAAAACCCACATAACCCGGAGGAGCACCGATCAAGCGCGAGACCGCGTGCTTTTCCATATACTCGCTCATGTCATAGCGCAAAAACGACACGGACAATGACGCGGCCAGCTGCCGCGCGAGTTCCGTCTTGCCCACGCCCGTGGGGCCGTAAAACAGGAATGAACCTTGCGGCCGCCCCTGGGCGGTAAAGCCTGCCCGGGCCCGCAGCACGGCCTTGGTGACGGTTTTAACCGCCTCCTCCTGCCCGAACACGGCCCGGCCCAGATCTTCTTCCAGCGTGCTCAGGCGGTCGCGGTCAGATGTGCTGACTTTGACTGAAGGGATACGAGCCATGGCGGCCACGACTTTTTCAATATCCGAAACACCCACGGTGAGTACGGGCAGTTGCCCGCCCTGCGCGTTCGCCGCCGTACCGCCGCGCCTTTCGGACCGGGCCAAGCGAATGGCCGCCCCGGCTTCATCCAGCACGTCAATGGCTTTGTCCGGCAGCAGCTTGTCCTGCAGATGCCGGACGGAAAGGGTCACAGCGGACTGCAGGGCCGGGATGGTGTAACGCACGCCGTGGTGCGCCTCATAATGCCCTTTCAGCCCTTTGAGAATGGCCACGCACTCTTCTTCCGTGGGTTCCGAGATGTCGATTTTCTGAAAACGCCGGGACAGGGCCCGGTCCTTTTCAAAGTGGTTGCGGAATTCCTCATGCGTTGTGGAGCCGATGCAGCGCAGCTTGCCGGATGCCAGCACCGGCTTGAGGATGTTGGAAGCATCCATAGAGCCGCCGCTGGTCGCGCCCGCGCCGACGATGGTGTGAATCTCGTCAATGACCATGATGGAACCGGGTATGTTTTGCAGCCCGGCGACCACCGCTTTCAATCTGGCTTCAAAATCCCCCCGGTATTTGCTGCCCGCCAGAAGCGAGCCCATATCCAGAGCGAACACCCTGGTCCCGGCAAAAGCCGGGGGTACGCCGCCGTGCACGATGCGCAGGGCGAGCCCTTCGGCCAGCGCGGTTTTGCCGACGCCGGGGTCGCCCACATACAAGGGGTTGTTCTTGCGCCGCCGCGACAGCACCTGAATGGTGCGCGTCAATTCGGCGCTGCGGCCGATGAGCGGGTCTATAAGGCCGTCGCGCGCCTTGGCCGTCAGGTCGGTGGTGTATTTTTCCAACGCGGAATCCAGGCTTTCGGATTCCGCCGCGTTCTCCTTGCTGGCCTCTTCCCGCGCGGGTTTGACGTGCGAGATGACTTCCAGAAGATTCGTGCGGGTCATGCCCTGCGAAAGCAGAAAATACCCGGCGTATGAATCTTCTTCCAACATGGCGGCCAGAACGTCGCCGATTTCAATGGTGGCCCTCCCGGCGTCTTTTATCTGGCGCATGGCGCGCTGCATCACGCGCTGCACGGCCAGCGTCTGCACCACCTCCACTTTCGCGCCTTCAGGCAAGGCGCTCAGGTACGCGGAAAAAAAGTCTTCCAGACGGCGCTGCACGGCCAGCACATCCACGCCGCAGGCTTCCAGAATTTCTTCGCCGTAGCGCTCTTCGGTAATCGCCAGCAGCAGATGTTCAAGAGTCAGATATTCGTGACGCCTGGCTTGAACGACCGCCACGGCGGCAGCCAGCGCGGCTTCCAGATGTTTGCCCAGCATGACGGTGCTACCTTGAGTTAGACGTCTTCCAGAGAGCAGCGCAGCGGGTAGCCCGCCGCGCGGGCCCTGCTGTGCACGATGGCGACTTTGGTTTCCGCGACTTCCGCGGGGTACACCCCGCACTCGCAACGCCCGTTTTCATGCACGGCCTGCGTGATGCGGTTGGCCTCGACCGGGCTTTTGCGAAAAACCTCACGCAGAATCTGCGCCACAAAATCCATGGTCGTGTAATCGTCGTTATGCAAAAACACGCGGAAATGGCGGGGTTCGCGCAATTCCTGTTCCGCCACAACATCGGTTTGCGATGATGCGACGGGAGATCGTGAAGGACTCATATCTATTTTCCCGTTTCACTAAATGTTGCACGGCTCGAAAACCATACCGGCATGGTGCCCCGTAAGCCGCACGAAAGTCAAGAGACGGGCAGCCCGTTGACTGTCGGGTTTCTCTTCTTACACTGGCTGTATATAGTATAACACAGGAGACACCCCATGAACAGATTCTTCATCGTGACGGCGCTTGCCGCCATGACGCTGTTTGCCGTGCCCCCTTTCTCTTTTGCCGCGCCCGCGCACGGTTCGCCGCAGGCCTACAGCGACAGGCAATTTTTATCCGCCATGACCGGCCACCACCAAGAAGCCGTCATCATGGCGCGGGATATCCTGAAAACCACCAAAGATGCCCGCATCGCGCAATGGGCGAAGGCCATCATCGCGGATCAAAATAAAGAAATTGCCTTGATGGCGAGCATGCTGAGCCCTCTGGGCGGCATTGACCCCAAGGCGGAAGCCGCCGGGCGCGCTTCCATGACCGAAGGGCACGGCTCCCACGGGGGGCACGGCGTCAGCCCGGATGCGGCCTTCATCACGGGTATGCTGACGCATCACCACGACGCCCTGGTCATGTCAGGGGTTGCCCTGACCCGTTCCGATGACCCCAAAGTACTGGACCTGGCCAAAAACATCATTCAGGCGCAAGCGGCTGAAATGCGGGAATACAAAAGCTGGCTGGCAACCCAGAAGCGATAGCGCGTAAAAATAATGCCGGACGCTCCCGCATTGTGTTATGACTGGTGGAACTCTCATCTTTTTACCAGAGGATCCGCCATGAAAATGATGCTGGGCTTTACAACCGCCGCCGCTTTCTTCTGCTTTCTCGCCGCCTATTCCTCGGGAGTGAACGCGGCCTCCGGCAACCAGGCCGCGCCTGACGGCAAGACCGTTTTCAGCACCATCTGCGCCAATTGCCACGGCGCAAACGGCACAGGCGGCAGAGCGCCGGCCCTGAAGGGGCAATCGGAGGCCGAGCTGACACGGAAGCTGGAAGGATATACGGCGGGCACATACGGCGGGGCCAGAAAGGCCACCATGGAAAACATGGTCAAAAGCCGCAGCCCTGAAGAGCTTGGGGCCGTCGTGCAGTATATAGGTACGCTGTAAACCGAAAAAAGAGTATTCCCCGCCGGATGTAAGCAAATTACTCGCCGTTACGCGCAAAGCGAGCGTCTTACCGTTTATCCGCTTTGGGCCGGCTTTGCCCGAACAGAGCCTGCTGCAAGGCGGCCAGGGTAGCAATGCCGCTCCCCGCTTTGCCGCCGGTTTCCGGGTGAAACAAGGGAGAATAGCCCAGGCGCTTGGCCTGCTCCAGGCGGATGGAATTGGATTGAACCGGACGCACCTGGCCGTTCAAGTCCACTTCGCCCCAAAACAAAGCGCGTTCGGGCAGCGGAACGTCATAAAACGAAGAAAGCACCGCCGCCACCAGCGCAAGGTCCATACCCGGGTCTTGCAGGCGCAGCCCGCCTCCGACTTTTGCATAAATGTCGACTTGCGACAAATTGAGGCGCAGGCGCTTTTCCAGCACAGCCAGCAAAAGGTGCAGGCGGTTGACGTCAAAACCCAGCCCTGTGCGCCGGGGTATGGCCAAAAAACTTTTCGTCACCAGAGCCTGCACTTCCACGGCAAAAGGCCGTTGCCCTTCAATGCCCATAACCACGGCCGTGCCGGAAAGGGAAGGATCGCGCGCGCCCAGAAAATAGGTCGAAGGGTCGGGAACCAGCTCCATGCCCTCTTCCAGCATCTGAAAAATGAGCAGTTCCTGATTGGGACCAAAACGGTTTTTGAGCACCCGCAGTATGCGAAACATTTGATGGCGGTCGCCTTCCAGCGAAATGACCGTATCGACCAGATGTTCCAGCAGTTTGGGCCCGGCAATGGCCCCGTCTTTGGTTACATGCCCCACAAAAAGCACGCAGGTTCCGCTTTTGCGGCATAATTCAGCCACTTCCGTGGCCACGGCGCGCACCTGGCTGACATTGCCCGGCAGCCCCTCGGCCTGGGGCGACGAAAGAGTCTGCACGGAATCCACTATCAAGAGGTCGGGCGGGTTGGAACCCTGCAACACAGGAAAAATATCCTCTACCTGCGAGGTGGCCAGCGCATCCAGGCCGTCATGCAGCACGCGTAAACGCTCTGCCCTGGCCTTGATCTGGCCCAACGCCTCTTCGCCGGAAACGTACGCCGCGCTGCGGCCCGATGCGGCCACCGCGCCCGCGAGTTGCAAAAGCAGCGTTGATTTGCCGATGCCCGGTTCGCCCCCTACCAAAATGGAAGCGCCCGGCACAAGGCCGCCCCCCAGAATGCGGTCAATGGCTGCGACCCCGGTGCTGAACGTCGCGGCGCGGGTATCAGGGGCGTTTTTGAGGGAGACAAGAGATTCGCGGACATTGCCCTGCGAAAACCCGGCGCGGGCAGGACGCTGCGGTGCGGCAGGGGCGGCTTCCAGCGTGTTCCAGGCCTGGCAGGCGGCGCATTGCCCCCGCCACTGCATGGCACGCGCGCCGCAAGCGCTGCAAATGTATACTTCGCGTTGTTTCGCCACGGCCTTATTGCTTTTTCTGCGCGGGGTCTTTCACGTCGACGATCTTCACCCCGAATTCATACGTGGATTCCGGAGGAGCAAAGAAAATGGTAAGAAAAGGAACCTTCTGGCCCGGCTGCACGTTGGTGTTGTTGGCAAGCACGTCCACCCGGTTGTTCAGGGCTTCTTCCAGTTCTTTTTTGGACAGGATCTGCAACTGAAAGAGAGAAAGCGACACGCCGCAGTATTGTTCCCTGCTGGCAAGAGCCTTGCCTTTATCGTCATACAGGGTCACTTCCAGCTTTATCCATTCTTTGGGGGTCTTGAAATTGTTGACCACCCGCCCTTCCACAACCACCATGCGCCCGGCTTTTTCGTTGTTGTTGACGATATACTGGCGCACATTTTCCAAAGCCAGGTTTTTAACCAGTTCCTGCTGCGCAATTTCACCGGCAGTGGGCCCCACGGGGGCGACCGGCTTGCGGAAGGAAGAAAAGACTTTATACCCGCCGTATCCGAGCAGAACGGCCAGGCAGACCACGGCGATCGCCAGGGCCAGTCGTTTGATCTTGGCGGGACGTGAAGATGCGCCCGAAGGCGGCAGAACCACATCATCCGGCTCTTCAAAAGGATAATTGCCCTCAGCGGCAGCCGGTTCGGCAGCCGGCGGTTCAGCGGCAACCGGAGCCGACGGCGCTACGGGCGGCGCTTGCGGCGCGGTAAGGTCGGCAATGTCCGGAATGGCGTCAAGCTCCGGCAGAGCAAAAACATGGCCGCAACTGGAGCACCGGGCTTTACGGCCTGGCGCGTACTTGTCGTCGGGCACATTGAATTTGGTCTCGCAACTGGGGCAGGCGACAATCATGAACAGCCTCTATTCCGTCAGGATTTCATAAATGGACGGCAATTCGCGGAACTTTTCGGCATAATCAAGCCCATAGCCCACGATAAAACCCTTGGACAGCCGGAAGCCGACAAAATCAGCCTGCACCGGCACCTCGCGCCGTTCCACCTTATCCACCAAGGCGGCCAGGCGCAAAGACTCCGCTCCGCGCGCGCGCAACTGGTTCAGCAAAAAGTGCATGGTGTGACCGGAGTCGACCACGTCTTCCACCAAAAGCACGTCTTTGCCTTTCAACGACACTTCCAAATCTTTTGTAAAGCTGATGGTCTTCGTGCTTTCTTTTTGCGAACCGTAACTGGCAAGACGCACAAAGTCCATTTCCATACCCGGTACGGTTATATGCTTGACCAGATCGGAAAAAAACATGAACGCGCCTTTCAACACACAAACCACGACCAGAGTGCGGCCCTGATACAAGGCGTTAACCTCGTCGGCAATGGCCCGCACCCGCCCGGCAATGGCTGTCTGCGAAAAAAGCTCGCGCATGGGATACTGCGTTTTGCCCATCAAGCGTCCCGAATCATGGCGATTTCGTCACAGTTGGGGAACTTGGGACAGTTGATGCAGTCCGTCCAGATCTTTTGCGGCAGCGTTTCCTTAGGTATCACTTTAAACCCTAAGGAGCCGAAAAAACCGTCCTGATAGGTCAGCGTGAAAATCTGAGTCACGCCAAAGTTGACCGCATCATCCAGACAGGCCTGAACCAGCTTTTTGCCAAGGCCGCGTTTTCTGTACGCTTCGGCCACGGCCAGCGAGCGCACTTCGGCCATGCGTTCCCAGGCAAGAGCCAGGGCACAGCACCCGGCCAGCGTGCCGTCTTTATCTTCCAGCACGTAAAAGTCACGCAGACAGCTGTAGACCTGGCTCAAAGGGCGGGCCAAGAGCAGCCCTTTATTCGCTTCGGCCATCAGCAGGCCGTAAATGCCTTGCACGTCATTAAGGTGTGCTTTGCGTAGTTGCAGTTCCATCGTCGTCATCCTTTACTTCATAATCTTGACTAAAAAAGCCCTCAGGTCTTTTTCAGAAACCATGCCCGCTTCATTGGCAACAGCTTCGCCTTTACCGTTATAAATCAACAGGTGCGGTATGCTCGACACCCCGGCTGCGCGCACCAGGTCGCTCCCCGCCATGCGAATGGGGTAATTGAACTTGGTCTTTTGCATGAAATCAGCCAAGGCCTTTGCATCTTCATCGACAGAAGCGCCGATGATTACCAGCTTGTCTTCGCCGATGCTTTTACGGATATTCATCAGGCCGGGAATCTCTTCACGGCAGGGAGGGCACCAGGTGGCGAAAAAATTAATAAGCACCACCTTGCCCTTGTTGGCTTCCACCAGCGTTTTTACTTCCGCATAGGATAAGGGAGCCGGTGCGCCCGAAGCCGGCGCGGCCGCCGCTTCGCTCACGGCACAGAAAGAAATGAGAAGAAATATGGCTAACGCTGCCGCAATCGTCACTCTTTTCATACCGATATCCTTTTGACCGCGCATGTGCGGTGTCAGCGTACCATACTTGATTAGTATTCGGCAGGGCAAGAGGTCAGCCCGCCGTTTTTTCCGCCTGCTCCGTCAACTCGCGGGCCAGCCGCACAGCATCCACCGCATCCGATGAATACCATGCTCCGATAGTTTTCGCGAAATCATTCGTCACAACGGCGCCGCCCACCATCACCGGCACGCTCAGCCCTTCTTCGGCTGCAAGGCGCACCGTATCCTGCATGCGCACCATGGTCGTGGTCATCAGGGCGGAAAGGCCTATGAGCGCGGCCTTTTTCTCTTTGGCCGCATCCACGATCGCGCGCGCCGGAACGTCCTTGCCCAGGTCGATGACCTCAAAACCGTGGTTGCGCAGCATCAGGTTCACAATATTTTTGCCGATGTCATGAATGTCGCCTTCCACTGTGGCCGTCACGATCACCGTCTTTTCTCCGGCCCGCGCATCTTTTTCCAACAAAGGGCGCACCACGGCAAAAGCCGTCTGCATGGTTTCCGCTGAACGGATGAGCTGAGGCAGAAAATACTCTTTGCGTTCGTATTTCTTGCCCACTTCGGTGATGGCCGGTATCAGCCGATCGCCCACCAGGGCGAAAGGGTCGGCTCCCGCTGCCAGCTCCGCACGCACGAGATCCGTTATTTCGTCTATGCGCCCCAAAATGACGGCATCTTCCAGACTAAGGGAGGAGAAAGACGCTTTCGACCCTCCGGAGGAAGAAGCACCCACGACGGGGACGCCCCCCGCCGGGGCCGAGCCCCCTGTCCAGCCGGAATAACCTTCAATGAAGCGTCCCGCCGCCGGATCTTTGCCGCCCAGCAGGTCAGCTGCGGCAACGGCTTCGCGTATGCGGGCGCTGCCGGGGTTGGCGATGCAGGCGCACAGCCCCGCTCCCGCGGCCATGCTCAAAAAGGCGCCGTTAATGAGATCGCGCGCGGGCAAGCCAAAAGAGACATTGGAAAGGCCCGCCACCGTGGGCAACGCCAGCGTCTCCGTACAATAGCGGATCACGGCGGCGCACTCGCGCGCGGCCATGGCGTTGGCTGAAACCGTCAACACCAGTACGTCGACCATGGCCAGGTGCCTGGGCACGCCCAGACTTTCCATGCGGCGCAGCAAATCTTCGATAACGGCGATACGCTCTTTGGCGGTTTCGGGCAACTGCCTGCCTTTAAGCGGTAACAGAATGAACGGCGCGCCGAAATCACGGCAAAGCGGACCCAGCTTTTCCATATGCCCCGCTTCGCCGCTGATGGAGTTCACCAGAGGGGAAGCGGGATAGGCTTTTAACGCCGTGGCCACAGCCTTAGAGTTGGAAGAGTCCAGCGACAGCGGAATGGGGTGCCTGGCTGCCAGGCGGCCGACCAGGTCGGGCAGCAACACGGCTTCGTCAACCATGGGCGCGCCCACGTTCACATCCAGAATATGCGCGCCCGCCATAAGCTGTTCGTCTGAAAAACGCAGGGCCGTCGTGAACTCCCCTGCGGCCAGTTCGGCGGAAAGCTGTTTTTTGCCTGTGGGGTTGATGCGCTCGCCGATGATGCGAAACGGCTGGTCAAGCCCGATATGCGCCAGGGCAGAACGGCTGGTGACAGTGATCCGCCCCGGCGTAAAAGCGGCCGCGCGCGGCGCTTTGCCCACTCCGGCGAGGCCTCGCAAGGCTTTGATGTGCGCGGGGGTGGTGCCGCAGCACCCGCCCAAAAGTTGCACGCCCTGCGTCGCAAATTGCGCCGTGACTTCGGCGAACGGCTCCGGCGAGAGCCGAAAGACAGTTTCGTTACCGTCCAATTCCGGCAACCCCGCGTTGGGCTGGGCCATCACCGGCACGGGGGAGCTTTGCACAAGGCGCGCGACCACGTCCGCTATTTCCGCGGGGCCCGCGCTGCAGTTGGTGCCCAAAAAATCAACGCCCATATTGCCGAGGGTCGCGGCGAACACTTCCGGCGTCGAGCCGGTCAGGCTGGCGCCGTTTTCAAAGGTCATGGAAACGCCGATAGGCAGGCCGCATTCCAGCCGGGCCGCGATAACGGCGGCTCTGGCTTCGGCCAGGTCAAACTGCGTCTCTATTTGCAAAAGGTCCGCCCCGCCCGCGACCAGCCCACGAATTTGCTCGCGGAACGCGGCGACGAGGTCGTCAAAGGAAAGGTCGCCCAAGGGCTGCAAAAATTTACCGCTGGGGCCTATGCTGCCCGCGACAAAAACGGGGCGGCCCAACTCGCCTGCCGCTTTTATTGCCGTTTCTTTGGCCAAGGACGCCATGCGGCGGTTGAACGAAACGGCTTCCAGCCCGTCGGGCAATTTGAAAGCCGTGCCGCCGAAGGTATTGGTGGTCAGAATGTCGGCCCCGGCCAGGGCATATTCATAATGAATGCCTTGCAGCACATCCGGCCGGTCCAGACTGAATTTTTCCGGGCTCATGCCCGCGGGCAGCCCTCTGGCCTGCAACATAGTGCCTAGCCCCCCGTCAAAATAAAGCCGGGAGCCGGAACGCAAGACTTCACGCAATAAAGACATGCCTTTCTCCTGAGAAACAATAAATAGTCGCCCTTTCCTACTGAAAATCGTTGAAAAGAACAAATAAAAACTGTAATTCTGATAAAAGCCATGCCAGGGCTTTTGAACTCTCTTTTCTCGCTCTGAACCTTCTGGTAAGGATACAGTCATGAAACCCGGAAAAAACAAAGCATCTTCCCCTGCTCCGGTCAATGTGGAAAAAGAGGAAGAATCATACGATAGCGTTGAAGAAGACGGCGACGATGCGGCGGAAGTGCTGCTCGACGAGCCTGAAGACTCGGATATTGACGACATCGACGATGACGTCGGCGGCGACCGCCTGCTGCTGGAGCACTCTCCGCCCGGCCCGCTGCCCATACCGCTCGGTCGGCGCGGCGCGCAAGACAGCCTGAGTCTGTATCTGCATGAGGTCAGCCGCTTCCCCCTGCTTACGCCGGAGGATGAATACTCACTCGCTCGCAAGGTCATTGACGAGAATGACACGGACGCGGCCTTCCGCCTCGTCTCGTCGCATCTGCGGCTGGTGGTGAAAATCGCCATGGATTTTCAGCGCCGCTGGATGCAGAACGTGCTCGACCTTATTCAGGAAGGCAACGTCGGCCTGATGCGGGCCGTGCACAAGTTCGACCCCGAAAAAGGCATCAAGTTTTCGTATTACGCCGCATTCTGGATCAAAGCCTATATCCTGAAATTCATCATGGATAATTGGCGCATGGTTAAGATCGGCACCACCCAGGCTCAGCGCAAGTTGTTCTATAACCTGAACAAAGAGCGCCAAAAATTGATCGCCCAGGGCTTTGACCCTGACGCCGCCACGCTTTCTAAAAACCTGAACGTCAGTGAAGAGCAGGTTGTGGAAATGGAACAGCGCATGGACGGCGGCGACGTCTCGCTGGATGCGCCCCTGAACAACGAAGAATCACAGGGGGCCAGCCGCATCGAACTTTTGCCCTCTCTCGGGCCGGGCATCGAAGAAGTGCTGGCTGACAGCGAAATTGCGCACATGGTCCGCAACCGCCTGAAAAGCATTATTCCTTTGCTTTCAGAGAAAGAGGCGTATATTCTTGAGCACCGCCTGCTTACCGATGACCCCGTAACCTTGCGGGAAATAGGTGAAAAGTACGCCATCACCCGTGAACGGGTGCGCCAGATCGAAGCCAGGCTGCTGCAAAAGGTGCGGGACCATCTGTTCAAGGAAATCAAAGACTTTTCCCAGGACTGGATAAAAGAGGAATAACAGGACACCACGAATGCGCGCCCTCTTCTCGTGCGGCCTTTTGGCCGCTCTCTGCTTCGCTGCGGGCTGTTCAAGCCGCTCGGCCGCTCCGGTCGCCTGGGATCTGGGTGATGAAGGAAAAAGCGTCTTCTACTACCTGATGCAGCAAGAAGCCGCCGCCAGCGGCGATGTTGAGGGCTTCAAAGAGTCCAGTGAAAAACTGCTGGAACTGGCCCCTGACGCCCAGGTTTTTGTGGACGCAGCCGAATTCGCCATGCGCCGCCGCCAATGGGCGGAAGCCAGAACCATCGTGCGCCGGGGGCAAGAGCAGTTTCCCGACAATCTGCAACTGACTCTTCTTGAAGCGGACAGCTACATGCAGGAACGGCGGACAAACGACGCCGTGGACACGCTGACCCAATACGTCAAACACCATCCCGACAGCCAGGAGGCGCTGCAGGAACTTGCCCGCCTTTTGCTGCTGGCCAAACGCCATAACGACCTGGACCAGCTGGTGCGCGCCCTGCCCGCAAAGCGGTTCACCCCCTATATCCGCTTTATGCACGCCCGCTCTCTGCTTGACCGCAACGCGCTGGAGCAGGGGGAAAAAGAACTGCGGCTCGTCGTCAAGCAAGACCCCGACCTGCTGGATGCCTGGGTGGATCTCGCCGTGTGCGCGCAACTGCGCGGCAAACACGCGGAAGCCGCCCGCCTGTTCCGCCAGGTGCTGGACAGAGACCCCGAAAACCTGCCCGTCTGGCTGCGCCTGGTGGACGCGTATTTGCGCGCCAAGCAGCCTGAACAGGCCATCAAGGCTTTGGATGCCGCCCCTGACTCCACCGCCTTGCAACTGGAGGCAGGCGTGCTGCTGCTTGAGGCCAAGCAATACAACGCCGCCCGCCGGGTGCTGACCCAGGTCAAAAATACACCGGGCGCGCCGGAAGAGGTCTATTTCTATCTTGCCGCCCTAACCATGGAGAGCACGCGCAATACGGACGAGGCGCTGGCCTTGCTGCGGCAGGTTCCCGCCGACAACCGCCTGGCCGAACGCGCCCTGCGCTGGAGCCTGCAACTGCTTGAAGAAGCCGGGCGCACGGGTGAAGCCGTGGCGCTCGCCCGCGCCAAAGCGGACGAGAACCCCACCTCCCCCGCCTATCAGGTCATCCTCGCTCAAGTTTACAGCCGTACCGGGCAGGAAGAAAAGGGTGTGGAAATCTTGCGCGCCGCCGCACGGAACTGGCCTGAAAACACCGCGATACAATATAATTTGGGCTATGCCCTTGATTCTCTCGGGCAGAAAGAAGAAGCCCTGCAACTGATGGAGGCCGTGATTGCGAAAGAGCCGCGCAATGCCGGCGCGCTCAACTATGTGGGGTATACCCTGGCCGAAGCGGGACGTGACCTGAACAGGGCGCATGCCCTCTTGCAGCGCGCCGTGGCCGAAGCCCCCGACGACCCCCATATCGCCGATTCACTCGCCTGGGTGCACTATCAGATGGGCAGTTACCAGGAAGCCTGGAAAGCCATTCGCAAAAGTATCAGCCTGGGCGGCGACCATACTGTGATATGGGAGCATTACGGCGATATCGCCGCCAAAATCGGCAACAAGACCGAAGCCGTGAAAGGCTACCGCAATGCGCTGAAAGCGAAACCGGACAACCCGGAGGCCATTCGCGCAAAAATGCGGGAGTTGCAATGAGACGCCGCATCCTTTTGCTGTGCCTGGCCGCGGCAATATTGCTTGGCGGCTGCGCCCGCCCCGGCGTTGACGCATCGCTCCCTCTTGCGGACCCGGTTCTGGCCGGCGACGTCTGGAGCAAGTTTGAAAAAATTTCGCAGAATGCGGAAGTAGTCTCCGGCCCCTTCAGAATCAACGCCACGCTGTATTATGCGGGCAAAGAAGGCAGCCAGCGGGTGACCGTATATTTTTGGGGCGACAACGCCGCCGGCAAAAACGGCGCGGCTCCTCTTCTTTGGCCTCTGCGCCTGGACATCCTGATGGGGCCGGGCAGCGTCATGGGCAAAATACTGGAAAACGGCAGCAACTTCACCGTGTATGTGCCCCGCGACGAAACAGCCTATTACCATACCGGCGACGGCCCCGCCCTGCTTGCTTTCGGCGTGCCGGTGCCCTTTTCGCTGGCTGACCTTTCACTGCTGCTTACCGGCCAGTTTGAGCGGGTTTTCGCCGGCAACGGCCCCCCCCCGGCGTATATGGCCAAAGACGGCCTGATCGCGTACACTTTGAACGGACGCCTGACGGGTACGCTTGAATTGTCTTCCGACGGCCTGCCCCGGGTCTGGCGGGAAAACAGCGGCAAAGGCTGGACCCTGGATATCGAGTATTGGGAAGGCAGCACGAGGAACACCCCCCGCAAGCTGCATATCGTTCATTCCAGAGGCGCCGAAGCCACCCTGATCGTGCGTGAGCTGGACCGGCCCGCCCCCTTTACGCCCGCGCAGATGGAACTGACATTTCCCGAGCGGACCCGTTTCGCTCCTCTGACCACGCAGAACCAATAACCGCAGACTGTTGCAAGGATCGCCGACATGGCTGAGACGCAGAAAAAAAACATCTACATCGCCTCCGACCACGCGGGGTACGGCCTGAAAATAGCCTTGGCCGCCGCACTGCGCGCCGAAGGCTATTCGTTCACCGACCTGGGCACCAACGACGAGGGCAGCTGCGACTACCCCGATTTCGCTCACCCCGTCTGTGAAGCCGTGCTGCGCGAAAACGTCCTGGGCATTCTGATCTGCGGCACCGGCATCGGCATGTCCATTGCCGCCAACCGGCACATAGGCATCCGGGCTGCCGTCTGTACCCACGAGTTTCACGCCCGCGCCGCGCGCGAGCATAACAACGCCAACATTCTTTGTCTGGGCGAGCGCGTTACCGCGCCCGGCCTCGCGTTGGAACTGGCGCGCATCTTTTTAACCACGGAATTCGCCGGCGGCCGCCATCAGCGCCGTGTGGATAAAATAGAAATCTAGCGACCCGAGAGGAACATAATGCAGCTGTACAACTCCCTTACCCGTAAAAAAGAAGAATTCATCCCCTCCCGCCCCGGCAAGGTCAGCCTCTATTCCTGCGGTATAACCGCATATGACCTTTGCCACATCGGGCACGCCCGCTCGGCCGTGGTTTTTGACGTGCTGGTCCGCTACCTGCGCTCTTTGGGGCTGGATGTGACCTTCATCCGCAATTTCACCGACGTTGACGACAAAATTATCAACAAAGCTGCACAAGTGGGCCTTACCAGTGAAGAAGTCGCCGAAAAATACATCGCCGCCTTCCACACGGACATGGACGCCATCGGCGTACAGCGCGCCACCGTGGAACCCAAAGCCACCGAACATATCGGCGAGATGATCGGCCTGATCGAAATGCTGATCAAAAAGGGCAAGGCATACGCCACGGGCGACGGCGACGTGTATTTCAGGGTCCGCTCTTTCGCCGAATACGGCAAACTTTCAGGCCGCAGCGTGGATGAATTGCGCAGCGGCGCGCGCATCGCCCCCGGCGAGACCAAAGAAGACCCCCTCGATTTCGCCCTCTGGAAAGGGGCCAAGCCCGGCGAGCCTTCCTGGACCAGCCCTTGGGGCGAAGGCCGCCCCGGCTGGCACATTGAATGCTCCGCCATGAGCGAAAAATACGCCCCGCTGCCCCTTGATATTCACGGCGGCGGACAGGACCTGATTTTTCCGCATCACGAAAACGAAATAGCTCAAACGGAGGCGGCGGTTGACGGTCCCTTCTGCCGTTTCTGGGTGCATAACGGCTTTGTGCAGGTCAACTCCGAAAAAATGTCGAAATCGCTGGGCAACTTCCGCACGATCAGAGATATTTTGGACTCATACCTGCCTGAAACGCTGCGCTTCTTCCTTATTGCCCGCCACTACCACAGCCCCATCGATTTCACTTTTGAGGCCATGGAAGAAACGGAAAAAAACCTGCGCCGCATCTATGAAACCCTGGCCCTGGCCTCTGAAGAGGCCACCCGCGACAAGTGGACCGACGCCGCGTTGCCCGCCGAGTTTTCCACGGAGTTCGCGGAGTTGGAAAAAGCCTGGAAAACGTCCATGGACGACGACCTGAACACGGCGGCGGCCATCGGGCATATCAACAACCTGGTGCGGCTGATCAACCGCCTGGCCGAAGACAAGAATGCCCGCAAAAGCAAAGACGCCAAGGCGCTGTACACGAGGTTCCTTGAACTGATGACTTCCTGGGGAGCGATTTTGGGATTGTTCCAGCAGCAAAGCGCCGACTTTTTGCAGACCCTGAAACTCAATCGCGCAAAACGGAAAAACCTGGATATAGCCCGTATTGAAAAACTGATGCAGGACCGCCAGAAAGCCCGTGAAGAAAAAGACTATGCCCGTTCCGACGCCTTGCGCGACGAAATGGCATCCATGGGTGTAACGGTACGCGATTCCGTCCAAGGAGCGGTATGGGATATGGCTTAGTTCGCCGCATTCCGGCGTTTCTCACGCTGTTTTTCATGCTGGGCACGGCGCTGTTTCCGTGCCCGGCAAGGGCGTGGGGAGAATTCACCATTAAAGATGAAGCGGAGCTGGGCAAAAAGATCCGCATCTCCATTCGTTCCAGCTTTCCCATCGTTGATGACCCGGAGATCGTGGAATATATCAGCCGGGTCACCAAACGGCTGATGGCCCACATCCCGCCTCAACCTTTCGAGTATTCCGTCAGCGTTGTGCGGCATAACGCCATCAACGCCTTTGCCGCGCCCGGCGGCAACCTTTTCGTTTTTACCGGGCTTATACTGGCCATGGACCACGAGTCTGAACTGGCCGGCGTTTTGAGCCACGAAATAGCCCACGCAACGCAACGCCACATCGCCGGGCGTATTCAGCAGATGCAAAAAATCTCTCTGCTCTCTCTTGCCGGCATGCTGCTGGGTGGCTTCGTCGGCGGCGGCAATGTCGGCCCGGCCATCATGGCCGGTTCGCTCGCCGCAGGGCAGGCGGCCCAGTTAAGTTACAGCCGGGCGGATGAAACGGATGCCGACAACGTGGGCATGCGCTATCTTATCGCCGCCGGGTACCCGCCGCGCGGCATGGTCGGCGCGTTTGAAAAAATCCGCCGCCAGCAGTGGCTTGTGGGATCGAATATCCCCACCTATCTGTCCACCCACCCGGACGTGATGGACCGCATCAACATTCTTTCCGCCCGCATTCGAACCATGACGGCGGCGTTGCAAAGCCGCAAGGACGATGACGCGGATTTTCTGCGCATTCAAGCACTGGTCCGGTCTCGATACAGCGATGCCGATCTGGCCCTGGCCGTGTTTGACGCCCAGGAAAAAATCAAAGGACCGCAGCAATGCCTTGCCTATATGGGCAAAGGAATCATTAACGCCCGCCGCAACGACGTGCGCGAGGCCCAGGCGTTGTTCGAAAAGGCGCTTGCCTGCAATCCCAAAGAAGAATTAATCGTGCGCGAAGCGGGCATCTTTCATTACATGAAGGGGTCCAAATCCACCGCCACAACGCTCTTGAACCGCGCCGTCAGCATGAACGCCAAAGATTACATGGCGCTCTTTTTCTGCGCCCGCCTGCTGGATGACAGCGGCAACAGCAAAACCGCGCAAGAATATTTCCGCGAGATACTGGTACGCCTGCCTGAGGATTCTGAAGTCCATTTTTTCTACGCCCAGTCGCTTGCCCAGACCAAGCAAATGTTCCGGGCCTATCTGCACATGGCGTACAGCTATCTGTACGTCAATGACCGCAAAAAGACGGAACAAAACCTGCAGCACGCAAAAAACATAGCGAAAAGCGCGGATGAATTGGACGCGCTGCGCCGTATTGAAACTCTGATAAAAGAACGCAAGGAAATCTTGGGCGGATAGCTTTTCAACGCTTGCCTCCCGGCTCGCGCGCTGATATGTGAATCCGACCGTTACGACGGTTTTTTGCTGTTTAAGGAGCAGACTATGCCGGAAAATACTCTCACCCCCTCTCAGGACGATTCCAGCCAGGCCGACGCCGCGCAGGAAACTGAAAGCTTTGCCGAACTGTTCGCGGCCCAAAGCGCGCCCGGCGCGCACCTCAGCCCCGGGCAGCGGGTTACCGTGACCGTGGTGGCGGTTACCGCCGATACGGTTTTTGTCAGTACAGGCAGCAAAGTGGACGGCATAGTCGAGCGTTCCGAGCTGGAAACGGACGGTGCGCCCCCCTGTCAGATTGGCGACCAGCTTGACCTTTACGTGGTCACCGTATCGCCTCAGGAAGTGCGCCTCTCAAAAATGATGCGCGGCACGGGCGGCCTTGCGGCCCTTGAAGAGGCCCGTGACGCCCAGTTGCCCGTTGAAGGCAAGGTACAGGCAACGGTCAAGGGCGGCTTCGCAGTGGAAGTGATGAAACGCCGCGCTTTCTGCCCCCTGGGGCAGATGGATCTGCACCCGGTTGCCGACCCCGACGCCTTTATCGGCAAGGTTTTTCCTTTCCGCATCACCAAACTGGAAAAAAACGGCCGCAACATAGTGCTTTCCCGCCGCGTACTGCTTGAGGCGGAACAGGCCGAAAACCGCGACGCCTTTCTTTCAGCCGTTTCCGTGGGCGATACGCTGGAAGGCGCCGTGGCCCGCCTTGCGCCCTTCGGCGCTTTTGTGGAGCTTGCTCCCGGCGTTGAAGGCCTGATCCACCTGTCCGAACTCTCTTGGGCCCGCGTGGGCCAGGCGGATGAGGCGGTCAGCGTGGGCGACCGCATCCGCGTGAAAATTCTCGATATCGCAACGTCCGACAAAGGGCCGCGCATTTCACTCTCCGCCCGGCAGGTGACCGACGACCCCTGGAAAACCATCGGCGACCGCTTGACCGAAGGGCAGCTTGTAAGCGGCAAAGTCGTGCGCAACGCCGCATTCGGCTCTTTTGTCGAAGTGCTGCCCGGCATCGACGGTTTGATCCATATTTCCGAGCTTTCTTATGAAAAGCGCGTGAACAAGCCCGATGAAATTCTGGCCGTGGGCGATACCGTCGAGGTGATGGTCAAAGGGCTTGATCTTGAGAAAAAACGGCTGTCCCTCAGCCTGCGTGATGTGGGCGGCAGCCCGTGGGAAGGCGTGGACCAAGACTTCCCCGTTGATCAGGAAATTACGGGGGCTATTGAAAAACGCGCTCCGTTCGGCATTTTTATCACCCTGCGGCCCGGCGTCACGGGGCTTCTGCCCGCCTCCGCCATCAGCGCGTCCCGCAGCAAAAGCGCGATTGATAAAGCCAAGATCGGAGACAGCGTACAGATCATCGTGCGCGAAGTGGACATGGTGGGCCGTAAAGTCACGCTTGGCCTGGCCGATAGCGGCGACGCCTCCGGCCCCATGACGCGGGGCGAAGAAAAAGACTGGAAAAAACACGCGCCCAAACCGGCTTCTCCGACTTCTTTCGGCGGCACTCTGGGCTTGGCCATGCAGGCCGCGTTGCAGAAAAAGAAATAAACCAAGGCGCTCTTTCCATAGTGAAGGCCGCTTTCCATTACCCGGAAAGCGGCCTTTGTTATTGCGCTCGCGCCATCACGGCGACGGTGAACTCCGCTAAGCGGTTTCACCCTCCCTGACGCCGTTCCACTTGCTCATATCAAGTGCGCCCTCGTTTTTGGAAACAACGGTCGCGGCCACGATGTCGCCGGTGACGTTCAGGCAGGTGCGGCCCATGTCAAATACGGTGTCAACGCCCAGCAGCATGGCATAGGCGGCCGCCACGGCGGTGCCGGCTTCCACTTTAAGGCCGACGGATTCAAGCACCAGCAGCATCATGATGGCCCCTGCCCCAGGCACCCCGGCCGCGCCGATGGCCCCGAGAGTCGCCGTAACCAACACCACGAACTGTTGGTCCATGGTCAGGGGTTTGCCCACGGCAAAACCGATGAACATGGAACCGATGGCCAGATAAATGGCGGTACCGTCCATGTTGATGGTAGCGCCGATGGGCAGCGAGAAGGAGGAAATAGAACGGGGAACGCCCAGGTTTTCTTCAGACACCCGCAGAGAAATGGGCAGGGTCGCGTTGGAAGACCGGGTCACGAACGCCGTGACCATGGCCTCTTGCGCGCCGCGCAAGAACTTGAAGAAGCTGAGCCCGAACAGCGTCAGCGCGCCGCCAAAGCCGATTATGACATGGAGTATGTAGGCAACATACGCCAGGCCCATAACGAAAACCAGGGGTCCGATGACCTTGGGGCCTTGAATGGCGAAGACGCCGGAAATCAAGAAAAAGACGCCGATGGGCGCATACTGCATGATGCCGCCCACGATCTTGTACATGGTTTCAGCGGCAGAGGAACAAAGCGTGAAAAGCGCTTCGCCGCCCTTGGCCAGCGTCGCGTCCTTGGAGTCACGCAGATAGGAAAGCCCGATGCCGAAACAGAGCGCGAAGAAGATGATGGGCAGCACCTGGGCCTTGGCCAAGGCGTCAATGGGGTTGGTGGGAATGATGTTAAGCAACACGGTGGACAGGGGCGGCGCATTGGAGATCTTGGCCTGCGCAGCGGCGGAGCCCACAATGTTCAAGCCGTCGCCGGGCTTGAACACGTTGCCCAGCAACAAGCCGATACAGATGGCGAAAACGACCAGAATCAAATAAAATAGCAGAGTTTTGGCGCCGATACGGCCGAGATTGACAGGAGAGATGCTTGAAGCACCGGTTATGAGTGAAAAGAAAATCGTCGGCACGATGATCATTTGCAGCAGCCGGATAAAAATGGCGCCGAGGAATCGCGTATTTTCCTCAAACGGTTTGGCCATGCCCGGCGCCATATACGCAAAAAAAATGCCGACGACCGCGCCCGCGAGCAGACCAATGGAAATTCGCATCAACAGGTTGGAATCAAAATACCAACTTAAAAAACCTTTACCTTTCGTTTGCTCGGCCATGTGTTGCTCCTCCCAAAAGGTTGTCGGAAATTTCCACGTCGGCAGGCGACGGCGCAAAAAAACGTTTACCAAAACCGACACACTGCCTGCATGCTCATAGAAGAAAAACAAGCGTGGGTAACGTTTACATTATTTTGAATAAAATGGGAAGCGAAAGCAATCGAAACCGCATAAAGAAGAAAAAACACTTAACGGCGAAGAGCCATAAACACTATTCCGCGTCGATAAACCCGCTCGCCCAGCGTTCGACTGTTGCGACGAATTGACGGCTGTGAAATGTGCCGGAGGTTTGCTGATACACAGTAACGCCGGTATCGCCATCGCCCCTGCGTTCAAGCGTGATGATCGCGCTGGGAGAATCCGACAATGCGGAATGGAGAATGAAGCGACCGCATTCTTTTCCTTCAGGTTCCACTTTGCTGAATTCACCGCCGAAAGGCAGCAGTGTGCCGTCACGCCTGAGAGCCAGCGCTTTTTCGAGATTTTCCGCGGCAATGCTGCAACCATAGGGAACATGCAGTTCCTCGATATAGCGGGCGCTGCTCATCCATTCGGCAACGCTTTTCGAGGCGCAACCGGCGGCAAAAGCAGCCAGCATCAGGCTCAAAAGCAACAAACGGCAAGCCTGCCCCGCCCTATTCCCGTGCCGTGTTTTGCAATGGTTCTCGTGCATACGCCCTCCCGGTTCGCTTGATGCTTTCTATTACTTACCCGCATGCGCGGCAAACGAAAAGCCCCTTCGCCGCGCGCGGCGAAGGGGCTGCGATATGCGACGACAACACCTAGCCGCGCAGCTGTTTTTGCACCGTCACGCCGATATCAGCCAGCGATTCCACGTAGGTAATGCCGGCATCTTTCAACGCGGCAATTTTCTCTTCCGGGCTGCTGGCCTTGCCGGAAATAACCGCCCCGGCATGCCCCATGGACCGCCCGGCCGGGGCGCTACGCCCGGCGATAAAAGCGAACACGGGTTTTTTGAACTCTTTTTTAATGTACGCGGCTGCATCCTGTTCGGCCTGACCGCCGATCTCGCCGATCATGACCACCGCTTCGGTGCCGGGGTCGTCTTTGAACAAGTGAAACACGTCCAGAAATGACGTGCCTATCAGCGGGTCACCGCCAATGCCCACGCAGGTGCTCTGCCCCAAGCCCACGGCCGTGAGCTGCCCCACCACTTCATAAGTCAGGGTGCCGCTGCGGGAGACGACGCCAATGGTGCCGGGTTTATGAATGTGGCTGGGCATGATGCCCAACTTGCACCCGCCGGGGGTCATAACACCGGGGCAGTTGGGCCCCAGCAGACGCGCTTCTGGGTATTCACGCAGCGCATGCATGGCGCGCACCATATCCAGAACGGGTATGCCCTCGGTAATGCAAACTATGAATTTGATTCCCGCGGCGGCCGCTTCGACAATGGCATCCGCCGCGGCAAAGGGCGGCACAAAAATCACGGAAGCGTCCGCCCCGGTTTTGGCCGCGGCCTCCGCCACGGAATCAAAAACCGGCACATTCAATACCGTCTGGCCGCCTTTACCGGGCGTAACTCCGGCCACGACCTTGGTTCCGTATTCCAGCATGCGGGCGCCGTGAAACATGCCCTCGGCCCCGGTCAGCCCCTGGACGACAACTTTGGTGTTTGCATCAACAAGTATGCTCATGAGTGTGCCCTCGCTAATGCGGCTATGTGGGGGACGGCATCGCTCAGGGTTTCCGCGACCGTGACGGGCAATTTGGAATCCGCCAGAATTTTTCTGCCCTCTTCCGCGTTGGTGCCCACCATGCGCATAACGATAGGCACGGGACTGCCCTTGCCTTCCAGCCCTTGCAACAGGCCGCGGGCAAGGATATCGCAGCGAAGGATGCCGCCGAAAATATTAATGAAAATGGCTTTGACCTGCGGGTCGGCCAGAATCAGTTTGATGCCTTCCGCCACCATGTCTTCGCTGGCCCCTCCGGAAACATCAAGAAAATTTGCAGGCTTGCCGCCGACCTGTTGGATTATGTCCATGGTGGTCATGGCCAGCCCCGCGCCGTTGGCCATCATGGCTATCGTGCCGTCAAGCTTGATGAACTTCATGCCCAGGCTGTTTGCACGGTGTTCGTTAGGGTCGACTTCCGACAAATCTTCCAGCTTCTGGATGTCAGGGTGGCGCGGCAACGCGGAATCATCAAAAGAAATTTTGGCGTCAAGCGCGATCAGACGCTCGTCGCTGGTCAGCACCAAGGGATTGATCTCCACCAGTGATGCGTCAAGGCTGACGCAGGCGGTATACAAATTGGCGAAGAGCGCAGCGCCCGCAAGCATGGTTTTGCCTTTCAAACCAAGGCCGATGGCCAGTTTGCGGGCTTCAAACCCTTGCAGGCCGAAACGCGGGTCCACAAAGACCTTGATGATGCTTTCGGGATGTTTTTCCGCGACCTCTTCAATGTCCATGCCGCCTTCGCGGCTGACCATGAAGCACATGCGGCGGCTGGCCCGGTCAAGAGTAATGCCGGCATAAAATTCTTTGGCTATGGGCGCGACCTCTTCCATCAAAAGCGCCCCCACGACTTTGCCCTTGGGGCCGGTCTGCGGAGTGACCAGGGTCGCGCCGAGCAGCGCTTCCGCCGCTTTGCGGGCTTCATCCAGATTGGCTACAAGCTTCACGCCGCCCGCTTTGCCTCTGCCGCCGGCATGAATCTGCGCTTTCACCACCAATTTGCCGGGGACCAGGTTGGCGGCAGCGGCCTCGCACAGCTCGGGAACGCTTCGCGCCGCAACCCCTTTGGGTGTGGGTACGCCGAAACGACGCAGCAGTTCTTTCGCCTGGTACTCATGAATATTCATGCTTACCTCGCTGGGAAATATCGGGTTCCAGGGGAAGAACTTCCTGGTGAAGATCGCCGGAAAGAGAGAGATATTATCCGGGGGACTATTGTCCCCCGGATAATAGGGTATAACTAGGCGCTGGCGAGATCAAGGCCCATTTTAAGGGCTTTCTTGTTGTTCACGTGGAAGGCGGAAGCAAAACGTTCGGCCAGGGTTTTTTCCAGAGCCTGGGTCTTCACGACCTTGGTCAGTCCGATCAAAGCCCCGAGCACGCAGATGTTGAACACCTGGGGCTTGCCGATTTCGCTCATCACGGCGTCGTGCATGGGCAGGGCGTAATGCTCGGCATCCACCCGCTTGGGCACGGAAACCAGATGCTTGTCGGTCAGCAGCAGGCCGCCGGGAACCATGTACTGCAGGTAGCGGTTCAGCGCTTCCTGGGTCAAACAGACCAGCACCTCGGCCGTCTGCACTTTGGGGTAATAGATCTCTTTGTCAGAGATGAGCACGTCGCACCGGGTCGCGCCGCCCCGGGCCTCGGGGCCGTAGGACTGCGACTGAATGGCGTTGAGACCGGACTGCAGCGCGGCGGTTTCCGCCAGCAGAATGCCCATGGTGATCACGCCCTGACCGCCGGAGCCGGAAAGTAAAAAGCGGTTTCTTTCCATGGTCTTAACCTCTCTTCTTTGCGCTGACGCGGGCAATGGTTTCAGCGTAGGCTTCACAGTATTCGGAGGTCTTTTCCTCCACGAAAATGCCGCGCGGGATCAACGTGGGGTCGGCTTCCAGGTTTTTGGAACCAAGAAGCGCGGTGCGGTCCTTGAAGTACTCCATCATCTGCGGAGCTTCGCCCTGCTTGTTCTTGCGTCCGAAATAGGTCGGGCACTGAGACATGATTTCCAGCACGGAGAAGCCTTTGTGTTCAATCGCTTTACGCATCAACTTCGCCATTTCCTGCACGTGGTAGGTCGTGGTGCGGGCCACAAAGGTCGCGCCCGCGCCGGAGGCGATTTTGACCACGTCAAAGTCGCGGTCGATGCTGCCGTACGGCGCGGTGGTAGCCAGAATTTTTTCGCCGGAAAGCGGCGAGTACTGGCCGCCGGTCATGCCGTAAATGCGGTTGTTCATCACGAACGCCGTGATGTTGATGTTGCGGCGGCAGGCGTGGATAAAGTGATTGCCGCCGATCGCAAGAGCGTCGCCATCGCCCATGGGCACCATCACGGTCAATTCGGGCCGGGTCATTTTGACGCCGGTGGCACAAGCCAGAGCGCGGCCGTGCAGGGTGTGCAGGGTGTGAAAATCAAGATACCCGGCGATACGCGCCGAGCAGCCTATGCCCGAAACCGTCACCACGTTGTTGGGGTCCAGGCCCATTTCGCCGGTGGTGCGCACCAGCGTGTTCAATATGGTGCCGTGGCCGCAGCCGGGGCACCAGATGTGCGGGAAAAACCGCTCACGGATATTTTTATGGCCGCTCATGCTAAATCCCCCTTCCGTCAATAACGCGCATAATGCTCTGAATGTCCGCCGGGGTGATCATGGCGCCGTCGACACGGTTGGCCAGATACACTCTTTCCGGTTTATCCACGGCCGCTTTCACGGAGGGAACAAGCTGGCCCATGTTCATCTCAACGACAAAGATGTTCTTGGCCCGGGCGGTCTTTTCGCGCACAACTTCCGCCGGGAAGGGCCAGATGGTCTGCAGTTCGAGCAAGCCCACTTTCTGCCCCTTGGAGCGGCAGTTTATTACCTGCTGCAGGGCGCTTCTGGCGGAAGAACCGTAAGAAACCAACACTGTTTCCGCGTCTTCAAGATGGTATTCTTTCCAGCGGGCAAGTTCCATCTGGTTCTGTTCGATCTTGTCGATGATGCGGTGCAGAGTTTTCTTGACCGTTTCCTGGTTTTCCGTGGGGAAGCCCCAGATGTCGTGGAACAGGCCGGTCACGTTGTAACGGTGCTTGCCGCCGAAATCGGACATGGGCAAGCGGCCGTCTTCGCGCGGCAGATAGGGGTGGTAATCCATGCCCGGCTTCACCGAGGTGTACAGCCTTTCTTCGACATGCATTTTACCCTTGGCCGGAATGACCAGCTTCTCGCGCATATGGCCGACCACTTCGTCCAGCAGCAGCACGACCGGGGTGCGGTAGCGCTCTGCCATATTGAAAGCGTCGACCGTGATGCTGAACACGTCCTGAATGCTGGACGCGGTCAGCGCGATGATCGAATGGTCGCCGTGCGTGCCCCAGCGGGCCTGCATCACGTCACCCTGAGAAACCTTGGTCGGCAGGCCGGTGGAAGGCCCGCCGCGCATAACCGTCGCAATAACGCAGGGAATTTCTGCGATAACCGCATAGCCCAGTGCTTCTTGCATCAGCGAGAAACCGGGGCCGGAAGTGGCCGTCATGGTTTTCGCGCCGGCAAGAGAAGCGCCGATGATCGCGCACATGGAAGCGATTTCATCTTCCATCTGAATGAATTTGCCGCCGCACTCCGGCAGAGCGCCGGCCAGTATTTCCGCGATTTCCGTGGACGGGGTGATGGGATAGCCCGCAAAAAACTTCAGGCCCGCGTACAGCGCGGCCTCCGCACAGGCGGCGTTGCCCTGGACAAATTGGACATTGTTCTTCATGACGCCCTCCTATGCCTTTGCCTTTTTCCGCTTGCCGTTGGAAGCGGAGCTATCGCTCCCGGCCGCGTCGTCCGTTTCCTGAACCTCAATGGCAAGGTCAGGGCAGCGCAGCTCGCACAGCTTACAATAAATACACTTCTCGAGATGCTTGGCGTAAACCTTGCCCTCCTCGTCAATATCGAGGACTTGCTTGGGACAAAATACGACGCACACGCGACATCCCTTACACCACTGACGCTGAATGGCTAATGTTTTCATGCTTCACCCTTTTGGTATCGCCCTGCCGCGTGGGCATTGCCCGATTGCGCTCTGGCGCAACGGCGGATGGAAGTCCTTTCTCCGGTACATGCGCTCAAAACGCGGCGCATGCAGTGCGGCAAATCGTTTGTCATACATACAGCAAAATTCCGTCGAGCACAACAAAAATTCGTAGCTATTTTCACTACTTGCCCATGATTGATTGTATAATTTTTCACATAAAATTTACATTCAAAAACAGGCAGATAGCCCGTGCCAAGACACCCCGCCCGAGCGAACAGGTCATGCAGCATAACAAATAAAACCACTTGCGCCAATTCGCCGGATACGGCAAATTTTTACGTCACCAATTCGATTATCTTATTTTTAAGGAGTACACGCATGAATGCCTCACCATACAGCATTTCTTCCGAACGTTTGTGGTCCGACCTTATGGAACTGGGAGAAATCGGCAGCACGGGGGACGGCGGCGTCTCCCGCCCCGGCCTGTCGCCCGGCGAGGAAGAGGCGCGGCAATGGTTTATCGCCGCGTGCAAAAAGGCAGGGCTTACCGTCCGCATGGACGCCATGCGCAACGTCATCGCCCAGTTGCCGTCCAAAAACCCTGGCGCGAAAATTTTGGCTACCGGTTCGCACCTGGACAGCGTGCCCAACGGCGGCCGGTTCGACGGCGCCCTGGGCGCCGTGGCCGCGCTTGAATGCGCGCGGGTGATCATAGAAAACAAGATTGAGCTGCCCTTCACCCTTGAAGTGGGCGCTTTCGTCGATGAAGAAGGCGCTTACGGCGCCGGTTCCGTCGGTTCTCGCGCCATGCTGGGAACGCTGTCCCCCGGCGAGTTGCAGCGGGTCAGCACCAGAACCGGCACTTCTTTTGCCGACGACCTGGCGAAGCTCGGCGGCGACGCTTCCGTCGATGTTCGCCGGTCTCCCGAAGAATTCGCCTATTATGTGGAACTGCACCTCGAGCAGGGGCCCCGCCTTGAAAACGCGGGCAAAGACTGCGGCCCGGTGACGGCCATCGTCGGCATCGAACGCTATGAGGTCGTAGTCACAGGTGAGGCGGGCCATGCAGGCACCACGCCCATGCAGGGCCGCAAAGACGCCCTGGTCATGGCGGCGCCTTTCTTCACTCTGCTTCCCCAATGGGCCATGGAACAAAACCCCGAAATGGTCGCGACCATAGGCACCTTGCAGTTGCACCCCGGCGGCGCCAACATCATCCCCGGCGAATGCCGCTTCGTGGTCGGCGCGCGTTCCGCCAAGCAGGAAGACCTGGATGCCATCGGCCGCCGCATCATGGACTACGTCAAAGACAAACCCGCTTTTTCCGTCAAGCAAATTTACAAGAAACCCGGCGCGGTCATGCATCCTGAAGTCATTGCGGCCATTGAAAAGGGCGCCGCCATGGCCGGTTGCTCTTCAATGCCGCTCTCCAGCGGCGCCGGGCACGATGCGCAGACGCTTGGCCCCTACCTGCCCACCGGCATGATTTTCGTTCCCTGCCGCAAGGGCCTCAGCCACAACCCCGGCGAATGGATTGAGCCCGAGCAGGCCGCCAAAGGCGCCCAGGTGCTGCTTAACTCTCTGCTGATTTTGTCGGGCAAGGCGTAACCGCACCCCGGCAGCCCGCCTCATGAAAAAAGCCGTCGTTCCCTCGGGAACGGCGGCTTTTCTATCGTAACATGGATATGCCCTAGTAGACCCAGAGCATCTCTCTGTACTTGGGTAACGGCCAGAGCGCGTCATCCACCAGCAGTTCCAGAGCGTCCGCATTTTCACGGCAGGCGGCCAACGCCGGCACGATCAGATCGCGGCAGTTTTTGGCCGTCTTTGCGGGGGCATGCGGCAGTTTTTCAACTTTGGCCAAAGCCTTTTCCAGCACATCGAGGTTTTTCATAAAGCCATCGACATGCTTGCAAACTCTTTGCAACAAAGCCTTCTGACCCCCGGCGCATTTTTTGCCGAGGCAATCTTCCAGTTCTTCCACTGTATCGGCAAGCTTGCGCTGATACTCGAACACAGCCGGCAAAATGATGGTACGTCCCATGTCCAAGGCGACGCGCCCTTCGATGAGCACGCTTGTGGAGTAGCTTTCGAACAGGATATCCGACCGGGATGTAACTTCCCGCTCGGACAGCACGCCATACCGGCTGAGCACGTCCATGGTTTCTTTATCGGTGAAATGCTCTAGAGCGGAAACCGTGTCCGGATAGTTCGCAAGGCCCCGTTTTGCGGCTTCGACGGGCCACTCGGCCGAATAGTTGTCGCCGTTGAAGATCACGGACAAATGCTTGGAAAACTCTTTCTGCAGCAATTTCTGTACGGCGTCATGCAGGCTTTCGCCCTTGGCGATATCCCGTTCCAATTCGGTGGCGAAATGATCGAGCGAAGCCGTCATGGCCGCGTTGATGGCAAAAACCATGGGCGCCGTGGATTGCGAAGCCCCCACGGGCCGGAATTCGAATTTGTTGCCGGTAAAAGCCACCGGAGAGGTGCGGTTTCTGTCCGTGGCGTCGCGCGGCAAAGGCGGCAGCGAAGTCACCCCGATGCGCATGGTCTCACCGGCGCGGTTCTTTTGCGATTTGCCCTTGACGATTCCTTCCACCACCTCGGTCAACTGCGAACCGAGATAAATGGAAAAAATAGCGGGCGGCGCTTCATACCCGCCCAGGCGGTGGTCGTTGCCCGCGCACACGGTGCCGAGGCGCAGCAAAGGCGCATGGCGGCGCACTGCACGGACCATGGCCGCCAAAAAAACCAGAAACTGGGCGTTCTCATGCGGCGTTTCGCCCGGATCCAGCAGGTTGCTGCCCGACGAATCAGAAATGGACCAGTTGCAGTGCTTGCCGCTGCCGTTGATGCCCTTAAAGGGCTTTTCGTGCAGCAGGCAAATCAGCCCGTGATCGCGGGCGGTTCCGCGCAACACTTCCATGGTCAGCATGTTGTGGTCGGTGGCGATGTTGGCCTCTTCAAACACGGGAGCCAGTTCAAACTGGGCCGGAGCCGCTTCGTTGTGCCGGGTTTTGATGGGAATTCCCAGCTTGTACAGGCGATGCTCCAGGTCCATCATAAAGGCCAGCACCCGGCCCCTGATGGAACCGTAATAGTGGTCCTCCATTTCCTGGCCTTTGGAAGGCTTCGCGCCGTACAGCGTACGGCCCGTATCCACCAGGTCGGGGCGCTGCAAATAGAACTGGCGGTCCACCAGGAAATATTCCTGTTCTGCGCCCAGGTTGACGCTGACGTGCGTGGAAGAGGTGTCGCCGAAAAGGCGCAAAATGCGCAGCGTCTGCGTGGATAACGCTTCCCCCGAACGCAGCAATGGGGTCTTTCTGTCCAGGCATTCGCCGGTATACGAGCAATAGGCCGTGGGAATGCACAAGGTTTTGCCGTTATGGCTGTTTTGGATGAACACCGGAGAGCGCGGATCCCAGACCATGTAGCCGCGTGCTTCAAAGGTCGAGCGAATTCCGCCGGAAGGAAACGACGAGGCGTCTGATTCGCCCTTGATCAGCATTTTACCGGAAAATTCGCAAATAACCTTGCCGTCTCGGGTGGGCGTCAAAAAAGAATCGTGCTTTTCCGCCGTGGTGCCGGTCATGGGCTGAAACCAATGCGTGTAGTGGGTGGCGCCCATTTCCACCGCCCATTCTTTCATGGCGTTGGCCACCACATCCGCCACGCTGAGGTCCAGGGGTTGCCCTTCGCGAATGGTCTTCTGCAAAAGAGTGAACACGTCTTTGGGCAGACGAGCGGCCATCTGGGCCTGGCCGAAAACCAGAGAGCCGTAAATGGACGGCAACGGGTCGCGGGCGTAATCAATATCCCGGCTCAACGGGCGGATCTTGCTTATCTCTGCAATGGTCTGTTTGCGGCATTTGGATCTGTCGCTCATGGCAAACTCACTTTAGCCTCGCGGCGGCATAGTATAACTGAATTCATTTACATACGCCGGGAAACAGGTCCCGTAAAGTCCGGCAGAAAAACGCGGCCCCGGCCCGTAGAAGCGAAACCCGCCAACACTTATGCGGGATGATAGCGGTCCATGAAGGCCCGTTCCGCCTCCACCGTGCCGATCAAAATCAAGTCGTCCTCGGGGCTGATTGCCGCGGCGGGGTCCGGCGGAATCTTCATGCCTTCGCCCGTATGAATGGCCACCACGTTACATTCGGTTTCCCGGCGGATATCGCTGTCGCGCAGCGACACGCCGTGCAACGCGGCGGGCGCTTTGACCCGAAAGATATTCAGCCCTTCCGTCAACATGAATATGCGCCCCGGCCGCAGCAGGTTGGTAACGGTATTGGCCGCCAGGGTCGCGTGCGACATCACCAGGTTGGCCCCGGCGCTATACAGCGACGCCACGTTGCGGTCCAAGGTGGCTCGGCTGATAATCTGGACGTCCGGACGCAGCTTGCGGCAGTAGATGGTCAGATAAATATTCAAGTCGTCGTTGTGCGTAGTGACGATGACAGTCTGTGTACTGCCGATACCCGCTTTGCGCAGCACATCAAGGTCGGCCGCGCTGCCCGCGATGAAGCGGGGATCGTCTTTCCGAATGCGGCCGGGGTTTTTCTCCACAAGGCGAAAAGAAATATGGCGCGCCTCAAGAGCGTCGGCAACAGCCAGCCCCACCCTGCCCCCGCCCAGAATCAGCACGGGATTTTCCGCTTCGTCGTTCGCCCGGGCCAATTGCGCGTCAAAGCGCTCCAGAAGGTCCGCCGTGCCCGCAAGCAGCAACGTGGAGCCGGCTTCAATCACCGTATCGGGCAAGGCGGGCCGGTATTCTTTGCCGTGCCAGATCCCCACGACGGTGAGACCGTATGTGCCGCGCAGGTCCGTTTCTTTCAGGGCCTTTCCCACATACGGCGTGTTCTGGGCCGGGGCTTCCGCAATGCACAGGTGCTCGAAACGCCATATGGTGTTCGAGCGCATGCACGAGCCGAATACCCGGCGGGCCAGTGATTTGCCCAGCATCTGCGCAAAATGGTAGGTATGGTTGCAACCCGCCAAGCGCAGGATGTCGAGGGAATCCACGTGATCCACGCTGCCGGCAAGCGGCACGGTCGCCGAAATTTCACGCACCGTGGCCGCGATGTTGGTATTTTTCAAATCGTCAAACAGCGCCACGACCAAAGCCGCCTGATCGACCCTGGCCTGAACATAGGTCTGGGGTGAATCGAGCTCTCCCAGCATGACCGAATAGTGGCGGTCGTATAACGAAAGCGCCGTGGCATGGTCGGGCACAAGTTGCACGTAGGGGATGGCGTATTGGCGCAGCCGTTCCACCACGCTGGCGGCGATGCTGTCAACTCCCGCCACGATGACGTGGCCTTTGGTGCTTTCAGGCAACTTCACCGGCACAACGGCCTGGGTCTGCGCCTCAAGCCACGGCGCGTATACGAAGCGGATAAACGTGAACGGCATGACCAGCATGAACAGCAGCACGCCGGAAAGCAGCACCACGATGCTGAATATTTTCCCTAGGTCGCTTGCGAACGTAATGTCGCCGAAGCCCAAGGTGGACATGACGGTAAGCGTCCAGTACAGCCCGGTAATGGCGGAATGGTCGCGCCCTTCCATGAGCATGATCACATGGAACAGCACGCTGTAAACCACGATCAGCGCCAGCACCAGCACGGTAAAACGCATCATGAAGCGCAGGTTGCGTTTGTTGCTCTCCTGCGCCATGAAAAAGGCCATTTGGGAAAATATATATTTCATGCGTCCCGGTCATACCATTTCAAGCCCCGGCACTCAACAGGCAAGGCAAAGACGCAAAATATTGCCGGGCCGCCGGTAAAGAGGTAGTATACCCGTCACCTGAGAATACTCCTTTTCCACAAAGGAAAGCTATGCGTTCACCCGTTACCCGCGTTGCCGCGATTCACGACCTTTCCGGTTTCGGCCGTACGTCCCTGACGGTGGTCATCCCCATCCTCTCCGCCATGGGCATTCAGGTCTGCCCTTTGCCCACGGCGGTTTTGTCCACGCAGACCGGCGGCTTCGACGATTTCAGTTTCGTTGATCTGACAGCCGCAATGCACGATTTTCTGGCCCACTGGAACAAGCTGAGCCTGCGTTTCGACGCCGTGTACAGCGGTTTTCTCGGTTCCCCGGCCCAGGTTGAGACAGTGGCGGAATGCATCGCCCAATGCCTTAGCCCCGGCGGTTTTGCCGTGGTCGACCCGGTGCTGGGCGACAACGGCGTGCTGGACCCGACCATGAACATGGAAATGGTAGAGGGTATGCGCCGTCTTATAACGCATGCCCACTGCATCACGCCCAACCTGACCGAAGCCTCCTTGTTGTTGGGCGAACCCTACCCAGGCGACAGCATAACCCCGGCGAGGTTGAAAGACTGGCTGCTCCGTCTCAGCGACATGGGGCCGGAAATGGTGCTCATCACCAGCGCGCCCCTGGCCAAAACCGCCCATAAAAGCGCCGTCGTCGCATACCAGCGCTCTCGCGGCCTGTTCTGGCAGATGGCCTGCGATTACATTCCCGCCTTTTACCCCGGAACCGGCGATACCTTTGCCAGCGTGGTCACAGGCGCCCTGTTGCAAGGCGACAGCCTGCCGCTGGCCGTTGACCGGGCCGTGCAGTTTGTGACTCTGGGCATCCGGGCGACCTTCGGGCATGACCTGCCCTGCCGCGACGGCATTTTGCTTGAACGTGTTCTTCCGTCTCTGTCGCAGCCTTTGACGACAAGCACCTATACCCTTTTGGAAGAATAACCATGAGTACCCCATACGCACCCATCCCCATGATCCCCGGCCCCGTCACCCTGCACCCCGACGTGCTTGCGGCCATGTGCCACGATTTCGGTTCCGGCCAGGTGGAACCCGATTTTCTGCCTTTTTATGCGGAAACCGCGGACAACATCGCCACATTGATGGGCACGAAGAATGATGTGGTCCTGATGAGCGGCGAAGGCATGCTGGCCTTATGGGGCGCGCTGAAAAGCTGCCTGAAGCCGGGCGACGCCGTGGTCAGCGTCGGCACCGGGGTTTTCGGCGACGGCATCGGCGAAATGGCCGCAACTTTGGGCTGCCGGGTAAAAAGCGTTTCTTTGCCCTATGATTCAACCATCGGCTGCGGCGACAGTCTGGAACGCATTGAAGCCGCCATACGCGAAACAAAACCGGCAATGCTCACCGCCGTGCACTGCGAAACCCCATCCGGCACGTTGAATCCGCTGGCCGAACTGGGCGCGATGAAAAAACGTCTGGGCGTGCCGCTCTTGTATGTGGATGCCGTGGCCAGCCTGGGCGGCGCGCCTGTTGAAGCCGACGCCTGGAACATCGACCTGTTGCTTGCCGGTTCGCAAAAATGCCTTTCCGCCCCGCCCTCCATGAGCATGATCGGGGTCAGCCCCGCAGCCTGGGATATCATGGGGAAAGTGCAATACCAGGGCTATGACGCCATTTTGCCCTTCCGCACCGTGCAAGCTGACGGGCGCTGTCCCTACACCCCCTATTGGCACGGCATCGCCGCCATTAACGCGGGAGCCAAGGCGATTTTGCGCGAAGGGCCGGATGCGGCCTTCGCCCGGCATGAACGTGTGGCCACCCGCTGCCGCGCAGGGCTGAAAGACTTGGGCATCCGGCTGTTCACCCGCCCCGATGCGGTCAATGCCCCCACGGTGACCGCGGCGCTGGTTCCTGACGGCATAACCTGGCCCACATGGCAAAAACGCCTGCGCGAACGCGGCCTGATCGTTACCGGCAGCTTCGGCCCCATGGCAGGCAAAGTATTTCGCCTTGGGCACATGGGCACCCAGGCTGACGACGATTTGATGGATAAAACCCTGACCTCGATTGAAGACGCTCTGAACATTTGAATACCCTTTACACGGAGAGTGACAATGCGTGACATGATTCTCAAGCAATCGGAACAACTGCTGCCCGCCATGATCGAAATGCGTCGCACCCTGCACCAGTATCCCGAAGTGGGCTGGCTGGAGTTTCGCACCGCAGCGCTGGCGGCGAAACGCATGCAAGAGCTGGGCTATACCCTGACCATGGGGGAAAATTCCGTCAGCAAGAAAGACATGATGGGCGTGCCCAAGCCCGAAGTGCTGAAAAAAGCGCAAGAACGCGCCATCGCCGCCGGGGCCGACCCCGAGCTTGTGGCCCGCATGGATGGCGGCCTGACCGGCTTTTGGGCCGACATGCAGTGCGGCGGCGGCCCCGGCCCCCGCTTCGCCTTGCGCTTTGACATGGACGCCAACGATATTTCCGAATGCTCCGACCCCAAGCATTTTCCCGTAAAAGAAGGGTTCGCCTCCAAACATGAAGGCGCCATGCATGCTTGCGGCCATGACGCCCATGTGGCCATGGGGCTTGCGGTGGCAAAAATTCTGGCGGACATGAAAGACAAACTCAAAGGCTCCATCCGCATTATTTTCGAACCGGGTGAAGAAGGCAGCCGCGGCGCCGCCCCCATGGTGGCGGCGGGTTGCACCAAGGACGTGGATATCATTTTGAGCCTGCATGTGGGCTGCGACGCCAACAAGCCGGGCATGCTCATCTGCGGAGCCAGAAGATTTCTGGCCACCAGCAAATGGGACGTCAACTTCACCGGCAAGGCCGCGCACGCGGGCATGGCCCCCAACGAAGGTAAAAACGCCATTCTGGCCGCCTGCACCGCCACCGTGAACATGCACGCCATCGCCCGCCACGGCGACGGGGCGACGCGCATCACCGTGGGCAAAATCAGCGGCGGCCAGGGCCGCAACGTCATTCCGCCCAATGCTTCGTTGGTCATGGAAACGCGCGGCGGCACCACGGAGCTGAACGAATACATGGCCAAGGAAGCCCGGCGCATTCTTGAAGCCGCCGCCGCCATGTGGGACTGCGGCCTGGCCATTGAAGCGGTCGGTGCAGCCCCCAGCGGCGAAAGCACCCAATCCATGGTCGACAAAGCCATGGAAATAGCAAAGACCCTGCCGGAATTTAACGACATTCAAGGCATTCGCGATTTCGCCGGCACCGAAGACTTCGCGGCCATGATGACCGACGTGCAAAACCACGGCGGCATCGGCACTTACCTGCAAGTAGGCACCACCCTTTCGGCCGGGCACCACAACGAATATTTCGACATCGGCGAAAAAGACATGGTCAGCGGCGTGCGCATGGCCTGCCTTATGGTTCTCGAATATCTCGGCAAAGCGTAAAAAGCGCCGCATCCCGGCGCGCAAGCGTACAAAGGGCTTCCTTTGGGAAGCCCTTTGTCATGCCGCTTCCGCATGTAAAAATTGCCGCTGGCACGGTTCCTGCTCATGTTCCCGACAGGGAAGGATTTTCCCATGCCGTAGTCTCGCCGCAGGCGCACAGGAAGCGCGCCCCGACGAAAAAAACGGGAGTAGGTCCCATGATGAGTTCCTTGTATGTCGGCGCCACAGGCCTTGTAAGCCTGGGCGAAGGCATGAGTTCCATATCGAACAACATCGCCAACACGAACACGGTTGCGTTCAAGTCGGCCATGATGCTGTATCAGGACCTGACCAGCGCCTCAGTGTGCGCCAGCTCCAACAGCATAACCAACCTGTCCCAGCGGGGTCTCGGCGTGTCGGTTGAAACCAACCGCACCATGTTCCAGCAAGGCAGTCTTATGGCGGGCAGCGATGTCACGGATATCGCCATTACCGGCAAAGGGTATTTCGGCGTAGAGAAAAACGGCGTCACCGAATACACCAGAGCGGGCAACTTCCGCTTTACCAAAGACGGCGACCTGATCGACCCCAGCGGTTTTTCGCTGCTGGCCAATAAAATCACCAACGGCGTGGTCTCGGGCACGGCAACCCCGGTCAAGATCGACTTCAGCACGAGCGGCCAGGGATATATGAAGCCCAAAGCCACAACGGCCGTCACCTTGATCGAAAACCTGGGCATGACCACGGCCAAAACGACTGATGCCGCAAACCAGTTCTTCAGCCTTGCGGCGGCCTGGAACGGCACGGTTGACCCGCCTCTCAGCTCTTCGCAATACGGCTATGCCGATACCCTGCCCATCTATGACGCCGAAGGCGCCTTGCAGACCTTGAACGCCTATTATGATTATGTGGGCACCTTTGACGGCAAAAAAGTCTATCAATACGTGCTGGGCACCGCGCCGGACGCGGATGGCGCAAACGCGGGCACGCAGGGCGCGGGCCTTTTCGCGGCGGGCACCATCACCTTTACCAGCACCGGAGAGATAGCGGATATGACCATGTTCACGCCTCCTTCGGGCGGCGGCACGGCAAATCTTTCCGCCTGGGTTCCGGCATCGTTCGGCGAGAACGGCAATCCGTCTTTCTCCGCGGTATTCGCGGGCAAAAACGGCGCGTTGCCTGCCCAGAACATCACGCTTGATTTCGGGTTGCAGATGAACGGCAGCTGGAGCAACAGCTACACCTCCGCCGCCGACGTCAACGCCAACCCCGCCGCTTTGTATACCGGTGCATCCCGGTCCGCCTCCGCCGCGCACAGCACCAGCTTCAGCGGATCTTCCGGCAGCCTGAGCTTCAACCAGAACGGCTACGCTGAAGGGCACCTGACCAGCCTGAACATCGACGGCGACGGATATATGATCGGCAACTACAGCAACGGCCAAAGTGACGAGCTGTACCGCATCCCCCTCTATCGCTTCACCAGCGAAGACAACCTGCGCCGCGAGGGGGGCAACCATTTTTCCGCTCCGGATGCCGCGGGCAACATCGAATCGGGTTTTCCGCAGACAGAAAACTACGGCAGCCTGGCCGAGCTTTCGCTGGAGCAGTCTAACGTGGATCTGGCCAAAGAATTCACCAGCATGATCATCACGCAGCGCGGCTTCCAGATGAACAGCAAGGTTATCACCACATCCGACGCCATGCTGCAGCGGGCGCTTGAATTGAAACGCTAGCCCGCCCCGGTCCCGCCGCCACGAAACTTCCGGCTGCATAACCTACACGCGAATACGGCTCTTGGAGACAAGAGCCGTATTCGCGTTTTCATAGCGCATTCAATATCGCATACAAGAAGATATGTATAAAAATTTCAACCAATTACGGCATTGACAACCTGCTTGTCGAATTCTAATTTGCCTACAGAGGTAAAACTATACCCCATATTATAGGAAGCCATACGCCCGGCAAAAAACGACCCGGTAAATAATACCCTACCTTATTTTATTCGAATGCAGACGGTGCATCGTGCATCGTCATTAAAAAAATGAGGTACGTATGGCTGTTTTGAAAAAAAAACTGACTGAAGATAAGGCCGCGCTCGTCATCGGCGGCTTTATCTTTCTTGTGGCCCTGCTCAACTTTGCCGACGTCAATCTGTTCGGCTGGGTTGTGCAGGCGGTTACCTGGCTGAACCCCGCATCCATGTTCGCGACCACCAGCCCCACCGCGGCGGCCCTGTTCCACACCTGGGGAGCGTCCCCCGCCCTTACCGGCTGGATCTGTCTTATCCTCACCTATGTGGTGGTCACCGCCATTCTGGCGGTGGGCATCAGACTCATGGGCGAGGATGTGACGATGTTCATCAAGGCCTTTACCCTGGTCTTTTTCGCGGCCTATCTCTGTTACGGCCTGGGCAACTTTGCCTATCTGGCGGTGCCCCCCACGCCCGAGAACCTGAGCAAAGCCCATATTGCCTGGTCTGTGGGCCTTTCCGGTGAAGGGGCGTATATAGTGGCCCTGATCGGGGGCATAATCGTGGGCAACTTCATCCCCGTGCTGGCGGAGCAGATGCGCGCCGCCTGTCGCCCGGAAATGTTCGTCAAGGTCGCCATCATCATCATGGGCGCGGAACTGGGCGTCAAAGCCGCCGCGGCCGTCGGCCTGGCCGGGCACGTGGTCTTTTTGGGACTGTGCGCCATTGTTGAGGCATATCTGCTTTATTGGGCCGCGGTCTATTACATCGCCCGCAAATACTTCGGCTTCAGCCGCGAATGGGCAGCCCCTCTTGCCTCCGGCATTTCCATCTGCGGTGTTTCCGCCGCCATCGCCACGGGCGCCGCCATCCGGTCCCGACCGGTCGTGCCCATCATGGTCTCATCGCTGGTCGTCATTTTTACTTGCGTTGAAATGCTGCTTTTGCCCTTCATCGCTTCCTGGTTCATGCACACGCAGCCCCTGGTGGCAGGCGGCTGGCTGGGCCTGACCGTGAAGTCCGACGGCGGCGCCGTGGCCAGCGGGGCCATTGCCGACGCCTTGCTGCTGGCCAAAGCCCAAGCCCTGGATGGTGTGAAATACCAGCCCGGCTGGGTGCTGATGGTGGCAACGACTATCAAGGTCTTTATCGACGTGTTTATCGGCGTGTGGTCGCTGCTTCTGGCTTACCTCTGGTGCAAAATCGACACATCGGGAACTACCAAGACCATGACCATGTCCGAAGTGTGGGAACGCTTTCCCCGTTTCGTGCTGGGATATTTCCTGACCTTCCTGCTCCTGCTTCTGCTCTGCCTGCATTCCAAGAGTTTGGCCGCGCTCGGCAACAGCATGACGGCCAACATCACATCCCTGCGCACCCTGTTCTTTTTGCTGACCTTCTTCACCATCGGAGTCATCTCCAACTTCCGCCGCCTGTGGGCTGAAGGCATCGGCCGCCTGGCCGGAGTCTATTGCATCAGCCTGTTCGGTTTCATCATCTGGCTGGGGCTGCTGATTTCCGTCCTGTTTTTCTACGGCATCAAGCCCCCCATTATTTCATAACGGACAAAGGAGTCTGTCATGCAAGAATCCAAAACACTTACCGTGGACCAGGAAATAAAGAACATGGAAGCAGAGCCCCTGAACGAAATGGAGATGAAGCTCATCAAGTGGAGCCTGAGTCTGGGGGTCGTGTTGCTGGTGGCTTTTTACCTTCTGGCGCAGGTGCTGTCATGAATACCTACCGGCTGCGCTACATAGCCGGACCTCAAGAATCGCTTCACGCCTCGCGCGAACGTCTGGTCTGGGCGGACAGCCTGGAAGAAGCCCTAGCCGTCTGCTGCGACTGGCCGGTTCAGTACGACAGAAGCGGCCACTGCGCGTGGGCCAAGCACCCCGGCACAAGCCTTTATGATGTGAAGGCCTGGGAGGCGGAACTCATTATTCCTTCGCCCTCGGCATAGCCGTTCTTCTGATTCACTGAAAAAACAAGTCCCCCGCATTCAATGCAATGCAGGGGACTTGTTTTTCTTGGGTTCTGCCTTGACGTGAGCGCCGGGTTCTGATGTACACCGCAATAAACCATAACCGTGAGGATCAAGTATGCGCAGAACCGAACGCCAGATGCTCGATACCGAATTCATGCACACGGTGCTGCGGGACGCTCAGGAGATTTACATCGCCATGAACGCCGAAGGCGCGCCTTACGTGCTGCCGGTCAATCACGTGTTTCATGAGGGATGCATCTATTTTCATTGCGCCACGGAAGGCCGCAAGCTGGACCTCTTGCGGGTGGACCCTCGCGTCGCGTTTTCAACGGCCGTTGATGTCGCCGTGGACGGCACCACCACCCGTTTCCGCTCCATCTGCGGCACTGGGCTAGCGGAAATAATGAATGATGATGCGGAGAAGAACAAAATCCTCAAGGTTATCGCCGCCCGGTTCAAAGCGCCCTGCCATTTCCCCGTTTCTGAGGAAAAGTTCGCCATAACCGGCATGGTACGCATCCGCATTGAAAGCATGACCGGAAAATATTCCCGGCGCGGCGAAGGAAAACGGCCGATGCCGCATTATGAGCGGTAGCGGAAAAACTTCATACATAAAAATTCGCTATGCGCTAAGGGCAAAACAGCCCCCGACGGTTTTGCCGCCGGGGGCTGGCGTAAGCAGGCCTCAAAAAACCAGTTAGTTCTACGGTTCTATCTTCGTGCCCAGCACTTTCAAAAATTCCCGCATCCATGCCGGGTGCGCGGGCCAGGCCGGGGCCGTGACCAGGTTGCCGTCAACGCAAGCGTTGCTGGCCGTGGCGTTGGGTTCGCAAAAGCCCGACCCGGCGGCAACCACATCAGGTTTTACCGCGATATAGCAGGTGCTGGTGCGGCCTTTAAGCACGTCGGCGGCAACCAGTATTTGCGGGCCGTGGCAAATGGCCGCGATGGGCTTTTTGGCCGCGGCGAACTCTTTGGTCAATTGAATGATCTTCGGGTCCAGGCGCAGGTATTCCGGCGCCCTGCCGCCGGGAATGACCAAAGCATCGTATTCCTTGCTCTCCACTTTGGCGAAATCGGCCGTAATCATGAAACGGTGACCGGTTTTTTCGGAATAGGTCTGATCGCCTTCAAAATCATGGATAGCTGTTTTGACGAAGTCGCCCGGCTTTTTACCCGGGCAGACCACATCAACCGTATGCCCGACCATGAGCAGCATCTGATACGGCACCATGATCTCATAATCTTCCACAAAATCACCGGCGAACATCAGAATCTTCTTCGCGGCCATAACGCCTCCTTTGAAGTGAAGAAAGAATATAGACTTTGCCGCACCATAGCAGTCCGGCGCGAGAAAAGGAAGAGATGATACAAAAGCGCGACGGTTCCTGCAAACCGCCGCGCTTTTGTATTTGGTGCTTCTCTTTTTTACAGCTCGTTGGGCAGGTGCTTCAATTCCGCGTAGCTGAACACCGGGCCGTCCACGCAGACGTATTTTTCGCCGATATTGCAGCGGCCGCAGATGCCGATGCCGCACTTCATGCGACGTTCCAGAGTGGTGATGATCTGCTCCGGCGCGAATTTCAGTTTATCCAGCGCCTGCAAGGTAAACTTGATCATGATGGGCGGGCCGCAGGTTATGGCCACCGTGTTCTTGGGCGAAGGGTTCATATCCAGCAGCACGTTGGGGATCAGGCCGACCTTTTCTTTCCAGCCGTCGGCTTCCTTGTCGATGGTCAGCACCACGTCGATATCCTTGGCTTTGCGCCATTCAGGAATCTCGTAGGCAAAGGCCATGTCCTGCGGGGACCGCGCGCCATACAGTAAGGTTATCTTGCCGTAATCCTTGCGGTTATCCAGCATGTACAAAAGCAGCGTGCGCAAGGGCGCCATGCCGATACCGCCGCCGACGAAAAGGATATCCTTGCCCTTCATGTCGTTGTAGGGAAACCAGTTGCCCAGCGGACCGCGCACGCCGACCTTTTCACCGGCTTTCAGGCCGTGCAGGGCGGCGGTCACTTCCCCCGCCCGCATCACGCTGAACTGCAGATAGTCCATACGCGTAGGCGGCGAGTTGATGACGAACGTAGATTCGCCCGACCCGAACAGCGAGAGCTGCCCCACCTGGCCGGGTTCGAAATGAAAGCTTTTCATGGCCGCTTCATCGTCGAGCACCACGCGGAAGGTCATAATGTTGTGCGTTTCGCGCAGCACTTCTTTCACCGTGGCCACATACGGCATATACGGGTTGGCCATGTCCGGGGAAAAACGCGGAATGCCCGCGGCTTTCGCTCCCGGCGCGGCCTTTTTTTCTACGGGTTTTGCAGGCGCTTTAGCCATTGGCGGCCTCCTTGGCTTTGCCGGCTTTGGCCAGAGCGTTCAGCACGATCCGGCGGATATCCACACTGGAGGGGCAGCTCTTGATGCAGCGGCCGCAGCCGCAGCACGAGATGGTGCCTTCGTTGTTGCGGATAAAGTACGAGAACTTGTGCCCCACGCGGTTGCGCAGGCGCGCGGCCTTTTGCATGCGCGGGTTGTGGCCGCTGGCTTCCAGGGTATAAAGCGCGGCCATGCAGGTATCCCACGAACGCAGGCGCACCCCGGCCATACCGGCCGTCTCGTCGGTGATGGAGAAACAGTGACAGGTCGGACACAGATAGGTGCAGCCCCCGCAGGCGATGCAGCCAGCGGATTCTTCCCACCAGAAATCGGCGTCGTCAAACAGCTTCAGCAAGGCATCGTCGCAGCCTTTCAGGGCCGGGACATCGCCGATGGCTTTTGTTGCCGCTTCGTGCAGCTTTTCGGCCGATTCGGCCTGTTTTTCCGCACCGTCTTTAAGCAGCTTGGAACCCATGACCTTTGCCGCCCGTTCCGTCAGCGGCTCCAGCAACCAGCCTTCGGGCAGTTCCGTGGCCAGAATATCAGCATCGTTGCGGTTGGCGGGGCTGCCGCCCACCCAGGTGCAAAAGCAGGTGGAAAGCACCTCGTTACAGGCTCGGGCGATCAGAATGGTGGCTTCGCGCTTCTTCAGATAATACACGTCGGGAAAACGCTTGCCGTTATAAATGGGGTCGAATGTGGTCACGCCCCCGGCATCGCAGCCCAGCAGCCCGAAAATAACCGTGGGCTGCGGGTCCGCCGGGGCGGTCACTTCCAGTTTGGGCGGCTCGTTAGGCTGTTCGTCGCTCTTTACCTCTTCGCCCATTTTCGGCACGCCAAAAGCGGGCTTTTTATAGGCGAAAGAAAAAAGCTCTTCGCTACGCGGAAAAAGCACATGCTTGGCCGATTCCGTGGGCTTGCGCGAAAGCTCGAGGGCGACCACCGGGTCATAGTCACGATAGACCACGCTGCTGCCTTCCGCGCGGGGGGCAACCACCCGAAATGACGCGGCAAGCTCGTTCAGCCAGGGGGCAAGATCAGCGTGGGCGATGAATTTGGTCCCGCTCTTCATTACCAATCCCTCTCTTTAATGGTCGCCTCTTCCATCTTGAACGTTTGCAGCGGCGGGGTATCTTCCACGTTGACCCCGGCCTGATAGCCGAACAACGCCCCGGCCGCGCGGCCCAAAGCCCGCTTGAACAGGCCCACGTGAATGCCCACCGGGCAGGCACGGCCGCATTCGCCGCAGCCGGTGCAGCGCCCGGCCAGATGCGTGGCGTGAATAAGCTGAAAAAAGAGTTTGTCGCGCACGCCGTCGGCCTGGGGCAACCAGTGCGGATCGCGGCTGGTGGCCACGCAATGGTCGCGGCACACGCAAAGCGGGCAGGCGTTGCGGCAGGCGTAACAGCGGATGCAACGCGACATTTCTTCTTCCCAAAACTTGAATCGCTCTTCCAGGCTCATCTTTTCAAAAGCCGCCAGGTCGGCGAATTCGTCTTTCTCTACCCCGGCCCGTTCCGTGCCCACGAACGTATCGCGCAGCACGGCGTTGGGGTATTTGCAGATGGCGCATTTACCAGCCATGACTTCGGCAAAAGGCATTTCAACGGTCTTGCCCTTCACGGTCACGCGCACGGCACCGTTTTCAACGGAACATTGCTCCACCATGCCGGGCTCTAGGGGCGCGGCCCCTGCGGAATTCTCACCCAATTTGGCCGCGATTTTCATCACATCCACCACCCCCTCGCAGGGGTAGCCGATGATGACCACATCTTCGCGGCGGATCAGCTTTTCCGCCAGCAATTGAACCACGGAACGGGAATCGCAGCCTTTGACCACGATGCCTATCTTATGTTTCGCATATTCCGGCAGAAAAACAGCCAGGTTGTTGACCGCCAGGGGACCTGCCTGAAAGCGGTCCACATCCTCGGGCTTGCGCATCAAGAGCGGCGCCGAACGCAGCGGGTCAGGCCCCGGGCCCCAGCCCAGAACGGCCTCCACGTCAGGCAGCGCCTTGCGTATGGCGTCTTGCAGTTCAGTTTGTATTGTCATGACTATTCCTCATATACCGGCGCAGGCGGCAGCCAGCTTTTCCATTTCGGGCGATTCGGCAAAACGCGGAGCCGGGGGCAAGGCATGAATCTGTTTCGTAAACTCCGTCACCACGTGCTGCCAGCGCTGCCCTTCGGAAGCGGAAACCCAGGTATATTCGAACCGCGCCGGATCTATGCCCGCCATGGGCAGCAGGTTTTTGCACATTTCCAGCCGCCGCCGGGCATAAAAATTGCCTTCGGCATAATGGCAGTCGCGGGGGTGGCAGCCGGAGACAAGTACCCCGTCCGCCCCGCCCAGCAGGGTTTTAATAATAAAGAGCGGGTTGATGCGGCCCGAGCAAGGCAGGCGGATGATGCGCAGGTCGGTGGGCTGGGAAAAGCGCCCCACACCGGCCGTGTCTGCCCCGCCGTAAGAGCACCAGTTGCACAAAAAGCCGACGATGCGGCGTTCTTTGTCTGCTAGCACCGGCATAAGGCCTCCACTTCCGCAAGGATCTGGTTATCGGTGAAATGCGAGAGCTGCACGGCCCCCTGCGGGCAGGTGGCGTTGCACAACCCGCAGCCCTGGCAGACTGCCTCGATGACCTCCGCCTTGATCTGGCCGCGCATGTCCACTTCCTGAATGGCCTTGAAGGGGCACACGCTGATGCACTTGCCGCAGCCGATGCAGCGTTGGACATTGACCTGGGCGATCTGGGGGTCGCTTTCCAGCATGTCTTTGGACAGAAGGCCCAAAGCTTTGGAAGCGGCGGCGCTGCCCATGGCCACGGAAGCCGGGATGTCGCGCGGCCCCTGGCAGGCGCCCGCCAGGAACACGCCCGCGGTGTTTGTTTCCACGGGTTTCAACTTGGGGTGCGCTTCCATGAAGAAGCCGTATTTGTCATAAGAAATACGCAGCTTTTCGGCCAGGTGAGGCGAGTTTTTCGCCGATTCCGCGCCCACGGCCAACACGACCAGGTCCGCTTCAACTTCCACCTGGCAGCTCATCAGCGTATCGGTGCCGCGCACGATGAGCTTGTCGCCCTTGGGGTAAACCAGAGAGACGCGGCCGCGCACGTATTGCGCGCCGTATTCTTCCATGGCCCGGCGGGTGAACTCGTCATACGCCTTGCCCGGCGCGCGAATGTCCATATAAAAGACGTAGCTTTGCGAATCAGGAATATGGTCTTTGGTCAAAATGGCCTGCTTGGCCGTGTACAGGCAGCAGAAGCCGGAGCAATACGGCCGGTCCACCGACACGTCGCGAGACCCGACGCACTGGATGAAGACCACGTTTTTGGGTTCCTTGCCGTCAGAGGGGCGCTGGACGTGCCCGCCCGTGGGGCCGGAAGCCGAAAGCAGCCGCTCGTACTGAAGCGACGTGATGACGTCCGGGTAGCGGCCGCCGCCGTATTCGCCGTAAACGGTCCAGTCGAAAAGGTCATAGCCGGTGGCGGCCACAATGGCCCCCACTTTCACGGTCACGATTTCATCTTCCTGGGCGTAGTCAATGGCCCCTGTGGGGCAAACTTTGGCGCACACGCCGCATTTGCCGTTCAAAAAATAGCGGCAAAAGCTTTTGTCGATAGAAGCCTTTTTGGGAATGGCCTGCGGAAAGGGAATGTTGATGGCCGTTGTGGTGCCCACCCCTTCGTTAAAGCGGTCAAAAGATTTCTTGGCCGGGCACTTTTCAGTGCACAACCCGCAGCCCGTGCATTTTTCATTGATAACGCAGGTGGCACGGCGGCGGATTTTGACTTCAAAGTTGCCCACAAAGCCGGAGACCGATTCCACTTCCGCGCAGGCGTACAGGTCGATTTTGGGATGCTGGGCCACGTCCACCATCTTGGGGCCAAGAATGCAGCTGGAACAGTCCACCGTGGGGAAGGTCTTGTCCAGTTTGGCCATCTTACCGCCGATGGAAGGCTCGCGCTCGACCATCACCACTTCCATGCCCGCGTCCGCGCAGTCCAGCGCGGCCTGAATGCCCGCAACCCCGCCGCCGATGACCAGCACCCGCTTGGTGGCAGAGAAATATTTGGGCGTCAGAGGCCGGTTGCGCCGCAGTTTTTCAACCGACATGCGCACCAGTTCCAGGGCTTTGTTGGTGTTGGCTTCCTTGTCTTTGCCGATCCACGAGACATGCTCGCGAATGTTGGCCATTTCAAACATATAGCGGTTCAGACCCGCCCGTTCCACGGCCCGGCGGAAGGTAGGCTCGTGCATTCGCGGGCTGCACGCGGCGACAATCACGCCGTCAAGCGCATGGTCTTTGATGGCCTGAATGATGCCCTGCTGCCCCGGCTCGGAACAGGAATACATGGTGTCGGTGGCATAGACCACGTCGGGCAGGTTCTTGGCCAGAACGGCAACGCCGGGGGAATCCACGGTGGCCGCGATGTTTGTGCCGCAATGGCAGATGAAGACGCCGATTCTCATGCCGCGTCCTCCGTTTTCGTAGCGGATTTTTCCGCCTGGCTTTTGGCGAGCGCTGCCAGAACGGGTTTGGGATTAACAGCCAATTTGCTGATCCCCAGCTCATCTTCGGTAAGGCCAAGCGCCAGGCCCAGCAGTTGAGTGTAATAAAGCACGGGAATATTGTAGCTGGTGCCGTTGGCCCTATTGATCTGGCCCTGCCTGAGGTCCAGGTTCATCTGGCACAGCGGGCATGCGGCGGCGATGACGTCCGCGCCCAGGGATACGGCCAGGCCCACGATCTTGCCGGAAAGCCGGGTCACCGCGTCATTGCGCGGTATGCCCATGGAAGCGCCGCAGCACTCCACCTTCAACGGAAACGGCAGCACGGTAGCGCCGGCGGCGGCGAGCAGCTCATCCATTGCCACGGGGTTTTCAGGGTCGCCGAAACGCATAAGCTCCGCCGGGCGGCTCATCAGGCAGCCGTAATACGGCACGACCTTCAGCCCTGCCAGGGGCTTTTTCACTTTAGCGGCCACAGCTTCCGGCGTGACTTCTTCATGTATGACTTGAAGAACAGAACGCACAGTGTGCGGGGTTTGCAGCTTTTTGCCCAGCAGCTTCTCCGCCTTGGGCCCGACGTGCGGATCCTGCATGCGGTGCAGCGCGGTGCGCAGATTCTTCAGGCAGCTGGGACAGGGCGTGACCACATCTTCCAGCCCCTGCGTTTCCGCCTGAGCGAAGTTACGGGCGGACAAGGCGGTTGACAGAGCGTGGTCGATAGTGTGCGCCGGGGTAGAGCCGCAGCAGCTCCAATCTTCGATATCCGTGATATTCATGCCCAGCGCCGCGCACAGCGCGCGGGTGGACTTGTCATATTCCATGGACGTGCCTAGGCCGGAACAGCCGGGGTAATAGGCCAGCTTTTTACTTTTCATGCTCGCCCTCCTTGAAGCGGCGGAAGATGTCGGCCACTTCCTTCCGCGCTTTTACCGTGTGCGGCATAATGGAAAGCTTGCCCTTGGGCAGGATTTTCGGCACCAGGTCCACATCGGTGAAGACGCGACCGGTGCGCAGCATATACGCCGCCATAAGGCCCAATTCATGGGCCCGCCCGAACAATTCCACAGTCTTCAAAAAGGAAGACGCGAACGTGCGGACATTGTAGACGCCGGGATATTTTTCCCTGCGAGCCGTGTGGCGGCAAACGTCAAGAATCGTCGCCACGTCGATATTGTTGGGACAACGCGCCGTACAGGTTTCACAGGTGGCGCACAGCCAGATGGACTTGCACGACAGCACGGCTTCGCGCTGCCCGGCCTGAATCAACCGCATGATGCGGTGCACCGGGTAATCATAGGCGAAGTCCATGGGACACCCTGCGGTACAGTTGCCGCACTGATAGCAGCGGGCCACAACCTGACCGCTCTCTTCCTCTATTTTCCGGATAAATTCCCGGTCAGAGGCGCCGAGGTTCACTATTTCCATCCCGGAACCGCCTAGGGTTAAAAGGTTCAGAAAACGGGGCTGGTTTTGCTTGCGACACGGACGGACACCCCTTAGTATGCGGAGCGGGATGAAACAATCGTTTCAAACGGCAAATCCGTGCGCCCCTTTGCGCGGGAAGCAGTGTACATGGCCGGGCCTCAAAAAGCCAGAGCGAACAGCTAATATTTTTCTTCACAATTATCCATGTAATAGCGGTTTTTTTCTCATAAAATGCGACCTTACCTGACGGGATATGCATACCTCTATGCCGCACATACAATCTGAAGACGATTTCCTTGCTCTTATCGACAAGGCATTTCCCCGAGAGCACTCCGCCCTGATCCTGGGCCGGGGCGACGACTGCGCGGAAATAGCCTGCCCTTCGCGCATGGCTGTCAGCACCGATTTGTTCGTGGAAGATATCCACTTCCGCTCCCGCTATTTCTCGCCCGAGGATATCGGGTATAAAGCCCTGGCTGTGAATATCAGCGATCTGGCGGCGGCGGGCGCCGTTCCCTTGGGCCTTTCCGCCGGGCTTATCGCGCCGGTGCCGTTTGCGCGTGAAACAGCGGCAGGCATTTTGGCGGGCATGGCCAGTGTGGCCGGGGAATACAATCTGGCCCTGACCGGCGGCGATCTTTCGCGCGGGGAAAAGCTCGGCTTTTGCATAACCGTGTGGGGTGGACCGGCCTCCGGCTGCTCATGCTGCGCGCCGAAAGCTTTTCCCTTCCTGCGGCGGGGCCCGGTGCACGAAGGCGATTTGCTGTTTGCCTGCGGCGCGGATGTGACCGGCCCTTCCGGCCTGGGCCTGGCTCGTGCCGGGCTTGCCTTGCTTGAAGAGCACGGCCGGTCGGCCATGACAGACTATCCCGATGCCTGTGCCGCGCATCTGCGGCCCGTGCCGCTGGTGCGGGCGGGCTTGGCCCTATCAAGCATACCCGGCTGCCGCCTTATGGACGTATCCGACGGCCTGGCGCGCGATCTGCCGCGCATGCTCAACGCCTACGGCCAGCGATACGGGGCGGATATCACCCTTGCCCCGGAACAACTGCACCCGGAACTGCTCGCCTTTGCGCGGAAAACGAACGCAAATCCTGTGGCGTTGGCCTTTTCCGGCGGCGAAGATTACGCCCTGCTCGGCGCTTGCCCGCCGGAGCAATGGGATGCCCTGCGAAACGCCGTAGCGGGCGCCGCTTCCCTGTTTGCCCTTGGCCGGGTCACAAAACGCCCCGGCATCACGCTTAACGGCGTTGCACTGACAGACAAGGGTTTCGACCATTTCGGCTGAACAATTCCGGCCAAGGAAAAATACATGCGCCACATACTCTCGCGCCGCTCCATGCTGCTTGCCGCTCTGGCTTTTCCGCTTTCTCTCGTCGTAACCCGGACGGCAGCGGCTTCCGCCGAACGTGTTTCGCCTTCCGTCTGGCTTGCTGATCTCGAACGCTCCACCGGCGGCCGCCTGGGGCTGGCCGCATACGACAGCGGCAGCCGGGCCTATGTGACGTACCGCGCCGACGAACGCTTTCCCCTGTGCAGCACAGCCAAGCTGATGGCCGCCGGGGCCATTCTCAAGCAATCGGAAACAAAGCCTGAACTGCTGCACCAGACCGTGCGCTACACGGCCAAAGATCTTGCTCCGCATTCCCCCGTGACGGCAAAAAACATCGCGAAAGGGCTGACCATTGCCGAACTATGCGCGGCGAGCCTGCAATACAGCGACAATGCGGCGTTCAACCTGCTGTTGGGACAACTTGGCGGACCGGCCGCCGTGACCGCCTTTGCCCGTTCCATCGGCGATACGGCGTTTCGCCTTGATCGCTGGGAAACCGTGCTGAACAGCGCCACCCCCGGCGATGTACGCGACACCACAACCCCGGCCGCCATGGAACGAAGCTTGCGCAAACTCGTGCTGGAAGAGGGCCTGGCCCCCGACCACCGGGCGTTATTGCAGGAATGGCTGCGCGGCAATACCACCGGGGCGGAACGCATTCAGGCGGGGTTGCCGCAAGACTGGGTCGTGGGCGACAAAACCGGCGGCGGCTTTTACGGCACCACCAACGATATCGCCGTGGCCTGGCCCCCTTCGCGCCCCCCTGTTTGCATTGCCATCTATTTCACCCAAAAGAAAAAAGACGCGCCGACCCGCAGCGACGTTATCGCGAAAGCGGCCAAAATCGCCACGGAAGCGTGGCGGTGAACCCAGATCTGAACGCCGCGCCTGAATAACGCGTTCCCGCCCCTTGCCAGCCGCGCCGGGAACGGATACAGAAAAAGGCTTTCCATGCAAGGAGCCACAAATGAGCAGCAATACATGTACCCCCGACTTCGCCAAATGCGGCGGCCTGGTGCCTGCCATAGCCCAGTGCGCCAAGACCGGCCATGTGCTGATGCTGGCCTATATGAACGAACTCGCCTGGCAAAAGACTCTGGAAACCGGCGAGGCCCATTACTGGAGCCGCAGCCGTTCCTGTCTGTGGCATAAAGGCGATACGTCCGGCAACGTGCAAAAAGTCAAATCCATCCGCCTGGACTGCGACAACGATACGGTTCTGCTGCTGATCGAACAGATCGGCGGCGCGGCCTGCCACGAAGGCTATGAAAGCTGCTTTTTCCGCGAAATTGACGGCGCCGGCAGCAAAGTGTGCTGCGAACGCGTGTTCGACCCCAAGGAGGTCTACAAATAATGTCTGAGTCCATATTGAAATTCGGCCTGCCCAAAGGGTCCCTTGAAGAGGCCACCATAAACCTGTTCGCCCGTTCCGGCTGGAAAATAACCATGCGTAACCGCAACTATTTTCCGGAAGTGAACGACCCGGCCCTGACCATGCGCCTGTGCCGTCCCCAGGAAATGCCCGCGTATGTGGCCGAAGGCGTTCTTGACGCGGGCCTGACCGGCAAAGACTGGATTCTGGAAAACCAGGCCGATGTGGTGGTCGTGTCCGACCTTATTTACTCCAAAGCCAGCAACCGCCCAGCCCGCTGGGTTTTGGCCGTTGACGGCGATTCCCCCTACCAGAAGCCGGAAGACCTCGCCGGTAAACGTGTCGCGACCGAAATTATGGGCCTGACCCAACGCTATTTCGCTGAGCGCGACATTCCCGTGAAAGTCCAATATTCATGGGGCGCCACCGAAGCCAAAGTGGTTGAAGGCCTGGCCGACGCCATCGTCGAAGTCACGGAAACCGGCACCACGATCCGCGCGCATGGCCTGCGCATCATTGACGACGTGCTGGTGACCAACACCCAGCTTATCGCCAACAAGGCTGCCTGGGCCTGCCCGGCCAAGCGCGAAAAAATCGAACAGATCACCATGCTGCTGCAAGGGGCCTTGCGCGCTGAAGCGCTGGTGGGCTTGAAAATGAACGCCCCCACGGCGAACCTTGACCATGTGCTTGCCCTGCTGCCTTCGCTCAACTCGCCCACCGTGGCGCAACAGCAAGACAAGCGCTGGGTTTCTCTTGAAATCGTCGTGGATACGAAAATCGTGCGTGATCTGATCCCCAAACTGGTGGCCGCCGGGGTTGAAGGCATTATCGAATATTCACTGAACAAGGTTATTTAAACGACCCGCATACACCGCAACGGCGGCGGCGCAGATGCGCCGCCGCCGTTTTTGCTTTTTAAAAACCGGTACGCGCTTTGCATAATTTCATGCATCCTGAAGGAGTATATTATGCAACAAGCCGTTTTAACTTATAAAAACCACATTGTGCCGCATACGGGCGGGCAAAAATTTCCCGTCGACATCCGTGCAGAACGTGAGGAAATACGCGCGTATAACCAACACCTTCTTGAGCAGCGCCGCGCTCTTTTACAGGCCTGCCGCGATGCGCGCGCGGCGGGGCGCAACCGTATCGATTTTCAGCCTTTTGACTATTCGTTTCCCAGCGACGCTCTGGCCCGCTACGCCCGTGACTTCAAACTGGCTATCCGGCCAATGGAGGCCCAAAAAACGCCTCTGGTGCGCCTGGGCTCCGCCAACGACGGCGGCTACGTCATGCTGGACCCCGGCAAAGACGGAATTGCCTACAGCCTGGGCATCGATACCAATGTGGATTGGGATCTCGACATGGCGCAACGGGGCTTTCAGGTATTTCAGTACGACGGCAGCGTTGCCGCGTCGCCCGTGGAGCATGAAGCGTTCAGCTTCGATAAAAGCTTTATCGGCGCCTTCAGCGCGCTGCAGCCGGGCTGGAAAAGCATTCCCCAGATATTGCGGGAAAACGGCCATCAAGAACGGCAGGATCTGATTCTTAAAATGGACATAGAAGGCACGGAATGGGCGGTACTTGAACGGCTTACCTCGGGCGAGATGCTGCAGTTCAAACAAATTATTCTTGAACTGCATCTGGAACCCGAGGACATCGGCCGTTTGCCTTTGTACACGGCTCTTCTCGGGCGATTAAACCGTACGCACCAAGTTGTGCACGCGCACGTCAACAACAATGGGGAAGAAGTGCGCTATAACGGTGAGCGGTTCTGGTACTTCTTTGAAGTAAGCTATGCGCGGCGGGGCGATTATCGCTTCAAACCGAGCGAGCGTTGGTACCCCACGGAATTGGATGCCCCTTGCCGCCCGGGCTGCCCGGATGTGCAACTCGGTTATTTCGGCATGCCCCAAAAATCGGCTCAGCAACGGAGCACGTAACGTTTGAAAAACCGTCCCCCGACGTATAACGCGCGGGGGACGGAACAATGTACGCCAAAACAAGCTCAAATCAGCCCTTATCCGCATCCCAGGCCACACGGCCGTCTTTGACCACCATGCGCACCTTGCCGGAGTCCGGTTCGAACATCGAAAGATCTTCCAACGGGTTGCCCGCCACCAGGATGCAGTCCGCTATTTTGCCTTTTTCAAGCGTTCCCAGCTTGTCTTCCACCTGCAGCAATTGCGCGCTGGTGAGCGTCGCGGAAACGATTGCCCCCATGGCGCCCATCACTTTGGCTTTCAAGGCCAGTTCCCGGCCCTTGTATTTCTGATAGGCGGAACCGATCAAATCCGCGCCGGAGGCGATGCGCGCCCCCGCTTTGTGCGCGTATTCCAGAGCGCGCATGGAGTGTTCACGCACCTGGTCCAGTTTGTCCAGGTAGTGTTGCGTAAAGCCCAATTCTTCACGCTTTTCGGCCAGAACCTCGAATACGGTCAGCGTGGGCACAAGATATGCTTCACGTTCCGCTATCATTTCGGCAGTGTCCCGGTCGATGAGGTTCGCATGCTCTATACTGCGCACGCCCGCTTCCAGGCAGCGCTGCACCGCGATGGAAGAATACACGTGAGCCATGACATAGGTGCCCGCCATTTCCGCCACTTCAACGGCAGCACGCATTTCGGGCACGCTGAATTGCCCCATGCCCGGCCCTCTGCCGGGGGAGGCAACCCCGCCGTCAGCCATAATTTTGACCTGGTCCGCGCCCTTGCGCAACACTTCACGGGCGGCATGGCGCATCGCATCCGGGCTGTCGCAAATCATGGGCCCCACCCCGAGGCTGTTGCGTACTTGCGGGCCGTCTATGTACCAGGGCCGTTTATCGCCATGCCCGGCTGTCTGCGAAAGAGGTGAAATGCTCAAAAACAACCTGGGACCGTTGATGTGCCCCTGCTCCGTGGCTTCACGAAAACCGCGTTCCAGCCCGCAGGCGTCGCGCAGCGTGGTGAAGCCCAGCTTGAGATCGTCTTCCAGCACGCGGGAAACGCGGTGAACAAACAGGGCGGGCGCAACCGGCGGCACCTTGTTTATGTCCGGGTCCAGATTGCCCGGGTGCGTGTGGGCGTCGATAAGGCCGGGCATCAGGGTTTTGCCCGTGGCGTCCACCACCGTGGCGGCGGCGGGCGCCGGTGCGCCCCCCGAACCGATGGAGTGCACTTTTCCTTTGTCCACGGCCAACCAGCTTCCCTCGCAGGCCGGAGAGCCGGTCCCATCGATCAGTCGCGCATTGGTAAACAGAAGATCAACAGTGGGCATCACGGACTCCTTTTGGTACTGCGCAACACCGCGCGATACGCTATTGCGACTATTTGAGAGCGAACACTGCCTCCACTTCAACGGCCATATCAAAGGGCAAAGAATTGGCGCCTGTGGCTATGCGCACATGGCGTCCCGCTTCGCCGAAAATATCGACCAGGAAATCGGAAGCGCCGTTGAGAACCGTCGGATGTTCCGTAAAATCGCTCTCGCAATTCACCAGCCCGGCCAGGCGCACAACCCGTGCAACCTTGTTCAGATCGCCGTAGCAAGCGGTGCGGACATGGCTGAGAATATTCAACGAGCAGATCCGCGCCGCCTGCTGACCCTGCTCAATTGTAAGGTCGCGGCCGACCTTGCCGGTGAAGCGCAGTTCTCCGCCAAGCCGCGGGCCCTGCCCGGCAATGAACACCAAAGAGCCCTCACGGACGAAGGGCACATAGCTGCCGCGAGGAGCGTTGGGCTGCGGCAGTTCGATTTTCTTCTCAAGAAGCAGCGCGTTGATATCCGTCGCCATGATTCGTTCTCCCCCGGCGAAAAATCGCCGTTTTTATTTGGGTACGGCCTTGTCCACGCCCAGGCGGCAACCGCGCAAAGTCGAACCGTTCAACGCCTTGATAATGGTTTCCGCGTGTTCGGCCGGAACATCCACAAAAGAAAAGCGGTCGCGAATCTCAATGGAACCCACCACGCGCCCGGGCAGGCCGGTTTCACCCGTAATCGCGCCCACGATATCACGCGGGCCGATCTTGGCCTTATACCCCAGATTCAGGAACAAACGAGCAACGGGCCCGCCGCTTCCATGCTGCTTCTCACGGGGCGCTTCTTCCTGTTCCAGGTCGCCGAGTTCCCGCTGCATCAGCATTTTAAGCAAAGCAGCCGCCATGTCCACACTGGTGACGTCGTCTTCCAAAAACTTTTCCACAAGGGCGTGGCAGCGCGCAAGATCGTTTTTTTCCAGCACGTCGCGCACTTCTTCAAGCAATTGGTTGATCTTGATATTGGCCACGTCAAAACGAGTGGGAAGCTGCGCCTGGGCGATCTGCGTTTTGGTGCGGCGAATGATGTCGCGCAGCGCGTAGTTCTCACGCGGCGTGACAAAGGTAAACGACCTGCCCGACTTGCCGGCGCGGCCGGTACGGCCGATGCGGTGCACATATGTTTCCGCGCCGTTGGGGATATCGTAGTTGATCACCGCATCCACGTCGTCCACGTCCAGCCCGCGCGCTGCCACGTCGGTGGCCACGAGAATTTCAAGATTGCCGGAACGGAAACGGCCCATAACCCTGTCACGCTGCGTCTGCGACAAATTGCCGTGCAACGCGTCAGCCTGATAGCCGCGCCCTTGCAGATGGCTGACCAACTCGTCCGTGCCGTGCTTTGTGGAGCAAAAAACAATGGCCCGGCTGGGGTTCCAGGTATCAAGCACCCGGCACAAAGCATCCAGCTTCTGGTGCTGACGCACCTCAAACCAGACCTGCTCGATTGTCGGCACGGTCAGGCGTTTTTGCGTGATCTTCAATGTTTTAGGATCATGCAAAAACCGTTCGGCCAGTTCTTGGATCGCCGGCGGCATGGTGGCGGAAAACATGGCCTTTTGGCAGTCTTCATCCGCTTGAGACAAGATGGCTTCCATGTCTTCACGAAAACCCATGTCCATCATTTCGTCCGCCTCATCAAGCACGGCGAAATGAACCGTCCCAAGATTCAGGGTGCCCCTTTGCATGTGGTCCTGCACGCGGCCGGGGGTACCCACCACGATCTGCACACCGCGCGAAAGAGCGCGCAACTGCCTGTCCATAGGCTGGCCGCCGTACACGGGCAGCACGAATACGCCCTTCTTGCGCGCAGCCAAAGAAGTTATTTCTTCCGCCACCTGAATGGCCAACTCTCTGGTGGGGCAAAGCACCAAAGCCTGCACTTTCTTGCTGCGGCTATCGATTTTTTCCAGCAACGGTATGCCGAAAGCGGCTGTCTTCCCCGTGCCGGTCTGTGCCTGTCCGATAATATCCTGTCCCGCCAACAGCGCGGGTATAGCCAAAGCCTGAATAGGGGTCGCTTCTTCAAACCCCATGTCACTCACAGCTTTCAAAATTTCTTTTGAAAGAGACAATTCATCAAAACGTATACTCATACAACTTCCTGCATTACTTCTTTTATTTACGGTATGGTAGAAAGAACGGGGAAAGAGTATACGGCAAGGGTACGATGCGCGCAATGTAAAAGGACATAAAGAAAAAGCCCGCGAAGCGGCCCAAAGGCCGCCGCACGGGCTGTACCGCTGCGATCAGGCTCTTTTACTTGTCCGTATGACGCAAAGAGTTGACCAATGTTTGCAATTCGTGCACTTGCTCCGTCAAATCCGTAACCGCGGAAGCGGCATGGTGCATCATATCAGCGGTTTCAATAGCGCTGCCATTAATGCCTTCCAACGAATGGGCAATCTCTTCGCTGGCCGCGGACTGCTCTTCCGCCGCAGTGGCGATGCTGCGCACCTGGTCAGCGGTATGATTCGATTCATTGACGATGTCTGCGAGTGATTCACCCGACTTGTTGACAAGTTCAGTGGCTTTGCCCAGGTTGGCCGTGGTCTGTTCCACCGCTTCAACGCTTTTACGGGCGCCCTGCTGTATGCCGGAAATGGCCGTTCCCACTTCCTGGGTAGCGGTCATGGTTTTTTCCGCCAACTTGCGCACCTCGTCAGCGACGACGGCAAAACCTCGCCCGGCCTCACCCGCTCTGGCAGCCTCAATGGCCGCGTTCAACGCCAAAAGGTTGGTCTGGTCGGCTATATCGCTGATCACGGTCATGATCTGGCCTATGGATTCCGCCTGCTTGCCCAGAACATGCATGGTGTCTTTAAGAACCTGTGTATCTTTTTCCACCGCACGGATAGCCGAGACGGACTGTTCCACAACACGCTCGCCAGCCTGGGCGTTCATTTTAGCCCGGTCGGAGGCTTCTGCGGCGATGCCGGAGTTGCGGGCAACTTCCAGCACAGTAGCGTTCATCTCTTCCATCGACGTTGCCGAGCTGGCCACTTGCTCGCGCTGTGCTTCCGTGCTGTCACTGGCACGGCGCACCTGGTCGGAAAGCTGCTCCGTGGCCGAAGTGAGGCGAGAAACGACCTGCTGCACGTTTTCAGCGGTCTGTAAAAGCGCTTTTTGTCCCTGCTCCGCTTTTTCCGTGGCAACCTTGGCATCTTCCAACGCTTTAGTCGCCCGTTGCGATTCAAGTTCACACTCTTTGCTCTTGGCGTCCGATTCAGCGATTTTCTCTTTCAGGTTTTTTACCATGCTGCCCAAGGCGCGGGCAAGAATCCCGACCTCGTCAGAGCTGGTGACTGCAAGCGTGCTGTCAAAGTTACCCGCGGCCACGGTTTCAGCATATGTGGTCGCGGCCCTCAGGGGACGGGAAATAGCACGCGCCACAGAAACGCCAAGGATAATAAAAAGAAGCCCCAAAGCAGCACCGGCGCCGACGAGATAGAGTATCACCTGCTTCTGGGTCGCTTCGATACTGGCACGTGAAAGCCCGACGAAAAACATGCCGGCATTTTTACCGGCCATATCCTTCCAGGCCCAATACGTCGTATCATAGTCGGCACCGCCGATCATGTTGCGGGCCGGAACGACGGCGCCGTTTTGCCGCATGACCTCGTCATATAGTTGCGGGTTGTTCAGGGGCGTATTAATAAAAGGTTTTCCATCGCGCATAACCGTGGTGCTCACGCGCGTTTCGCCAAGAAACACCGTGCATTCAACGCCCATGCTTTCTTTGATTCTGCCGGTGAATTTGCCGGAGGTCAGATTCTCGCCGATAATGATGGCGCCTACAACTTTACCTTCGTAACGGATAGGCGTGCCGGAGGCCAAGGTCAGCCTGACCACGTTGCCCGGTTCCAGCCCAATTACGGTTTTGCCTTGCTTGAGCGGTATTGTTGAACTCATCCTGCTCGGGGGCAGCATATCTCCCGCCTCATCGGAATGCCCTCTGACAAGCACTTTGCCGGAAGCGTCGCAAATGGTGACCAGATCAATGGATGCTTGGCCCACCAGCCCTTTGGCGATGGATTTCAGAGTTTCCGTTTCCACCCTGGCTATGGCGCGAGGCAGATCGTCGTTCAAAGAAATCAACGCACTGATGGTTTCTTGCGTGTGCAGGCTGCTTTGCACCATGGCCCGCACAGCGTGGGCATTGCCGGCGAGCTGTTCTTTGCCCTTTTGGTTGGCAGAGGAAGAAATCAAAAAATACCCGGTGCCGCACAACAACGCGACAAGGCACACTATAGTTGCGGTTACGAGCGCGGTTAGTTTGCCGGAAATTGACACAAGCACCCCCTGATCACTATGCTGTTACAAAAAATATCCAAACGCTTGCGGGCAAGCCTATAGAACATACTCGTCGGCAAAACAAGAAAAAAGTATAGGTATTGCTGAAATTAGTATAGTAAAAAGAATGATATACAACTGTTACACTCAAGATTCCGGCAAAAAAATCAAAATAATATTGGAACATTATGACACCAGACGATAGAAACATCGGCCAGAGGATAGTAGAGGCATGCAGGCGCATGAATGCGCTTGGGCTCAATCAGGGCACATCAGGCAACATCAGTGTCCGCTGTGCCGATGGGTTACTGATAACACCAAGCGGCATAGCATATGATGCTCTTCTGCCCGAAGATATTGTCTTTATGGATATGAACGGCGCCTGGAAAGGGGCGCTTCCCCCCTCAACGGAATGGCGGTTTCACCTTGATATTATGGCTGCCAGGCCGGAAGTTAATGCGATTGTGCACTGCCATGCGCCTTTTGCCACAACACTCGCCATACTGGGCAAAGATATACCGGCTGTTCATTACATGGTCGCAGCTGCCGGCGGCAATACAATACGGTGTGCACCCTATGCCACATTCGGCACAAAAGAGCTCTCAAATCTTGCTCTGCGAGCGTTACAGAATCGATCGGCTTGCCTTTTGGCCCACCACGGCATGATCGCCGTCGGCCCTTCGCTGGATAAAGCGCTCTGGCTGGCGGCTGAAGTGGAAAACCTGGCTAGGCAATACCACGGCTGCTTGCAAATCGGCGAACCGCCCATATTATCTGAAGCGGAAATCGACATTGTTTTGGAGAAATTTAAAAACTACGGGTTACGGAATAAATAGACGGGGAACAGCATGGCCGGTGGCTGGACAAACGATAACGCCGTCAATGATCAAATCGCGGGATCTATCGAAGATGAAGTGGCACGTGCGCGAGCCCGTCTGCCCAAAGGTGAAAGCCTGACGCATTGCGAAGAATGCGGCGAGCCTATTCCCGAAGCCAGGCGTAAAGCGTTGCCCGGCGTGCGCTTGTGCCTGGCCTGCCAGGAAGAAGAGGACAAAGAGCACCAGGCGGTCAGTTTGTACAACCGTAAAGGCAGCAAAGACAGCCAACTGCGCTGAGAGAAGTGCTCCCTAAAAATCGGACAGATGTGATAGCTACTCAACCAGACGAGGAGAACACAGATGTCCAAACGAAAGAATCACGCCCCCGCCTTCAAGGCCAGGGTGGCCCTGGCAGCCCTTTCCGGTGAGAAGACCATAGCCGAGCTCAGCTCTGAGTTCGGCGTCCACCAAACGCTCATCCATAAATGGGTGAAGCAGCTCAAGGAATCGGCGTCCGGCATTTTTTCCGGTGAAATCAAGACGGAAGAGGCCAAAAAGGAAAAGCAA
>JAVBNL010000007.1:0-78460 GCA_031551515.1 Desulfovibrionaceae bacterium
GACCTCCTTTTGATTTGTTTGACTCGCAGTTGCCAGACCGCAGGTCTTCTTTAACAAATCAAAAGGAGTTTTTCTGACATACTTATAGCTAAAAGCTTTTTAGAACCTCCCGCCGAGCGGGAGGTTTTCGCATACAAAAAAGGCTCTTACAGATTTCTCTGTAAGAGCCTGATTTTCCTGGCTCCCCGGGACGGGGTTGAACCGCCGACCTAGTGATTAACAGTCACCCGCTCTGCCGATTGAGCTACCGGGGAATAAGGCGGCGAAATTCGCCGCGCAGGAGTACATACGCGAAACCGAGCCCCCCAGTCAACCTCCAAGTGACAATTTGACATATTTTTCTCGCGGGATTCCACTTGCGGTGAATCTATGATATTGCTGCTCGAACATGCGCCGGGCAGGAGACTTCCCTTGGCAGAAGCCATCTTCCGCCGCGCGCGATTACACGAACGCCTTTGGGGTGACCGCGCATCATGCCTCCTTCAGACAAACGGGCCGTCTACCCGTATATTATAGGATTTGCCGTTCTGGCCCTCATTTGCGGGGTGCTGTACTACGTCAGTTCCGAGATGGCGCGGCGCGACGCCATGCAGCGCGTGACCGGCGACGTGGATCTGCGCGCCGAGGCCGTGCAGACCTGGCTGAACACCAAAATTCAGGTGCTTGAGGTTTTGCGGGCCACCATTGACGAAGTGGTGGGCGACAAGCCCATTCCCCCGCAGTTTCTCAACGCCTACAAGCACGACCCGGAACTGCGCAACGTCGTTCTGGGCTATAAAGACGGCTCTCTGGTTGCCGGCGTGCCCATTCCCCTTTCACCCGCTCCGCAGACGAGAGACTGGTTCAAACTGGCGCTGGAGCAGGTCGGCAACGGCCCGGTTATCGGTCCTTTTGTGCCTGCCAGCAACGGCAGCGGCCAGGTCTTCACCCTTTCCACGCCGCTTTCGTACCGCAACGGCAACCAGCGTGGGGTGCTGGCTTTCAGCATTCCGCAAACGGCGCTTGCGGCCTTTGCGCAAAAAACGCCCAGCGAAGGCAAAAAGGTGCTGATCATTAACAGCGCCAAGCAAGTGCTCGTGCCCATGGACCCCGGCGAAGGCTCTCTGGGATTTAACGACCAGCCAGGCGCCGAGCAACTTTACGCCATAAGCCGCAACAACCCCGTGGGCACGACGGAAATAATGCTGGAAGGCAAACCGCATATCTTCGTTTACGCACCCATACGCGGCACCGACTGGATCTTGGCCCTGTATGCCCCCAAAGACGTTATTCTGGGCGGTTTCGCCCCCTTGCAGGACCTTTTCCTTGTCTTCTGCGTGGTCGGGGCGGTGTGCATCGCCTATCTGATTCACCGCGTCTGGAAGCACGACGACTATAAAAACCTGAGCCAGATCGACCAGCTGACCCAGATCGGCAACCGCACGGCCTATGAGCAGGCGTTCAGGAACTTGCGCCGCAGGGCGGATTTCCCCGTTGCCCTGCTGATTTGCGACATGGACGACCTGAAAAAGATTAACGACGAACTGGGCCACGAAAGCGGGGACCGGCAACTGCAACGGCTGTGCGCCGTCTTGCGCGGCTGCCTGCGCGGCGACGACGCCATCTTTCGCCTTGGGGGCGACGAATTCGCCATTTTGCTGTTGGGTACGGTGGCCAGAACAGCCACCCTGCTTATTCGCCGCATAACCCGCGCGTTGGAAGAGAACTCTCTCTCCCACCCAACCAGGCCCCCGCTGGAGGTTTCCATCGGCGTGGCCCTTGCCCTGGACCCGGGCGAGCTTGAGTCGCTGTATCGCCGCGCGGACGAAGCCATGTATGAACAAAAGATCATTCGCAAAAGCCAGGCTAAAACCCCTGCCCCGCTGATTTCGAAAAACGCATAAACGTAAAAGCCCCCCACCGGGGGCTTTTCAGGCTGCTGAAAGGCATGGATTGCCGCGTCGGGCTGCGCCCTCCTCGCAATGACAAGGAACAACGCGCCGAATTTGCTTGTGTCATTGCAAGGAGCGGAGCGATGCGGCAATCCATGTTTTTCTCTTTTCAACCTATGTCGTCAAACTTACGCAAAAGCCCCGCGAAACACGCTCGCGGGGCTTTTATGGTTTATCTGAACGCCTTTTACAGTGTATCCAGAATTTGCAGCTTTTCGCGAATGCTGGCGACGGAAGCGGCAACCGCCTTTTTTTCTGCGTCGTTCAGCGAAAGTTCGATCACTTCTTCCACGCCCTTGGCGCCCAGGCGCGCCGGAGCGCACATGAACATATCGTTCGCGCCGTACTGCCCGGTCAGATAGACGGAGCACGGCATGATGGAATGGCTGTCGGTCAGCAACGCTTCGGCCATGGAGGCCGCGGCGATACCCGGGCCATAATAGGCCGAGAAACCGAGCAGGGCCACCACGGCCGCGCCGCCGGCAGCGGTATCTTTGGCAATGGCGTCCAGTTTCTCTTGCGGCAAAAGGTCGGGGGCGGGCACGCCGCCGATATTGGCCAGCCGGGTCAGGGCCACCATGGAATCGCCGTGCTCGCCCAGCACCAGGGCCTCAATGGTGTGCGGGGCGACGCCCACTTCTTTTCCCATGTAATAGCGCAGGCGCGAAGCATCCAGCATGCCCGAAAGTCCGATCACTCGTTCCCTGGGCAGGCCGCTGGCCTTGTACGCCGCCTGGCACATAACGTCCAGGGGGTTGCTGACCACCACCAGCAGCGCGTTCGGCGACCGCTCGACAGCGGCTTTCACCACCTGGGTTACGATGCTGTGGTTGGTCCGCACAAGATCGTCGCGGGTCATGCCCGGCTTGCGGGCTATACCGGCGGTTACTATGATCAGGTCCGATCCCGCCGTTTGGGCATAGTCGCTGGTGCCCGTAATTTGGCAGTTGTGCACTTGCAGCGCTGCGGCCTGCGACAAGTCAAGCGCCTTGCCTTTGGCCGTGCCTTCCACCACGTCCAGCAGAACCACGTCTCCCAGTCTTTTGATCAGGCAGAACTGGGCCACGGAAGCCCCCACGTTGCCCGCACCGATCACTGTAATCTTCTTTCTCATGCTCTTTTCCTCCCGGAATACCGGCTCGTTACGACAAACGCGCTTTCAGCGCGAAATAGGCAGTGTAGATGCGCCCATGAAGTCGACAAGTTTACTCTATTTTCCGTGTTATGAAAAGATTTTTTACATTGGCCGACTGGTAAATATTTTTTCCACGAAAAAAGCGGTCCTCCTGTTCGCAATGGAACAGGAGGACCGCAACAGGCGGATCAGCGCGGACTATTTCCCGCTTTTGATCATTTCGGCGATCTTGCTGGCGCGGTCGCCCGAATTGGGGTGGCTGGACATGGTGCCGCCGCTGGCGCCCAGTTTGTCGAGCTTTTGCAGGGCGGAAACAGCGGCCTTGGTGTCGATCTTGTATTTCTTCATCAGCTGGTAGCCGTAAGCGTCGGCATCCAGTTCCTGCTTCTGCGAGAACTGGGCGTTCAGCACGGAGTGCAGCAGATCGCCCAGCTGCGCGCTGGACAGGGCGGCGCTGGCGGCCTTGTTGGAAGCGCCGGCGGCTTTGATGGCGCCGGAAGAGGCATAGGCCATGCGGATTTTGTCCAGGCTGTCGCCGTCTTTCACGTGGCCGATTTCATGGCCGATGACGAACAGAAGTTCGTTGTCTGTCATCAGGTCCATCAAGCCGGCGTACACGCGGATGGAGCCGTCAGCCGTGGCGTTGGCGTTAACGTCTCTGACCAGATACACTTTGAAGTTCAGGTTCAGGCCGTCTTCGTTTTTGAAACGGTTGGTCAGGCGGGCCAGACGGGCGCCGTACTTGTTTTTGGGGCCGGCGACCTGGTTCTGCTTGTCGCCTTCAGCGCGCATCTGCTGGGACATCTGAATCAATTCCGCATCGCTGATGGTGGCGGCGGTCATAAGATCGCTGGCTGCGGAACCGGCCTGTCCCCCGACGCACCCGCTCATGGCAACCAGAAGAACGCAAACAAACAGAAAGAGACTAATCCTTTTAACCATTTTTCCCCTCCGGGTAGTACAATAGTGTCTATGCGCCAACACGCAAAAGTGCGCCTATCTATCGAGGAAAAAATGCGTGCTGTCAACTCGATATAGGTGAGTTTATTCAGCGGGATACCATAAGGGACGCGAAAAGCGGAGAAAACACGCCGCGTCTTTGTCCGGGCCGGGGCTGCGCCGCCCTTTTTGCACGCGCAGGGTCTGCGACCCAACCCGAACTTGATAATCGACGATTTCGCCCAGAAAAGACTTGCGCGTGACAACGCCCGCAAGGCCTCCTTCATCAACGAACTCTATTTCCGCGGGCCTGCTGGCCAGCGAAAAGCGGCCGCTGGCGGCCATCTCCGCCGGCGGGGCCACCCCGGCAGGCAACGGGCAGTCGCCGTCACAGGTGCGCAGCGCCCCGTCCGCGCCTTCAATTTCCAGGAAATTGGACAGCCCGATGAAGCTGAACACGAACTTGTTGGCCGGTTTGGTGTACACGTTCAGCGGCGTGTCGATTTGCTGCACCACGCCCAGCTTCATTACCAGGATGCGGTCGGAAAGGGCCATGGCTTCCGCCTGGTCGTGGGTCACATAAATGATCGAAAAGCCGTATTGGCGCTGTAAATCTTTGATCTCAAAGCGCATTTCCTCGCGCAGGTGCGGGTCAAGGCTGGAGAGGGGCTCGTCAAGCAGCATCACGTCGGGGTTGATGGCCAGCGCCCGGGCCAGCGCCACGCGCTGCTTGCCGCCGCCCGAAAGATCTTCCGGGCTTTTTTGCGCCACATCCAGCAGGTTGGTGGACGAAAGCGCGTCTTTGGTGCGCCGCTCTATCTCGGACGAAGGCAGCTTGCGAATGCGCAGGGGGAAAGCCACATTTTCATACACCGACAGGTGCGGCCACACGGCGAAGGCCTGAAAGACCATACCGAAATCGCGCTTTTCGGGCGGCAGGTAAAAGCCCTTGCTTTTGGAAGAGAGCAAGCGCTCGCCCACGTGAATTTCACCGTCGTCCAGGTCTTCAAAACCCGCCACCATGCGCAGGGTGGTCGTCTTGCCGCAGCCGGAAGGGCCCAGCATGGAAAAGCACTCGCCCCGGTTAATCTCAAGGTTCAGCTTGTCCACGGCCGTGACGGCCCCGAACTGTTTGGTCACATCGATCAGTCTGACGTAAGACATGCGGCTACCCCTTCTTGGTCCTGGCGATGAAACGGTTGATGGTGGTGTCGCCGATGATGATCAGAATCAGGGCGACCCCTGCCAGCGCGGCGGAAACCACCGTTTCGCCGTCTTCATTCAGGGTGTAGATGGCCACCCCGATGGTGCGCGTGGTGGGCGCGTACAACATGATGGAGACCGTCAGTTCCCGCAAGGAAGGCAGGAAGATCAAGAAGAAGGCCGCCAGCATGCCCGGCCGCACCAGCGGCAGCACAATGTCTTTCAGCGCCTGCCACATACTGGCCCCGCAGGCTCTTGCCGCTTCCACCAACGAATCGTGCACCTGCTCCAGCGCGGCGGAGTTGGCTTTGAGCGAAAAGGCCATGTAGCGCGCGATATACGCCACCAAAATAATCCAGACCGTGTTGTACAGGTTGATGCCGAACTTGCCGCTCCAGGCCAGAATGACCCCAAGCGCGATGACGGAACCGGGCACGGAGAACGGCAGCATGCCCAAAAACTCCAGAATGCCCTTGCCCCGCACCTTCATCTTCACGATGACGTACGAGATCATGACCCCGGCGAACATGGTGATCAGCGCGGCGGAAAGACCCAGGGTCACGCTGTTGAAGATGGCGTCGCGGGTCAATTTATGCTCGAACAAAATGAAGCGGTAGTTTTCCAGCGAGAGGTTCTCCCAGGTGAAGGCCAGGCCGTAAGTTTTCAGCCCGCCCACCAGGAAGATGACCACCGTGGGCAGCACGATGGTAAAGCCGATATACGCCACGCAGAAAATCATCAACGGAATGCGCAAGCCGCGCAGCTTCAGCTCCATGGGCCTGAAACTCTTGCCCGCGATGATCTGGTAACGGCCTTTGCCCAAAATTTTGTTTTGCAGCCAGATGATGAAAGCGGCGGAAACCACCAGCACTGTCGCCAGCACCGTGCCGGTGCGGATGGAATCGAACGAGCCCGCGCTTTGGTGAATGCGCTCGTAAATCAGCGTGGGTATGTTAAAAATGCCGTTTTCAATGCCCAGCACCGCCACGGTGCCGAAATGGGCCATGGAATAGAGCATGATCAAGAGCGCGCCCGACAAAATGCTGGGCAGCACCAGCGGTATGGTGATCTTGCGGGTGATGGTGAACAGCCCCGCCCCGGATATGCGGGCGGATTCCTCCAGCGTCGGGTCCATGCGCTCCAGCGCGCCGCAGACCTGAATGAAGACGAAGGGGAAGAGGTACATGATCTCCACAAGAATGATGCCCAGATAACTGTAAATATTGAATATGGGCTCGTCAAAGCCCAGGGTGTCCATGAAAAAGCGGTTGATGTAGCCCGCCCTGGGCGAAAGCAGCATTTTCCAGGCCAGCGCCCCGATGAACGAGGGCAGCATGAACGGCACCAGAAACATGGATTTCATGAAGCGTTTGTAGGGCAGGTCCGTGCGGGTCACCAGCCAGGCGAAGAAGGTGCCTATGGTGGTGCTGCCTATGGTGGTGCCGATGGCGATGATGATGGAGTTAAGCAACGCCTGGTAGGTATCAGGTTCGCTCAGCACTTTCACCACGTCGGTAATGTTGAATTGCCCCTTGCCCCAAAAGGCGTTGAACAAAATCAGCAGTACCGGCACCGCGACCACCACCACCAGAATGGCGATGGACAGAAAAAGAATGACCTGCGCCACGCCGAAACCGCCGCCGCCTTTACGCAATTGCGCGCTCATGCCATCATCTTTTCGCGACTGTGCGCTCATGCCGTCACCTCCGCCATGCTGGCCGCGTCAAACCAGTGCAGGTTGCGGAAGCTGACGACGCATTCCTCCCCTTCCGTAAACATCAGGCCACGGTCCATCGCGTGCAGGGTTTCCAATTCCGTGCGCAGGTGCGCGCCGTCGATTTCCACCAGATAGTCGGTCATGGCGCCCAGAAAGCTGGCGCGCTTCACAACGCCGCGCAATGCTTCACGCCCGTCGCCGTTGCCCGGCCGGCCGATGCGCACGTCAGAGGGGCGAAACCCCGCGACCCAAGAGTCCGCGCCGCCGTTGGGCTCTTGCCAGGGTATTTTCTGCTCCCCCTGCCCCACCCGCCAGGCGCCGTCGGCAAAGCGCACGGGCAAAAAGTTGGCGACCCCCATGAAGCTGAAGACGAAAAGGTCCGCCGGGTGCTCGTAAATTTCAACAGGGGCACCGATCTGGCGGATCCTGCCGGTTTTGTCCATGATCGCCATGCGGTCGGAAATGGCCAGCGCTATTTCCTGGTCGTGGGTCACATAGAGCACGGTGATATCCAGCTTGTGCTGCAATTCTTTGATCTCAAAGCGCATCTCTTCGCGCAGGTTGGCGTCGAGGTTGGAGAGCGGCTCATCCAGCAGCATCAGCGAAGGTTTGGCGACCAGAGCGCGGGCCAGCGCCACGCGCTGCTGCTGCCCGCCGGAAAGTTCCGAAGGCAGGCGCTTTTCAAGGCCCTGCATGTTCACCAGGCCCACGGTTTCCATGACCCGCTCGCGCAATTGCTCCGCCGGGACTTTGGCCAGCTTCAGCGGATAGCCCACGTTCTCGGCCACCGTCATGTGCGGCCAGACCGCATAATCCTGAAACACCACCCCAAGGTCGCGCTGGTCCGGGGGCACGCTGCCGCCGGATTCGTCGGCCACCACATCGTCGCCGATACGGATGCGGCCGCCGTCGGGCATTTCAAACCCCGCGATAAGCCGCAACAGCACTGTCTTGCCGCAGCCCGACGGGCCCAAGAGGGTGAAGCACTCGCCGTGCTCCACCGTCAGCGACAGGTCTTGCAGCACCTCGTGCTTGCCGTACCTCTTCCCTACGCCTTCAAGATGAATAGTCGCCATATGGGATACTCTCGCCAACAGGCGGGCCGGACCAAATCCGGCACCGCCTGTCGCAGTTGCAGATACAAACCGCTTGGATGCGGCGGAAGAACTATTTCTTGCCCTGCATGATGTCCATGAACTTCTTGATCAGGGTCTCTTTCTGCGCCATCAGCTCCATATAGTCGATGGGGATGGAGCGCTTGATCGCGTCGGCCGCTTTGGGCAGCTTGAACTGGGCCGGGGTTTCCACGTCGGCGCGCACGGGCAGCGTGCCTTCGGCGGCGATGATGGTCTGCGCTTCCTTGGAAAGCAGGTAGTCCACGAATTTCTTCGCGGCGGAAAGGTTGGGCGTGTTCTTGATGATGGCCACGGGGCTGGGCACCACCAGCATTTCAGGCGGATAGACCAGCGCCAGGTTCGCGCCCTTTTCGATCTTGTCGTTGGTGATGTAGTCGACGGCAAGGCTGGCGGCCAATTCGCCGGAAGCGGTGTCGTCAATTACCTGGCCGGAGCCTTTGCCTATCTTCGCGCCGTTGGCGCGCAGCTGTTCAAAATATTCCCAGCCGAACTGTTTGGCCAGCAGAGCCACGCTCATGTACGACGTGCCGGAAAGAGCCGGGTTGGCTATGCCGAAGGCGCCCTTGTATTCTTTCTGGAACAGGTCCTTCCAGGAAGCGGGGGCTTTTTTGATCTGCTTGGTGTTATACGCGATGCCCAGAGTGCCCAGGCGCGCGGGGGTAAAGCTGCCGTCAAAATCTTTGAAGGGGTTCAAAATTTCTTTGCTGGCCGGGGAAACATACTTTTCCAGCAGGCCTTCTTTCTTCATGTTATAAAAATCGGGCACTTCGCTGGTCCAGAGCACGTCGGCCAGAATTTTGCCGGACTCCCGCTCCGCCGCGATTTTCGCCATTAGCTTGCCCGCGCCGGCCGATTGATAATCCATTGAAATACCAGGGTTTTTCTTCACAAAACCATCGCGCAGCTTACCGATAAGCGATTCTTTCATCGAGGTGTACAAAATGAACTTTTCCGCGGCGGCGGCACCGCCGGCGCAGCCCAGCACCAAGCTGAAACCGATGATGAGGGCAACAAGTTTGGTACGCATTCTTCGACTCCTCCGCATAGATGGGTGTTTCTTCGGGAAAAATTTCTTCCGGAAGCGGGTCTCCGATAGACCGCCGCCGGAAAGCGTCCGGCGGATGGTGCATGTTTTCCGGTTCATAGCACCAAGAGCAAAAAAAAGCCAGCAAGGGCCGGAAAAACAACAAACGGGTTACTGACAACAGATACCGTTCTGTGCGAAAGGAGAAAAAAACGGCACGGGTTACGTCGGCGGTGACGGCCGCAACCCGTAACAGAGCATCTATTATGATTATTGCTTCTTCTTTGCTTGTGCTGGCTAAAATCGGCGCGACGCTGGCCTTTATGCTGTACGGGGTTTCCCGCCGCTGGGATCTGTGGTTGGCCATTCTGCCGGGCGGCGTTCTGCTGGGACTGCTCTTCGGCCTCTCTCCCCTGCATATCGCGCAAACCATAGCCGCCGCGGCCGCGCAGGAGTCGTTTTTCAGCCTGCTGGCCACGGTGGCCTGCATCCTGATGCTTTCTGAGGTGCAATCGCGCACCGGCCAGGGGCGGCGGCTGGTCAGCGGGTTGAGCCCCTACCTGAAATCCCCCCGCTTGCGGCTGGTGTTTTTCCCCGCCCTGGTGGGGCTTTTGCCCATGCCGGGCGGCGCGATTTTTTCCTGCCCCATGGTGCGCGACGTGGCCGAGGGCATCGAGCTCAGTGAACGGCAAAAAACCCTGATCAATTACTGGTTCCGCCATGTCTGGGAAGTCGCCTGGCCCCTGTACCCCGGCTATATCCTGACCTGCTCGCTGGCCGGCATCCCCACGTCATTGCTCTGGCAATACACCTTCCCCATGATCCTCATCAGCTTTGCCGTGGGCTGGCTGTTTCTGTTGCGCAAGCCCCTGCGCATGACAGCCGGATATAAAGAGGACACGGAAGAAAAGCGCCCTCTGGGCGCGGTGCTGCTGGAAGGACTGCCCATAGCCGTGGCCATCGGCGCGGCCCCATTATATTCGCTGTTTTTTTCGCTGGCGGGCCTGCATGTGCCGCCGGGAAGTTCTTTCACCGCTTCGTTTTTGACGGCCATTGCCACGGCGGCGGTTCAGGGCGGGCTTGGCCCCGCCGCGCTGCTGCGCTTGCTGTTGCAGCGTCACATAGGCAAAATGCTGCTGCTGATTTTCGCCATCTTCGCCTTCAAGGAAATCCTGACGGAAGCAAAGGTGGTCAATGCGCTGGCGGCCATGATTTCCGGCTCATCCGCGCTGGTGGTGCTGTTCGTGGCGCTGCCCGCCATGGCCGGGATTCTGACCGGCCTGATGCTGGGCTTTGTGGGCACTGCGTTTCCCTTACTGATAGCGCTGCTCGGCCAGGTGGATCTGTACCCGGAACGCCTGAGCTGGATGATTCTGGCCCTGGTCGCCGGCAACCTGGGGCAGATGCTTTCGCCTCTGCACAGCTGCTTTCTGGTCACGCTGGAGTTTTTCAAAACCCGGCTGCAGGAGGTATGGGGCACCATAGCCGCGGCGGCGCTGCTCCAGTTTCTTCTGGCCGCGCTGTATACAGCCGCTTTGCATTTCGGGCTTCACCCGCTGCTGTGAAAGACCCCGCGCTCACTCCGCAAACGGCGGAAAACGCAACACGGCGCGCAAATAGGTCAGGCGAGCTTTTGCGGAGGCCGCATCGGGGTATACCGTTGCGGGGGCAAGGCCGCGCCGCTCTTCCATACCCAGCAGCCGGGCGGAAAGCGGCCCGTCTTTGCGGGGGTTTTCCACCACCAGCCAGAAGGTCAAAATCAGCTGTTCGTCACGGCGTACCTGCTGGGATGCGGCAATAAGCCAGTCACGCGTGCCGTCGCCCGTGTAGTCAAATGTGGCGATCACCCGATACGTGGCGTCGGCGTATGACGAGGTTACGGAGCAGCCGGTCCTGTCAGTCATGCCCTCGGACCAGGGCCGCATGGCGTGGGTGAAAGGCTCTCCGGTTTGCGGCACCACGATCATGGAAGGAAAGGTGGAAAGGTCAAGACGCTGCCGCAGTTCCCGGCCGTAGGATTCCGGCTGGTAATCGTCCGGCGCGATTTGCCCGCCCGGCTCCACTTTGCCTTCGTCGCTCACCGTGACGGCGACGGCGGAGGGCGGAGAAAATCGCAGTTTTTGAAAAGCCGCCAGGGTTGCGGGCTCAAAAACCTCAGCGGGCACGGGGTGGTCACGATAGACCGGCGCGAGGCCGAAAAGCTGGCCGAAAAAGGCGCAGCCGCCGCACAACGCGGCCAGAACGGAAACGGTAATCAGAGCGGGAACTCGCATAGGCACTCACAAGACAAAAAAATTTCAACGAAGGCCCGCTTGCAGTATCGCAATTTTTTTTATTTTACCAGAGCGGCGGCTTAGATTGCCGTGATGCTTTGTCAGGCATCGTTTCAACCAACGCTGGCTTTTCAAGGAGCCTGCGCTTACAGTGGTGACCGCGACACGTTCGCGGACAAGGAGCGACCATGCACGACCCCGACCACAGCCATTCCCACGCTCATGACCACAATCATGAGCACAAGCATAGCCATGACCACGGGCATGACCATCACCATAACCACGATCATGAGCGCAAACACGAGCATTCGCACGGCCATGATCACTCGCATGAGCACGGGCACAGGCACATACACGCAAAGGGCGCGCCCGTTCTGGTGCTGCGCCCCTACACGGGCATTTCCGGCGACATCATGGTGGCGGGCCTTGCCCGCATGCTGGAGGCGGACCAGCCCCTGATTGACGGGCTCATTGCCGCCATCGGCCTGCCGGAGCTGGCCGGAGGCCTGACCGTACTGCCCCATTCGCTGAACGAAGTGGGCGGCTGGCAGTGCCGGGTAACGCTGCCGCATGAGCACAGCCACCGCACCCTGGCGGACATTCGGGGCATAATCCGGGCAAGCGCTCTGGAAGAGACGGCCAAAGCCCTGGCTGAAAAAGCCTTTGCGATCCTGGCGGAAGCCGAAGGCGCCGTGCACGGCAAAACGGCGGACGACGTGGCTTTTCACGAAGTGGGCGCGCTGGACAGCATACTCGACACCTGCCTGGCCGCCGCCCTGTTCGCCAAACTCGCGCCCGCCCGTTTCGTCTGCGGCTCTCTGCCGCTGTGCGACGGCGCGGTGCGCTGCGCACACGGCACCTTGCCCTCTCCCGCTCCCGCGGTGATGCGGCTCTTGCGCGACGTGCCGGTGCACGGCATCGCAAGCGCAGGCGAGACGGTGACCCCCACGGGCCTGGCCCTGCTCAAAGCGTTCGGCGCGGAGTTCGGCCCCTGGCCCGCCATGACCATCGAACGCGAAGCGCTGGTTTATGGCACCCGCGTGTTCGAAGGGGTGCCTAACGGCGCGATCTTCGCTTTCGGGAAGTAGCGGCTCCATTTACGCTTGATACTTCGTCAGGCGAAACAAGGCCGGGAATCCGTAACAGATTCCCGGCCTTACTGTTTCTTGCGAAACGAATCTTACTTCACGTCGGCGGCGGACCACACCGTCACATCCGACGGCTTTTCCATCAGGTCTTTCACTTTTTCGCGGTACGCGGTCATGTGCGGCGCGACCCGGTGGGCTTCGAACGCGGCCTTGTCCGCCCAAATTTCGTAGAACATGAACTTGCCGCTGCCGTCTTTCAGCTCGTGCAGGTCGTAGCGCAAACAGCCCTTTTCCGCGCGGACGTTGGGGATGTTTTTGAGGATTTCCGCCTTGACGGCATCCGCGTTGCCCGCCTTGGGGTGAACCATGGCCACGATGAAATACTTATCCATGACGGCTCCTCGGGGTAATATGTGGTGCGAAGGACAGGTTCAATATTGCGGGATATTCCCTGCCGTCATGGGATGATGCTCTCTGCCCGGCTGGGTGTCAACGACAACAAAAAAAACGGCGCGAAGACCCGGGGACTCAGGCCCGTGACTTTCTCCCGACAGCTTGAAGAATGTTTTACTCCGCCCGCCCATGCCACAGTTGGCTGTGCGGGGACCATACGAGGTTTTTTTTGTTTGACGCCTACCGGCACTGTGCGTGTATAGAGAGGGGGAGCCAACTATGGAGGGGATATGCGTAAATTACTTTTGCTCTGTGTTGCAATTTGCTGTGTCGTCGGTTGCAAATCCAATTTCAATACCGCGCCGATAGTAAACTTCCCTGATCAACCTGTGAACGCGAAGCTGACCATGGTCCAAATGGAAAAATGCATAGTTACCGCCGGGGCTGAGCTTGGCTGGACAATGACCAAGCTCAGTGACGGAGAGTTTGAAGGCAAAATACAAAGGCGCGACCATACCGCTGTTGTGAGCATACCTTATTCCACAACCACGTATTCCATTATCTACAAAAGCAGCAGTAAGGATCTGTACGCCGACGAGAGGGGCACTATCCACAAAATTTATAATACGTGGGTAGGCAACCTGGCCCGCCAAATCAACGCCAAGATTGTCGGCGAGGCATATCAGGAGTGATGCCGCGATGCCTTAAGTTACATTCATGCGCGTTGCGGCTCGCCCGGTTTATGACGTTGGCGTATAGAAAGGGGCACCACTTAGGCAGAAGGGAGGGGTTGGAATGCGTAAGGTTTTTCTAATCGTGGCGACCGTGACGGTGGCTATGATGGCGGGATGTGCGCCAAAGCAGCTTACCCGCGAAGAATTTCTCGCCTTAAATGACGCGACCACCAAAGCCATGACGCGAGAATATTCTGGCGTGGACAAAGAACGTTTGTTGACGGCATGCGAACAAGCTTTGAAAGCCTCAGACAGCAAATATGATGTAACGCAACACATGCCGAATGGGTTTTATGCAGAACGCCGTTGGCTTATTTATATGGTTATTGCGGCCGCCACCGGAAAAAATCATTGGAAAATACTTGTTGAAGAAAATGATGGGACAACTAAGGCTGTGGTCCGCAGTTGGATTGGAGATGGGATGGGGGCCAATCCATTCCCTGTGCCATTTCCAGGAAAAACAGAGAATGAATATTACACCTCGCCATCGCTCTATACCCTGTTCTTTGACCGGGTAGATTACTTTCTCGGCCTACGGGAGGATTGGGAAACCTGTGAAGCAGCGGAAAAGAAGATGCATCCGCTTGAAGCCGGAATTGGCGCCGGTCTTGAATCGCTATGTTCTGTTGCGAGAGAAAACGACCCGACGAAACCTAAGGTGCAACCATAATGGCACGTAAAAAATCCGGCATTCCAGGCTGATCTTTTTCATGGAAGCGACTTGGCCTTTCTCAGGGAAAGCGAACTTATCTATTCGCCATGCCGCCATATTCGGAAGTCTTGGTAAAAACAGGCGACTTTGCCGGGATATCCAAACAAGCCAGGTATAGCTCCATATAAGTACAACGTAGGCACAGTGAATTTCGATTAAAAAAAGGCGGCTACATAACGTAACTGCCTTTATTTTATTACCTTGGTGCGAGAAGGGGGAGTTGAACCCCCACGGTTACCCGCTGGATTCTAAGTCCAGTGCGTCTACCAGTTCCGCCATTCTCGCAAAGAAACGGGGGCGAATGTAGCGTTTCGGCCCTGGACCGTCAATGCGCAACAGTAACGCATGACCGACGCAGTATCACGGCAAACTGAAGCGCTACGGCCAGATCCAGCCGGGCACATAACGCCAGGCTTTGCGCAACCTCTTGTCCAAGGCCAGCGCGTTGGGTTCCGCCGCGAAAAGCACTTTCCAAAAGCCCTGCCCGTGATTGCAGTGCAGCGTATGGGCCAACTCGTGCAGCAACACGTGGCGGGCCAGATCAAGCGGCAAAAAAACCAGGCAAATATTCAGGCTGATGTCGCCCCGAACCGTGCAGCTGCCCCAGCGGCTGCGCTGGCAGCCGAAACGCAGATTGGCGAAAGAAAACCCGTGCGCGGCGGCAAGGGTTTTCAGCTCTTTTGCCAAAAAAGAGGTGGCGTATTCTTTGACCCGGCGCCGCAGTTGGCGCAAAGCCGCTTCCCGGTCATCCCTGCGGACGCGAAGCGTTATGGCGGTGGTTTCCGGCGGCGTTTCACCGGCGCAGAGCACGGGCAGGCTCAGTGCGCCGCCGTGCAGCGCGACAGTCTCCGGCAAGTCTGGCGCGGCTGTTTCCGGCGCGCCTTCCGGGCAGACGCGGTGCAGGGTCCGCTCTATCCAATCCCTGTTCCGCTCAACAAACCCGGCGGCAAGAGCGGGATCAAGCCCGCGCGGCAAAACCACCTCCAGCCCTCTGTCCGGCAACACGCGCAGCCGCGCGCGCAACGCTTTCGCGCTGACGCGTACGCTATAGGACGGCGGCCAGGCCGCCGGAAAAGATGACGAAGAATCCGTCAGGGAGCGGGCGGGCAAGGCGCCGGGCCTTCTTTGCATTGATCAAGGGGCGTCAGTTCCGGCGGCAAGGCGCTGCCGCCCGACCCGGCCGACGCGGAAGGGCGCGCGCCCGAACCGGCCGAACCGGCAGCGTCGGGCCGCAAAGACTGGGGCATGCCGTTAATGGTCAACAACGGCAGCTTGTCAAAGCCCAGGCGCAGCACCTCGGCCTTGTTGCGCAAAAGCCGCAGGCGCAGCAGCAACCCGTCGGCAATCGATAGGTCGTGCCCCTGGCCTTTCAAGCCTTCCGCCAGGGCTTCGGGCATATTCTTACCGCGCTTCAAGGCGCTGCGCATTCCGGCTATGGCGGCAAAATCCTCATCGCGTTCCGCCACGGGAATAAAGGCCGCGTTGCCCGCGAACACCGCTATCGCATCCCGGCAGGCCGGGCAGGAAGGTGAAAAATAAACCCGGCGCTCGGCATCGGGCTGCCCGTACAGGGTCCAGCGCCCCAGAGCTTCGGTGCCGGCCGCGCTGGCCGCGGCGAAAAACAGCGCCCCCCAGAAAAAAAGCAGCAAGGGCCGCCGCGCCGGACCGTTGAACCAGCCCTGCCGCTCGGGCCGGAGTATGAAAAACAACAGGCCGATAAAAGCGGCCGCGCCCAGGCACGAGAGGCAGGGAGCGGTCAGCAGCATCAAAAGCAGCAAGAAGCAATCGGCGATCAGGGCCAGGGCCGTCAGGGCGAAAGCCGCCCCGCGCCAGCGGCGCAGGCACAAAAGAGCCGTGAGGACAAAGAAGGCGGTGCCGACCCACCACAAGGATATGCCCCACAGCGTCACGTCGTGGAACAAACGGCAGCCCACGCTGGGGCAGGGGATATCCGTCTGCAGCGGGTCAGCCTGCAAGGCGCAGAAGGCCGCGCCCAACAGGGCGACGCAAACGCCGCCCCATGCGACCGGCGAGCGCTGCGAAGCAAAAGACATGGCAACTCCGGGCTGAGAATTCGTTTCAGGGTTTTCCTATACCCTCTCCCGCCGCCAAGGTAAAGCTGAGGGCAACGCAAACAGGCCGCCATCGCGCGCCGTGATTTTTTTTTTAAAACATATTTGCGGCAAAACAAATTTTTTGCGGAAAACGCGCCTTTCGGAAAAAAAGAACAAGCGGATTGCAGGATTACAACGGCAAGGCGTTCGGACCAAACCCGGTCCGGTTCGTTTTGCGGCCTTTTCGCGTCTTTTTTGCGGCAAGGCGTTTTTTTACCCCCGCAACCCGCGCCCTCTCTTGAAGATCCACCTTGCATGCAAGATTGCGCCTGCGTATGGTGCGGGCTTGAGTATATATTTAATCCGATGTACTTGTTGTCAGACTTCATACAACATGACCCTTTTACCAAAGGAAAAAGCAATGCGTGTTGTGGTTGCGCCCGATTCGTACAAAGGCAGCCTGTCGGCTTTGGAAGTTGCATCGGCCATGGAACGCGGCATTTTGCGCGTCTTTCCGCAGGCGATCGTCGACAAGGTGCCCATTGCCGACGGCGGCGAGGGCACGGTCGCGGCGCTGGTGGAAGCGACAAACGGCAAGGTCATGCACTCCCCCGTGCGCGCGCCGCTGGGCGAAACCATCACCGCCCATTGGGGCATGTTCGGCGACGGCGCGACTGCGGTTATCGAGATGGCCTCCGCTTCCGGCCTGCCCCTGTTGCTGCCCGACAGGCGCGACGTGCTGAACGCCTGCACCTGGGGCACCGGCGACCTGGTGCGCGCCGCCCTTGACGCGGGCGCAAAAACCATCATCATCGGCATCGGCGGCAGCGCCACCAACGACGGCGGCATGGGTTTCGCCAGGGCGCTGGGCGCGAAGTTTCTGGATGCGAAAGGCAACGACCTGCCCCCCGGCGGCGCTGCGCTGGCGAACCTCGCCCGCATCGACCTTTCCGACCTGGACCCGCGTCTGGCTGAAACCGAAATCAGAGTCGCCTGCGATGTGGATAACCCGCTTTGCGGCCCGCGCGGCGCATCCGCCGTATTCGGCCCGCAAAAAGGCGCAACCCCCGAATACGTGGCCCGGCTCGACGCGGCGCTGGCCCATTACGCAACCATAGCCGCCGCCGCCACAGGCAAGCCCCAGGTTGCCGAAGCCCCCGGCGCGGGCGCGGCGGGCGGCCTGGGCGCTGCCTTCTTGTACTTTTCAAACGCCACCCTCGCGCCCGGCGTCGGCCTGGTACTGCAAGCCACGAATTTTGACGCCAGGGTCAAAAACGCGGACCTGGTCTTTACCGGCGAAGGCCGCACCGATTTTCAGACCGCATTCGGCAAAGCGCCCGTGGGCGTCGCGGGCGCGGCCAAAAAATACGGCAAGCCGGTCATCTGCCTTTCCGGCGGGCTGGGCGACGGCGCCACGGATGTCTACGCCCACGGCATCGACGCCGTGTGCAGCATCGCGCCCGGCCCCATTTCACTGGAAGAATGCCAGAAGAACAGCGCAACGCTGGTGGAAGACGCAAGCGAACGCATCTGCCGCGTCATCAGCGCCGGGCGCGGCATAGCCGCAAAATAATAATTTGTTATTATCACATCTTAGGAGGAATATCATGCAGATCGGATTCATCGGACTCGGCATCATGGGCAAACCCATGAGCAAAAACCTGCTTAAAGCGGGCTATTCCGTTCTTTGTTATGACCGCACCAAAGCGGCCGTGGACGAAGTCGTGTCCGCCGGCGGCAAAGCGGCCGCTTCCGTGGCTGAAGTGTCCAAAGCGTGCTCGATCATCATCACCATGCTGCCCAACTCGCCGCAGGTGGCCGATGTGGCCCTGGGCAAAGACGGCATCGCCGACAACGCCAAATCGGGCACACTGCTGGTGGATATGAGCTCCATCGCGCCGCTGGCCGCCCGCGACATTCACGACGGCCTGAAGAAAAAAGGCATCCGCATGCTTGACGCCCCGGTCAGCGGCGGCGAACCCAAAGCCATCGACGGCACCCTGTCCGTAATGATCGGCGGCGCGCAGGCCGACTTTGACGAAGCCCTGCCCGTGCTGCAAAAGATGGCGGGATCCGTCGTTCGCGTGGGCGATATCGGTGCGGGCAACATCGCGAAACTGGCCAACCAGATCGTGGTGGCCGTGAACATCGCGGCTCTGGCCGAAGCCATGACCCTGGCCGCCAAGGCCGGCGCCGATCCCGAACTGGTCTATCAGGCCATTCGCGGCGGCCTGGCCGGTTCCACCGTCATGGACGCCAAAGCGCCCATGATGCTGGACCGCAACATCAAGCCCGGCTTCAAGATCAACCTGCACATCAAAGACCTGGGCAATATCATGGATACCGGCCACGGCGTGGGCGTGCCCCTGCCGCTGTCTTCCGCTGTCATGGAAATGATGCAGGCCCTGAAAGTGGACGGCATGGGCGACGCCGACCACTCCGCTCTGGTGCGCTATTATGAAAAAATCTCCAACAGCGAAGTGAAACGTAAGTAAGCAAACGAGGGGACCAGCCCTCTGCTCCCCACCAACAAAAAAATCCGCGTTCGCGCGGATTTTTTTATAACGCGAAGTTCGCCTGACGAAGTATGAAGCCAAAATGGGCTGCCATCCGGTTGACACAGACGCGTCTAGGCTTACTATATTTCCCATAATTCTCTGTGCCTCGGCGGAACCCGCCGGGGCACAGAATCATGTTTACCTCTAACCCCCGTGAGCGTCATGCCCCCGCCGCCGTCCCACAGCACTGCCGCCGCCGTCACCCTGCCCGGAATCACGCGAATTTCTTCGGCGGATATCTGGCGTCTGACCTGGCCCCAGGTGCTGATGATGTTCTTCCAATTTCTGGTGGGACTGACGGATGTCTGGGTCGCGGGGCAAATTCACCGTGACGTGCAGGCCGTGCTGGGCCTTGTCACCCGCTGCCAGTTCGTGTTGCTTATCGTGGGCATCGCTGTTGCCAACGCATCCGTCGCAGCCATGAGCCAGTCTTTGGGCGCACACCTTGAAGACCGCGCCCGGCGATACGCGGGCCTGGCCCTCAAGCTGGGCATCGCGTTCGCCTTCGCCGTGCTGGGCATCGCCCTGCTGCTACGCAAACCCCTCTTGATCGTGCTGCAAACCCCCGAAGAAATTTTGCCCATGGCGGAAAGCTTCTGGCTGGTCTTCATGGCGGCGCTGCCTTCCAACTATCTGCTGGCGCTGACCGGGGCCATGTTCCGGGCCAGAAAGATCGTGCTTATTCCGCTGGCCACATCCGCCACGGCCTTTGCGCTCAACTGCGTCACCAGCACGGGTTTCGGCCTGGGCTGGTGGGGGCTGCCCGCGCTGGGGGCCAACGGCATCGCGGCTTCCACCTTCGTTTCCATAACCGTCATGGCTTTCGTCAACGTGGCCATCCTGATCAAGCTCGGGATACTGACCCGCAAAGCGTTCGCTCCCCTGCGCTGGGAGAAAAAAGCCCTGCCCTATCTGATCAAGGTGGCCGTGCCCGCCGGGGCCATGCAAATCTCGTGGCAGGTCGGCTATCTGGTGCTGGTGGCGGTCACGGCCTCGCTCCCTGTGGACAGCATCAACGCCATGGCGGGCATGACCGGGGGCATGTACGTCGAATCCATCTTGTTTCTGCCCGCCTTCGCCTTCAACATGACCGGTTCCATGCTGGTGGGGCATTGCCTGGGCGCGGGCGACAAAACGGAAGCCAAACGCGTGGGCTGGCGCATCATTCTTGCCGGGTCGGGCGTCATGACCCTGGCCGCCGTCTGCCTGTGGCCCTTTATCAAAGATATCGCCGCCTTTATCGTACCCGACCCCGACGCGCAGGTTCACGCCATAACCTATTTGCGCTATAACCTGCTGGCAACGCCTTGTTCCGTGGCCAGCATGACGCTGGGCGGCATCATGACCGGCGCGGGCGCGACCATTTACAGTTTCGCCGTGTTCGGCACCGCCATTTGGGCTGTGCGTCTGCCGCTGGCCTGGCTGTTCGGGCACATTCTCTGGCACAACGCGGAAGGCGTGTTCATGGCCATGTTTCTTTCCCAGGTCTTTCAAGCGGCAGCCATGCTCTACATTTTTCAAACCCGCGACTGGGGGCGTTTCGCCATGATCCGCCGCCACGCAAAGACATAATCGCATCGTCAGGAGAAATCATGACCAGCAACCCGCCGGCTTCCTTCTCTTCTCTCTCTCTCGCCGACATGCCCCGCTATCGCGCGCTGCACGACGCCTGCCGCACCCGCGCGGCCGATTACAGTTTCACCAACCTGTGGGGCTGGGCGGAACACTACGGCCTTGAATGGCGCTTCACCGACGAACTGTGCTGGATACGCCAGACCTTACCCACGGTTCGCTATTGGGCGCCTGTGGGCAAATGGCAGGAGACGGACTGGGCCGATTGCCCGGAGCTGGCTTCCGGCATGGAATTCATCCGCGTGCCTGAAAAATTGCAAACCATGTGGGAACAGGCTCTGCCCGGCCGCGTGGATGCCGCCGAAACGCGGGGGCAGTGGGATTACCTGTATAACGCGCAAGAGCTGGCGGCGCTTGGCGGCAACCGCTTTCACAAAAAAAAGAACCTGCTCAACCAGTTCATAAAGTTGTATCCCGACCACATCTATACGGCCATGACCCTGGATTGCGTGGAGTCGGTGCTGAAAATGCAGAAAGAGTGGTTCCACTGGCGCGAAAATGAAATGTCCGAAGCGCTGATCGCTGAAAACACGGCGGTGATGCGGGTGCTCAGCCACTGGGACCAACTGCCCGGCCTGGTGGGGGGGACGCTGATGATGCAGGGCAAGGTCATCGGCTATACCGTTGGGGAACAGCTGACCGACGACACGTTGGTGGTGCATTTTGAAAAAGGAGCCACCGATTTCAAAGGCATCTACCAGGCCATCAACTGCTTTTTCGTGCGCGACGTTGGAGACGCGTATACGTACATCAACCGCGAGCAAGACCTGGATGACGAAGGGCTGCGCAAGGCCAAAGAGAGCTACAACCCCGTGAAGTACGTCAAAAAGAGCACAGTGAAGATACGTTGAGGCCGGTCGCGGCCTTATTCCATCTGAAAATCGACCTTGATTTTGTACATGCGTTTGGCGGGCAAATTGAGGATAGACACCCCCGTGGCGGCCGTGATGCTTTGCAGCACCGCCGCCACGGCGTCTTCTGAAGGGCCGATGCAGGTAAACCAGATATTGTACGCGTGGTTACGCAGATAGTTGTGGGTTACGCCCGGCTGTTCGTTCACCGCGCGGATGAAAAGATCCATCTTGTCCTGCGGCACCTTGGCCGCGCACAGCGTGCTGCGAAAGCCCAGCTTTTTCGACTGAAAATTGGCCCCGATGCGGCGTATGACGCCCCGGGCCCGCATGCCGCGCACCCGCTCAAGGCACTCTTCTTCCGGCAGGCCCACGGCCTTGCCTATGGCCGCATACGGCCTGCTTTCCAAAGGAAAACCGGACTGGATCAGGCTGAGAATCTTGCGGTCCGCCGCATCCAGCAGCGCATCAAGGGCGGCGTCCACCGCCGCGCCGTCAGGAACCGCGCCGCCGCCTTTCGCATGGGTATTCATGCGCTTCTCGGTCATGCTCAACCTCCACAGGCGCCGTGCCCGCCGCAAGGTCCGCCGGGAAGGGGCTGCCCGCTCTCGCCGCACGGGCCGCGCCCGCCGGCGCCGCGTTTGGGTGTGTAATCGCAAAGCGGCTCTTCAGCCATATAATTGCCGGTCAAACTGTACGCTCTGGCCCGGCAGCCGCCGCAAACGCGGTGAAATTCGCAAGTACCGCACTTGCCCTCATAGGCCGCCTGGTCGCGGAACTGCAGAAAAGGCATGGACGAGCGCCAGATCTCGGGAAACGGCGTTTGAAACACGTTGCCGCAGTCCAGCTCAAGATACCCGCAAGGCTGCACCTGCCCCACGTGGCTGATGAAGCAAAAGCCCGTGCCGCCAAGGCAGCCGCGCGTCAACGCATCCATGCCGAAAGAATCGGGCGTCACCGGCAATCCTTCGGCTTTGGCCCGCTGGCGCATGATGCGGTAATAGTGCGGGGCGCAGGTGGCTTTCAGGTGCATGCGCGTGGTTTTGCGGAAATCATAAAACCAGTTCAGGGTTTCTTCATATTCCCGCGCGGTGATGACCTGGTCTTGCAAATCCTCCGCCCGGCCCATGGGCACCAGCAGAAAGATGTGCCAGGCGGCCGCGCCCAGACGCTCCGCCAGGCCGAATATCTCTTTGAAGTGCGGCAAATTGTCTTTGGTCACCGTGGTGTTGATCTGAAAGGGCACCCCGGCTTCGCGCAGATAGGCTATACCCCGCAGGGCAGCGTCAAAAGAGCCCGGCTCACCCCGAAAAACGTCGTGGTACGCCGCCGTTGCGCCGTCGATGGAGACAGAACAGCGCTGAATGCCCGCTGCCGCTATCATTCGGGCGTTTTCCGCCGTGACCAGCGTGCCGTTGGGGGCCATGACCGCCCGCAGGCCCTTGTCCCGCGCGTAGGCTGCCAGCTCGTAAATGTCGGGCCGCAGCATGGGTTCGCCGCCGGTGAAGATGATAATGGGGCTGCCCACCTCAGGAAAGGTATCGATCAGCGCCTTGGCGGCGGCCGTGTCGCATTCGCCGGGATAGGGCTCGATATGGGCTTCCGCCCGGCAATGCTGGCAGGCCAGGTTGCAAGAGCGGGTAACTTCCCAGGCCACCAGGCGCAAGACCGGAGAACCGTCGGGCAAGGTTCGCGGCGCGGAACCGTCCAGGCTATGAGGATGCCCGCCGCCCCGGCTGTGGGGGTGGCCCGGCATGGAAGGCGTCGTCACTGCAGCAACCTTTTTTCAATAAGTTCGGCGGCGAAATAGGTGATGATCATATCCGCGCCGGCCCGTTTGATGCCCAGCAGCGATTCCAGGATAACGGCGGTTTCATCCACCCAGCCCCGCATGCCGGCGGCCTTGATCAGACTGTATTCGCCGCTGACCTGATAGGCGGCCAGCGGCAGGTCGCAGGCTTCGCGCGTGCGGCGCAGAATATCAAGGTAGGGCCCGGCGGGTTTGACGATCAGCATGTCCGCGCCCTCGGCTATGTCGGCCGCCACTTCGCGCATGGCCTCATGGGCGTTGGCGGGATCCATCTGGTAAGTCTTGCGGTTGCCGAATTTCGGGGCGGATTCCGCCGCTTCGCGAAACGGCCCGTAAAAGGCGGAGGCGTATTTCGCGGCATAGGACATGACCGGAATATGCGCGAAGCCTTCGCGGTCAAGCAGCGCGCGTATGGCGCCCACGCGGCCGTCCATCATGTCCGACGGGGCCACGATGTCGGCCCCGGCCTTGGCGTGCGAGAGGGCGATGCGGGCCAGCGCTTCCACTGTGGCGTCGTTACGCACTTCCCCGGCCGGGTTCAGTATGCCGCAATGCCCGTGCGCGGTGTATTCGCAAAGGCAGACATCCGTAATCACCACCAGCTGGCGGAAGCGCTCTTTCAACCGCCGCACCGCGCGCTGCACGATGCCGTCTTCTATCCAGGCTTCGCTGCCCAGATCGTTCTTGTCTTTGGGTATGCCGAACAAAAGGCAGCTGCGCAGGCCCGCGTCCACTGCTTTGGTCACGGCCTCTTCCAGCGCGTCCAAAGAATACTGGAACTGCCCCGGCATGGAGCTGATGGGTTTGGCAAAGGTCTTGTCAGGCGTATCCACCACAAAATAGGGCATGATCAGGTCTTTGGGCCTGACAAAATTCTCGCGGACCATCTCGCGCAAGGTGCCTGTGCGGCGCAGTCTTCTGCCTCTGTGCATATAATGCCTCCGGCGGGGCGGTTCCGGCGGGAAAGATCATGCCCGCCGGCGCGCCGCTGTTGTGCTTTTTTCCGTATCAAAAAGGGGTACCTCGCATGAGATACCCCTTTTACGCAACTTTTAAAAGCGCTTTGATCGCGCGGTCAGCGGTAACGCAACTTCTGCCCGATGCCCATTTTTTCGGCTTTTTTAAGCATGGCCATGCCAAGGGCGATGTCGGTCGAAGAAAGACCCCGGTGCCAGAACAGTATTGTTTCCCGGTCGTTTTCCCGGCCGGGCTTTTGCCCCGCGACGATCTGCCCCATTTCCGCATACAGGGTTTCGGGCGAGAGTTTATCCGCCTCCACATGCGGGCGCAGCGCGCCGAAGGGCAGACCCTTGCGGCACTGGCCCCAATCGTCGACGATCATTTTGTCCATTATGTCCGTAAGATCAAATTCAACCGCGCTCATGGTGCCGTAAGGCACTACAAAGGCGGACTTTTTGATCCATTCCGTCTTCAGCATGGGCTTCGGTTCCGGCAGGCGGGACGCTTCGACCACGATGTCGCAATCAACCACGCAGTCTTTCCAATTATCCACGGCGCGCACGGGTTTGCCCAGATCTTTGGAGAGTTTCTCCGCAAAGGGGATGTAACTTTCCGGCCGGCGCGAATGCACGCGTATTTCCTCAAAGTCGAACAGATGGTCCAGCAGCCGCACATTCCAATAGGCGGTGCCGCGCGAGCCGATATGCCCCAGCACTTTTGAATTTTTGCGGGCCAGATACTTGGCGCCGATGGCCGTCACCGCGCCGGTGCGCATGTCGGTGATGCCCGCGGCATCCAGAACGGCTATGGGAACGCCGGTATAGGGGTCGAAAAGGTTCAGCAGGGCAAGCTCGGAAGGCAACCCTTTCGTGTAGTTGTCCACGAAATCGCCCACAATCTTGACGCCTGCCGCGTTAAGAGGCTTCACAAAACCGCGCAGCACGTTGAAGTGCCCCCTGCTCGGGTCGTCGGAATACAGATGCATGCGCGGTTCTATGCGTGTTTCGCCGCGTCCCTGCGCCGCAAGCGTGCCTTCAACTGCGTTGAGTATTTCATCGTTGGTCAAAGCGAGTTCTTTCACGTCCAGAGCATTGAGGTAGGTCAAATAGAGATCGTGACTCATGCGAATTTCCTTTTAAACCGCCGCGATACCTGTTGCCGGCATATTGCGGTGCTTGTAAAACCCGGAACAAAGGCCGAAGCCGCCTCTAATCACTAGCGTTCGCTCGCCGCAGTTTTCGGAATGTAAGAAGAACGGTCAGCACAGTCACAGCGACGATAAGTCCGCTAACCGGGCGGGTGATAAAAACGCTGACGTCCATTTTGTGAATGATCAATGAATCGCGCAGGTTCTTTTCAATAATGGGCCCCAGCACCAGCCCCAGCACCAGCGGCGGCATGGGAAGCCCAAGGCATTGCAGGTAATAGCCCGCAACGCCCAATACTCCCATAAGAGCGACGGAAAATGCGGCGTTGCCGTCGGCAAAGCAGCCGGTTGCCGCCATGACGCCGATGAGCGGCACCAGGATGCGCATCGGCAGTTTAAGCATTTTGGGAAGGAAACCGCGCAACCCCATCCCGAATAAGAGCAGCCACAGGTTGCTCAACATAAGAATGCCGACAATCAAAATGAAAAGTTTTCCATGCTGCAGAATAAAAAGCGGTCCGGGCGCGACATTTTGGATGGTCAACGCGCCGAGCAAAATGGCCGTCACCGTGTCGCCGGGGATGCCCAAGGTCAAAAGCGGAACCATGGCGCCGCCCGTCACAGCGTTGTTCGCGACTTCAGAAGCCACGATGCCGCGCGGAGCGCCCTGCCCCAAAGGCGGTTCATCCGGGCAATCCGCACGGGCCGCTTCGCTGTAGCTGATCCAAGAAGCGATGGTAGGGCCGGTTCCCGGAAGGATGCCGATACCCACCCCGATCAACGCGCTTTTGATGCAAAGCCACCAATGCCTGATGCAAACATGAACCGTTTCGAAAAGAGTGGTTCGCTGCTGCGGCGGCAGTTCCCGCAATTGCGGATTCGATCCCTGGCTCATTACCTCCGTGAGCGCGAAAAAGGCTATCAACGCCGGAATCAACGGCACGCCGCTCAACAGCTCCGGCATATTGAACGTTAACCGGATGACCCCTTCAACGGGGTCAAGCCCGACGCAGCCGAGCACCATGCCCATGGTGGCGGCGATACACCCCCGCAAAATGGAACCTCCGGAAATGGCCGCCACGCAAATCAGCCCGAATACGCCGAAAGAGGCGTATTCAACCGCGGTAAACGAAAGGGCCATGGAAGAAAGCATGGGGGCAAGCAGCAAAAGGACAAAGCCGGAAAAAATTCCTCCGAAAAACGAACAGACGATGGCCAAGGCCAGTGCGAGGTCCGCCCTGCCCTGCTTCGCCATGGGGTAGCCGTCCACGGTGGTCGCGGCGTTGCCGGGCGCGCCGGGCGTGTTGACCAGAATGGCCGGGATTGACCCCGCGAAATACCCGCCGCAATAAATGCCCAGCAGGATGCTCATGGATTGCTGGAAACTGATGCCGAAGGTCAGCGGCGTGGCAATGGCCACGCCGGCCGTGGCCGTCAGGCCCGGAGCCGCTCCGAAAATAAAGCCTATGATCACCCCGATAGCGGACCAAAGCAGGACTTCCCAGGAAGCCAGTGCGGAAAGGCCGCCGACGATGTCGGACAATGATGCGAATTCCATGGCTACCCCATCTCCGGCAACAATACTTGAAAACCGTAGCGGAACAGAACATAGAGCACCGCTGTCGCGCCGAGCGGCACGAAAACGAACTCCAGCGGTTTCCGCGAACCCTGTATCCACAGCACCGCCGCGATATACAGGGGCGAAATCAGACGGTAATCCATATACCCAAAGGCCAGCGTATACCCAAGCGTGGCCGCGACCAGGCAAAGGTTGCGCGAACTTGTGACCGTATGCCAAACAATGCTGAAAACCTGCCCTTTGCCTTGCCAGAAAAGGCAAAGGCCCAGCAGCGCAAGCACAATAGAAAGAAGTTGCGGGAAAAAGCCGGGGGAAAGCGTATGCGCATCCGCCACCGTTGGTATGCCGGCGCATAGAACCCAGACCGCAACCCCGGCGGCGAGTGTGATCAGGCCAAGAACCCGGTTGGAACTGTTCATGGCCGCCCCTACTTGATAAGACCGAGTTCTTTGAGAATCACTTTGTGATTGTCGATATTTTCCTGAATAACTTTGCCGAATGCCGCGCTGTCGAGATAGCCGTCCTCAAAACGAAGCTTGGCGTACAACTCTTTGGTTTCTTTCTGGGCAGTCGCGTCGGCGACCGCTTTTTTCAGCACATCCATGGCCTCGGCAGGCACGCCTTTGCGCACCAGCAAGCCGAACCACAGTTCGCCCGTAACGTTGTACCCCGCCTTTTTGAAGGTCGGTACCTCGGGCATGTAGGGCACGGGCTCGGCAGAGGCGACCGCCAGCACGCGCAATTTCCCAGCTTTGGCCAGATTTTCAAAAACCGCCAGAGGCGTACAGACGAAATCGACTTCGCCGGTCATGGCTTTCGTGGCGGCGTCGTTACCGCTTTTACCGGCGATATGGGCAAGTTTGATGCCGTTGTCCTTGGCAAACTGCGTCATGAAAATGCGTTGCTTCGAACTGGCCCCCGGAGTCGAGTATGAAAGCTCCTTGCTCTTCCCAGCGGCGACGAGGTCAGCCAGCGTTTTATACGGGCTGTTCTCGCCCACCGCCACCGCCAACGGCATGGTGACCAGCCGCGCAAGCGGGGTAAAATCTTCCGGTTCAAAGCCGGACTGGCTGATAAGCGGCCCGGCCGTCAGCGCGCCGGTGGATGCGACAACCAGCGTGTGGCCGTCAGCGGCCGCGCGAGCCGCTTCCGCAAGCCCGACAGCGCCGCCGCCCCCGGCGATATTCTGCACGACCACAGCCGTTTTCAGTTCCTTATGCATACGTTCGGCAAGAATACGAGCGGTGTTGTCGATGGCGTCACCCGCCGCGAACGGAGAAATTATCCTGATGGGTTTTGACGGGTAGGCGGCGGCAAACGCGGCGGGCGCGGCCAGAAGGCTGGCGGCGGCAAACATGAGCAAAAAAATCCGTTTCATGTCACTTCTCCGAATGATTATGGTTGCCATAGTTACATATTCTGCACCGTGGCGGCCGCGCGCGGCCGCTAACCTCTTAAAACGGAATAGGCGGCGAAGTCGGGACGGCAGAAACCGTCAAGGCACAGCGTTCCAAGGGCGGGCCGCAGGCTTTCTCTGTTCCCTAGTTCCAGCAAAGCCGCGCTAAGCCTTCCGCACACGTCGGAAGGCGTTTTTGCCGAAGCGGCGAAAAACGGCATGGGGTATTCGCCGGTGATTGCCAACACGCGCGTGGCGGCCAATTTTTCCGGCGCGTTTTTTTCCAGCAATTCGTGATAGTAGCCGTCCAGCGGAACAATATCGGCCGTATTCTCCGCCAGCGCGTTCAGACAATTGGCCGGGGTATGCAATGGGCCTACGCGCACAGGATACAGCGGAGTGGGTACTTTTCCCTGATACGGGGCAAGAAAACGCTCCACAGCCAGATACCCCGAGTGGGAATGCTCCACCGTCCAGCCGAGACGGGCGCCGAAACTGTCTTCAAAAGTCCGGAAGGGGCTGTCTTTTCGTACCAGCAGCTTAGTATGGTACTGCGGTTTACCACCGAAAGAGCGGCACGGCGCGGCGAGAGGGATGTGCCGCTGCCCTTCCAGCATAAAAATTCGGCCGCAGATCATGACCAGGCCCAGATCCGGCCTTCGCCACACATCAAGAATGTCAGCAGGATATGGGAACGTCTCAAATCGAAGCGCAACGCCGGCGAGTTCAGCCGTTGCGCGGGCGATGCATGCCCACGCTTCCGTAACGCGCTCCGTGGCATTGTACATCCGGGTGCAGGCGATGAGCGATCCGTCGGGCATTTCCGCTCCTGACAACACGGTACTGCTGATATTTTGCAGACAAATCCGCCGCTGAACGCGGCGGAATCCCAGTGGTTCTTGTATGTTTAATAATAAAAATATTGATTGTCAAAAAAAAAATCGATAGATATTTTTTATATATCTATCAAAATATACGATGCACGCGGTATCAGCTATCAAATGGCGACAACGTGGGGTAAAATTGATGATCGACAAACTGAATGGCGACTTTTTGCAGTGGCTGCGGGGGTTTCATCACGTGGTGACGTTGGGAAGCGCCGCTGCGGCCGCCACCGCCATGGGCGTGCGGCAGCCGACGGTCAGCCACCATATAAAAATGCTGGAAACTGAACTGGGCGTTCAGCTTTTTCAACGCATTCAACGCAGAATGCAGCCGACGCTCGAGGGGCTGGCCCTATACGAACGGGCAATCGTGCTGTTTGAACAAATACGCAGCATTCAGGATGAAGTGGGCAGGCCGCGGGAAGGCGCGCTCAAAGGTGATATCTCGCTGATTACGACACACTCGGTCGCGACGAACTACCTGCCTTCGCTGATTGAAAGCTTTGCGGCCCAACATGCCGGGGTCGCCTTTACCCTCACCGCTGTGACGGGATTTGCGGCAATCCTGGAAAACGTGCAAAACTCAAGTGTGGAACTGGGCATCACGCACGGCCAGCTCTTCCCCCCTGTGATAGGCCATGCTCCTTTATTCAGCACAAAGCTGGTGCTTATTGTTTCCAAAAAACACGCCGCCGAGCGCGGCTGGCGTTTCACCCGCAAGCAAGACGGCACTCTGGCGGATTTTAACGAGCTGGACAATATCCCTTACGTGGCGTTTTCGCCCGGAACCATGCTCACGCATCTGCTCCATGAGCTGCTCGCTCGCCACAATGTCCGAATCAGGCCGGTCATCACGGTCAATACGTCCAGCCTGCTTGCGCGCTATGTGGCCCGCGGTTTTGGGGTGACCATCGTCGACAGTTTCACCGCCGCCGCCAGCGGAGAAGGTTACGACAGCTACTGCCTGCAGCCGGATGGGCCTTTGCGGGTGTATCACGCCATTTATCGGAAAAAAACATATATGCCGCCGCAGACGCGCGCATTCATCAAACATCTGCAAGCGGCGAGGCCCGACATCGAGGGCATCGCCCCGGCGCCGGAATAACGACGGCCCGGCGAAGCCGGGCCGTTCGGCTACTTCAAATCAATCGGCGCTTGAAATAGTCGCTTAACGGCGAGCCAACTCGCCTCATTCGTGAATTACTCTATCCCGATCTCTTCATCCGTCAGATAACAGGCCGGATCTTCCGCCCACACGTCGCCGTGCCAGGCTTCCGCCCGGGCGCGGAAGTTGCCCCCGCAAATGGCCAAAAACCGGCACTTGGCGCAGCGGCCTTTGACGTGGGCCTGCTTGTTCTTCAGCCCGGCCAGAAGCTCGATGGCCGGGTCCGTCCAGATTTGCGAGAAGGGCCGTTCAAGCACGTTGCCGAAGGTGTGGTTGCGCCAGAACTGGTCGGCATGCACGGCGCCGTCCCACGAAATGCAGCCGATGCCCCGGCCGGAGCTGTTGCCTTCGTTGAACTGCAGAAGTTCAAAGACCTCGGCCGCGCGGGCCGGGTCTTCACGCTGCATGCGCATCCACAGGTAGGGGCCGTCCGCGTGGTTGTCCACGGTCAGCACTTCTTTTTGCAGACCCGCATCAAAAAGAGCGCGGGTGCGGTCCAGAATCAGGTCGACCATGGCCCGGGTCTCCTGATGGTTCAAATCCTCTTGGATCAACTCCGACCCGCGTCCGGAATACACCAGGTGGTAGAAGCAGATGCGCGGCACTTCCAGGTCGCGCACCAGGTCGAACAGCAGGGGCACCTGGTCGGCGTTGCGACGGTTGATGGTGAACCTGAGGCCCACTTTCAGCCCTTCCGCCTGGCAGTTTTCAATGCCCTGCATGGCTTTTTTGAAAGAGCCGGGCACCCCCCGAAAACGATCGTGCACCACTTCGCCGCCGTCCAGCGATATGCCGACGTAGGAAAGGCCCACCTGTTTGAGCTCTTTGGCTTTCTCTTTGGTTATCAGGGTGCCGTTGGTGGAAATGACCGCGCGCATGCCTTTGGATGTGGCGCACTGTGCCAGTTCCGTCAGGTCTTGCCGCACCAGCGGCTCCCCGCCGGAAAACAGCATCACCGGCGAGCCGAAAGCGGCCAGATCGTCAATAATGGACTTGCCCTGCGCGGTGCTGATCTCGTCAAACCCGGCTTCGCCCTCGGCATGGGCATAGCAGTGAACGCATTTGAGGTTACAGCGGCGGGTCATGTTCCAGACCACCACCGGTTTTTTGTCCGCGGAAAACTGCAAAAGGTGCGAAGGCAACTTGCCGGAATGGCGGCCGTACCGTAACGCGTCTGAAGGTTCCACCTGGCCGCAGTATAACTTTGAAATGCCTATCATCAGTGTTCTCGTGTTATTTCAATATTTCTACAACAATGGATTAGTCACGCCTTGCAGGCCGGCCAGAGCCAGCGCCAGCAACAGAGCGTTTTTCACGCCGGTCTGGCTGTTCGCCGGGTCGAACCATTCATCCAGGGTGTGCGTGCCGCCGGTGTCGCCGCCGGTGCGCAGCACCACGGCGGGAATGCCCCGGCTGATAGGCGCGTTGGCGTTGGTGCTTGAATGGGGCATCAGCACGGGTTCCGCCCCCACGGCCAGCGTCGCGGCCCAGGTGGCCTGCACGATGGTCGAATCTTGCGCCTGTTCACCCGCGGGCCTGTCGCCGAGGGGCAGAACATCCAGCGTGATGCGCGCGCCGCTTGCCTCGCGGAAGCGGTTTTCTTCATCCACGGCGTCTTTCGCCAGCGCCAGCATGCGCGTTTCAAGCTCCGTCAGGGAGGCGGAAGAGACAGAGCGCATATCCAGCTTGCAGCGGGCTTCAAGCGCGATGGAGTTCACCGAGGTTCCGCCGGAAACCACCCCCACGGTATAGGTCGTTTTAGGCGTATCCTGCGTAGCCACGTCCGCCATTTTCGCGATGGCGCGGCCCATGGCGTGAATGGGGCTGGGTAGGCCGTAGGCCGACCAGCTGTGCCCGCCGGGCCCTTTGAACACCAGCTCGTAGCGCCGCGAACCCACGGCGCCGTAAACGATGTTGCCCGCGCTGCCCGGTTCGATGCTGACCACGGCTTTAACGGCCGGGTGGTCGTCCAAAAGCCCCTTGATGCCCCGGATGTCGCCCTCGCCCTCTTCGCCGGAGGTGCCGCCGATAAGCAGCGAATGCACAGGGGCAAGGCCCGCGTGGCGCATGGCCCGCAAAACCGCCAGCACGGTGGCCAGTCCCGCCGTGTCGTCGCCGATGCCGGGGCAATAGAGGCGGCCGTCTTTTTCCGTCACGGCAAGCGGGGTCGCTTTGGCGAACACGGTATCAAGGTGGCCCTCAAGAACGACCTGGGGGCCGGAGGCCGCTTCGCCGGGCACAAAGCCGAAGGCGTTGTCGTGCGCATCGATGAAGCAGCCGGATGCGCCGTATTCTTCCAACTTCTTTTTGAACATGGGCGAGCGCAGTTCCTTTTCCATGAACGGCGCGCCGTGCAACAGAGCCATTTCTCTGATTTCCGCCACTTTTTTATCGTGGTCGGCGTCAATGAAGGCCAGGGCGCGCCGCACTTTCGCATCGGCCAAAAGCGCGTCAAAGACGGCCTGTATGTCGGAACGGATCTGATAGTTCATAGGATACGTCCTTACTTTTAGCGTAAGCCTATATACTACTCCAGCCATCAGGGGAATGCAAACGGGAGGGGAGGATGCGCAACGGTGCGGCCCATGCGCAGAGAAGTGACCGTCACCCTGGATGATCGAGGCAATGAACTGACCTTTCGCATTCGCGAAATGAGCGCGCTGCAGCTTGAGCGCTGGATCATGCGCGCCTGCCTGGTCGCGGCCAGGGGCGGCGTGAAGCTGCCCGACGGCATGGACATGCACGCGGTGCTCAACTTCATCCGCCAGGGCGACTATAAAACCGTGCTGCAGATATTGTCGGGCATTCAACTGGCATGAGGTTTTGCCTCAAAAATCATACTTAATAAATATGAATTTTAAAACACGCCCTGAACCCGCCATAAAAATTCTCGCCGCGCAAAACGGCGGGGATTTTTTTACCCGCCTTGACAGGACCCTCTGACCGGGCTAGGTTGCTCTCGAGCCGGGCGGCGGTAACGCCGCCAACCCCGCCAGGTCCGAAAGGAAGCAACGGTAACGGTCGTGCCGGGTGTCCGGCTCCTGGAAAGGGCGAGAGGACTTCCTTTCGCCCTTTCCGGTTGTTGCGTATTTTGGCATTGGAAAAACTGGCCGAATAGGCTAAAGAAAACTAGGCTTGCAAACGGGCGCGCCCGTTTCCCATATATTTCTACACATAGGGCAAATACTCATGGCCAAGATAATGGATTCCGTTCTCGGTGTTTTCTCCAGCGACCTCGCCATCGACCTCGGCACGGCGAACACCTGCGTGTACGTCAAGGGCCAGGGCATCGTGCTGCGCGAACCGTCCGTCGTCGCGGTGAAAAAAGACGCCCGCGGCAGCAACGTGGTGCTGGCCGTCGGGCAAGACGCCAAGCGCATGCTGGGCAGAACCCCCGGCAACATTCAGGCCATTCGCCCCATGAAAGACGGGGTTATCGCCGACTTTGAGGTGGCGGAAGCCATGCTGCGCCACTTTATCTCCAAAGTGCACAATTCGCGCCGCCTGGTGCGGCCGCGCATCATGATCTGCGTGCCCACGGGCATCACCCAGGTTGAAAAACGCGCGGTCAAAGAATCGGCCCAGTCGGCCGGGGCGCGCGAAGTCTACCTGATAGAAGAACCCATGGCCGCCGCCATCGGCGCCAATCTGCCCATTCAGGAACCCACCTCGAACATGGTGGTGGATATCGGCGGCGGCACCACGGAAGTGGCGGTCATCTCGCTTTCGGGCATCGTGTATTCCAAATCCGTGCGCGTGGGCGGCGACAAGATGGACGAAGCCATCATGACCCACGTCAAACGCAAGTACAACATGCTGATAGGCGAGTCTTCCGCTGAAGACATCAAGATCCGCATCGCCTCCGCGTACCCCATGGACCCTGAACAGGAAATGGAAGTTAAGGGCCGTGACCTTGTCACCGGTATCCCGCAGAATATAATCATCACCTCTGAAGAAGTGCGCAAAGCCATCTCCGAACAGGTGGACAGCATCGTGCAGGCCGTGCGCATCGCGCTGGAACAAACCCCGCCGGAACTGGCCGCCGACATCGTCGACCGCGGCATCGTGCTGACCGGCGGCGGCGCGCTTCTGAAAGGCCTGGACCAGCTTCTGCGCGAAGAAACCTCTCTGCCCATCACCGTGGTGGAAGATCCGCTCTCCACCGTGGTCATCGGCACGGGCAAGGCGCTGGACAATATCCATATCCTGAAGGAGGTCTGCATAGATTAACGCCCTCAGGATTCGCCGCATTGTCTGGGCGGTCATTTTCGCCCTCTTTGCGTTTCTTGCCTTGTATACATGGAACGCGCGCACAGGATACCTCGACGCCCTGGCGGAACGCAGCGGCCTGGAAGTCACCGGCTATTTGCTGCGACCCGGCATCTGGGCCAAAGATGAAATCACCGGGTACTGGCAGCAGTATCTGGCCCTTGTGGGCGTCGCCGAAGAAAACACCCGCCTGCGCGAAGAAATGCGCAAGGCGGAGCAATATATCGCTTCCCTTCGTGAAGACCAGGCGGAACTCGCCCGCCTGCGCTCTCTCGTCACCCTTCCCCCGCCCGAACACTGGACAACCCTTGGCGTTCGCGTGCTGGCGGGCCGTTTCGGCCCCGGCGCCGCGCTTGAATCGGTCATGATCAACCGGGGTTTCGCCACGGGCGCCGCGCCCGGCACCCCGCTCGTCACGCACCAGGGCCTGGCGGGCAAAGTCTTTCGCGCATCCCCGCACACCGCTACCGCGCTGCTGCTTACCGACAGGGCTTTTCGGGTTTCCGTCATCAGCCAGAAAGGCAGAGTGCCCGGCGTACTGGTCGGGGGCGGACCCCGCTCCAACCTTGAGGTACGCTACATGGCCCCCAACCTGCTGGTTGAAGCCGGGGATCTGCTGGTCACTTCCGGGCTGGACGGCGACTTTCCCAAAGGCATACCCGTGGCCCGCATTCTCAGCGCGGAGCCGGGCAACGAATCGCTGTTCCAGCAGGTGCAGGCCGCCCCGCTCGTCACGCTGGAAACCATGGAAGAGGCGCTGCTGCTTATTCCCCCCTCTTCTTTTTCCGGCAAGAAAAACGAACCGCAAAGCATAACGGGGCCGATTGCCCCCGCGCCGCGCCAGGCAGCCAGAGGCAACGCGACCCTTACGGGGCAGAGCGGGGCCCCCGCCCGCCGGCCGGGAGGCCGCTGACGGTATGGCCGCCGCCTACCCTTTTGCCTGGCGCAATTTCTTCTGGTGGCTGGCCTACGGATTTGTCGCGCTGCTGGTGCAGTCGCGCCTGCCGGGCATTGACGCCTTTCTTCCCGGCCTGATCATCGCCTGCCAGGAAGAGCGGCCGCAGCAGCTTTTCTGGCTTCTTCTCGCCGCCATTTTGATACAGGAAGGCACGGGAGGCTTCGCTTTCGGCGGAACCCTGCTGTGGTACGGTTTCTTGCTGCTTCTCTTCCGGCTCGGCGAGTTTTTTTTCGCCACGGCCGGCTTTTTTTTCGTGATGCTGCTTGCGCTGGGCATGTCCGTTCTGCACGCCTGCCTGCTTTTCACATTCGGCGCCTTGCAGAACATGCCTGTTCCGCTCTCTCGCCTGGCGGAAACCGCACTCATCCAGGCGGCGCTTATCCCCCTCTTGTGGGGACCGGCTTTGTTAACCCGCAACAAGGTTCTACGCCATGAACATGGAATTTGAACCGGAAGGGTACCAAGCCCCGCGCATCGGCCTTTTTCTGCTGTATGCCTGCATCGCCTTTCTGTTCCTGTTTTTCACCCTGCGATTCTGGTACCTGCAAGTGCTGCGCGGCGAAGATTACGCCCGCCAGGCGCAAGAAAACCGCCTGCACCCGGAACGCATCTATTCCAACCGGGGGCTGATTCTGGACAGGCAGGGCAGGCTTCTGGCCGAGAACCGCCCGGCCTACTGCATCGCCATAACCCGTGACGACTGCCCCGACGTTCCCGCAAGCCTGGCCCAGCTCAGCCAATGGACGGGCGTTCCGCTTGAAACGCTGACCGCCAAGTACATGCAGGACAGGAACAAGGTCTCTTCTTTCGAGCCGCAGATTCTTCTTTCGGACATTTCTTTCGACGCCCTGGTGCAGATCGAGATGAAGCTGCCGCAATGGCCGGGGCTTTCCATCGTCATCCGCCAGCGCCGCCACTACCCGCAGGGCCCGCTCTTCTCACACATACTCGGCTACGTGGCGGAAGCGGGCGAAAAAGAGCTGGATGCCGACAAGGAACTGGCGCCGGGCGACATCGTGGGCAAACAGGGCCTTGAGCTGCGCCTTGAAAAGCAGTTGCGCGGTAAAAAAGGCCTGCAGGAAATAGAAGCGGACGCCAAAGGCAGGCAGCTTGCGCGGGACGTGAAAGAGCCCCCCATCGGCGGCGAGAACGTTCTGCTTTCTCTGGACCTGGATATGCAGCAGGCCGCCGCCGACGCGCTGGGCGACGAAGCGGGCAGCATTGTGGTCATGGAGCCTTCAACCGGCCGCCTGGTCGCGCTCTTGACCAAACCGGCCTTTGACAACAACGCCTTTGCCGCGCGCCTTTCGCACAAAGAGTGGGAGGCGTTGCGCACCGACCCCCGCCATCCGCTGATGAACCGCAGCATCCAGAGCGTGTATCCCCCCGGTTCCGTCTGGAAACTGATGATGGCCGGGCTCGTCCTTTCCGAAGGCATCAGCCCGAGAGACTCTGTTAACTGTTCCGGCTCCGTGCAGCTCGGCACCCACACGTTCCGCTGCTGGAAAGCCGGAGGCCACGGCCGGATCGACCTGGTGCAGTCGCTGGTGCATTCGTGCGACGTATACTACTATCAGATGGGCGAAAGAATCGGCATCGACAAACTGGCGGCGTTCGCCAAAGCTTGCGGCTTCGGCGACGTCACGGGCATCAATCTGCCTCACGAGCAAAAGGGCCTGGTGCCTGACAGGGCCTGGCGACGCAGCCGCGGCGAAACCTGGCAGAAAGGGGAAACACTCAACGTTTCCATCGGCCAGGGCTCCACCCTGGTCACCCCCATTCAGCTTGCGGACTTTGTTTCCGCCCTGGTCAACGACGGGGTCATGCTCAAACCCAACTTGTCGGCCACAGCCCCGCCGGAAAAGAAGGGCGTATTGCCTATGAAGCCGGAAGCGCGCAAATTCATTCTGGACGCCATGCGCCAAACGGTGGATTCCGGCACCGCGCGGGTGCTCAAACGCCCCGACGCCATCATCGGCGGCAAAACCGGCACGGCCCAGGTGGTGAAAATCGGCGACGTACGCCTGAAAAAGCACCAGATGAGCTACGAGCATCGCGACCACGCCTGGATAGCCTCCTGGGGCATAAAAGGCGACAAGACCTATGTGGTCATCGTCATGCTGGAACACGGCGGAGGCGGCAGTTCCGCCGCCGGACCCGTGGCCAGGAAAATGTATGAGAGCCTTTTCGGCCCCGTTCCCGCAGTCCCCGCGGTCCCCGCGGCGAGAGCCGCGGAAAGCCAGTGAGTTTTGGTTATGAGCCCCATTGACCGCCGCCTTATCACCCACGCCAACTGGAGCCTGATCGGCTTCATGGCTTTGCTGTTTCTTATCGGCCTTGCCAATCTGTATTCCGCCAGCGGCGTCCGCCTGGGCGAAGGGCTCGAGGTTTCTTCGTACTATCAAAAGCAAATGATCTGGGGGGGCCTGGGCATTCTGCTCATGGCCGGCATCATGGCCTTTGATTACCGTCACCTGAAAAGCCTGGCCCCGCCCCTGTTTATTTGCAGCATCGTGCTCTTGGTGCTGGTGCTGCTTTTCGGCAAATCCGCCAAAGGCGCGGCCCGCTGGCTGCATTTCGGCGGTTTTACCTTTCAGCCGAGCGAATTGGCGAAAATCAGCGTGCTGCTTATGGCCGCGAAAATGCTCGCCCTGACCCGCGAACCCCTGGGCTGGAAACAGTTCTTCCTGGTGCTGGGCATGGGCCTCATACCCGCCGGGCTTATTTTCAAACAGCCCGACCTGGGCACCTGTTTGCTGGTGGTGCTGCTGCTGGCGGGTATGATTTTGTACCGCGGGGTCAAAGGCTATGTGTTCAAAACCTGCTGCGTCGTCATTCCGGCGGTGCCGCCGCTCGGCTGGCTGTTTCTCAAGCCCTATCAGAAGCAGCGCCTGCTGACTTTCTGGGACCCCACCAATGACCCCTTGCACACTGGCTATCACATCAACCAGTCGCATATCGCCATCGGCTCGGGCCAGATGTGGGGCAAGGGCTTTCTGGAAGGTACGCAAAACCAGTTGCGCTTTCTGCCTGAAAAGCACACGGACTTCGCCTTTGCGGTGTTCGGCGAAGAGCACGGTTTTGTCGGTTGCGTGCTGCTGCTGGCGGTTTTCTGTCTCTTTCTGCTCAGCATACTGCACACCGCCCGCGACGCCAAAGACCGTTTCGGCAGCATTCTGGTGGCCGGGGTCTTTTTTTATTTTTTCTGGCAAATCCTGATCAACATGGGCATGACAATGGGTTTGATGCCGGTCGTGGGCATTCCTTTGCCCTTTATCAGCTACGGCGGTTCCGCGACCCTGGTCAATTTCTGCCTTTTGGGAATGGTTCTCAACGTTTCCATGCGGCGCTTCGTGTTTAAAGCCACGTAATGGGCCGCGCACGGGATCGCGCTTGATTTTTGCATGAAATTGCGGCAATATGGACTGCTATGCTACGGACATTGCCGGCAAAGGAGCGGATCATGGCGAAAGATGAAATCAATGCCTTTCTCGGCGCAGGCACCGTGTACCAGGGGCAGTTGAATTTTCTGGGCGCCGTGCGCATTGACGGGCAATTCACCGGCGAAATCAAGTCCGAAGGCACGCTCATTCTCGGCCAGGACGCCAAGGTTGAAGGCAACGTCTCCGTCAGTCAGCTGATTTTGAACGGCAGCATCAGCGGCGACATAACCGTCGCGGGCAAAACCGTCATGCACAAAACTGCGCAGCTCACCGGCGAGCTTACGACCAAATCGCTGATCATGGAAGAAGGCGCCGTTCTGCATGGCAACATTGTCATGTCCCCCGCGCGGAAAAACGCCGCCGGCAAGGATTCCCCCAACTGAGCACGCCGTGAGGTTCATGCCCCATGTTCCTTCGTTTTCTCCGCTCCATTACCGCCGTGCTGTGCCTTTCGGACTGCGCGGCTGTTTTCGTTTCATGGCTGCTGGCCGCGACGTTGCGCGCGGCTTTTGACGGCAACGTGGATTTGGGGCTGTATGCGGCCGCCCTGCCCCGCCTGCTTATCTTCCCTTTGCTGTATCTGGCGCTGGGGCTGTATCCCGGCGTGTTTCTGCGCCGGCCCGAAGAGCTCAAGCGGCTGACCATCGCGACCTGCACGGGCTTCATGGTTGTAGCCCTCTCTTTCTTTCTGGCGAAACAGGGCGAAACCTATTCCCGAGCCGTGCTGCTGATGGCCTGGGCCTTTTCGCTCTTTAGCGTGCCCTTTGCCCGCCATGCCTTGCGCAGGCGGTTCCATACGGCTTCGTGGTGGGGATACCCCTGCGTCGTTTTCAGCCAAAACCGCTTCGCGGCCGAACTGTTCCGCGCCTTTGACAAAGCGCGCTACCAGGGGCTTCGCCCCGCGGTTCTGGTGCTGTCGCGCGCGGCTCAGATGCCCGATTGCGGTTCCTTTGCCGGAAAGCTGGAGATCGTGCGCATGGACCCGGAAGACCGGGATGATGTGTCGGCCCTGGAACGGCTGGCGGCCCGCATGCCCGGCGCATACGCGGTTCTCAGCATGGGCGGTTTTGACGGTGAAGAGCGCCGCGGCTGGGTGCGTTGCGTTGACTTGATATTCCAGCGCGTGGCGGTCATTCCGGAAACCATGTTCGACGGCAGAATCTGGGTGATGGCCGCCAGCATCGGCGACCTGCCCGGCCTTTTGCTGCGCCAGAACCTGCTCGATTCGCGCAGGCTTGCCTTCAAACGCGCCACAGACCTGGCGCTGACCCTTGCCGGCGGCGTGCTGATATCTCCCTTTCTCTTGCTGCTCGCCCTTGCCATACGCCGCGACAGCCCCGGCCCGATTTTGTTTCGCCAGCAGCGCATCGGGCGAGACGGCAAGCCGTTCATGGTCTACAAATTTCGCACCATGGCGGCGGATGCGGAAGAACGCCTGGCGGCCCACCTGGCCGCCAACCCGGAAGCCCGTGCGGAATGGGACGCGACCCAGAAGTTACGGGACGACCCCCGCATCACTAGGGTAGGCGCCTTTTTGCGCAGGACCAGCCTGGACGAGCTGCCGCAACTTATCAACGTGCTGCGCGACGAGATGAGCCTGGTGGGCCCGCGCCCCATCGTGGAAGACGAGATCAGCCGCTATGGCGAAAGCTTCGCGCTGTATGCCAGGGTGCGCCCCGGCATGACCGGCCTGTGGCAGGTTTCCGGCCGCAGCGACATCGGGTACGGCGAGAGGGTCATGCTGGACCGCCACTATATCTGCAACTGGTCGCTGTGGATGGATATTATGGTCTTCATCCGCACCATCCCCGTGGTGCTTTGCGGCTCAGGGGCCTACTAGGATGACGGCCGGTCGGCCGCCCTGGCCGACACGGCCTATCGGGCCGGGATGTTGTGCCGGCGCGACAGCCGCCGGGGAATAAATCCCCGGCTTATTGCTTCGAACACGATATTCGGCGACTCCCCGGCCCTCCGCTGCGCGGCTGCCGCACATCCTGTGCCCCCCGCAAAAAAAAGCAAGCGGCCCGTTTTGTTACTCAATTGGAACAAAACGGGCCGCTTGACGCTGCATTTGGGCAAAAGGCTTGCGGAGAAACAGGCTCCTAGCCGCCCAGGCCGTTCAGCACCACCAGAAACTGGTAGCTCCGGTCATTGGCGTCCTGACTGTACCGGCCGATGAGCTGGAAGCACTGGTGCGTGTATATAAGCTCCAGCGTGCGTTCCACGTTGGTGTCGTTCTCGTAATCACGGCTGTAAGCCAAACGCGCGGACAAGGGGCCGAAGAAGTTCATCGTCGCCCGCAAGTCTATGGTCTTGATGTCGTCTTCGCGGTACCGGGTATATTCATCCAGCGCCTTGCGATAGCCCATCCCGGCGTAGAACGTGCCCCAGGAAGGGTACGCGAACTGGGCGCCGTGGTCGTGGCGGGTGATGCGGTTCATGTACGGCGACCAATAGGTGCGCGAAAGCAGTGAAATATACTCGTCCAGGCCGATTTGAACCTCGGCGCGCACGTCGGAAAAAGGACGACGGCTGTAGCGGTCGCGCTCGTCGTCACGATTCGCCTCGCGAATATCGTACCCCTGTGCCAGCGTAAGTCGTAAAAGATCGAGATAATCCGTCGCCACGGCGGGGGTAGGCGCTTCGCCCGCCTTGGCCGCTTTTTGCGCGACGACCTTTTCGCGCTTGCGGGTGATAAGGTTGGTGACCGAATAGGTCAGCTCGTTGGTCGCGCGGATGCGGTCGCCGTCGTCATATTTGGGGTTGCGGCTCTGGTCTTCCAAGGGCACGTTGGCATAGCCCACTCTCGGCTGCACCGCATGGCGCAGGGCCGTCCAGCGGGTTTGCCCGATGGTGCCGTTATTGGCGGCCAGCGGTGCGGACTTCAGGGGAAATACCCGGGCGAATTCCGTGGACCCCATGACGTTGAACTCCGGCACCGTCTGCGAATTGCCGTCTTGCAAGTCTTCCTTGTTATTTTCCTTGTCCACCTTGTCCGTGGCGTACAAGGCCTGGCGAACCCCGGCGGATGCTATCACCGAGCCGTAACGGCCGTTGACGGGCACGGTCAGCTGCGGGGTCAGCGTATAGCGGGCGCCGCGCGTGCCGTTGCGGCGGTACATATAGCCCGCTTCGGTCGCGGCCGAGATTTCCAGGGGAAACCCTTCGATTATCTGTCCTTTGTGCAAATACGCGCTGACCTGGGGCAGGCGCTGCACCGTGGGGTCGGAGGTCAGCCCCTTGTTGCCGTGGCCCAGGGTCTGGTCTTGCGTGTAGCCCGCGCCCAAGGCGACCGTTACGCGTTGCCAGTCGCGGAAAAGCAGAAGGCCGCTTTCACGGCTTTGGTCTTTTTCGCGAATGTCGCGCCGGAACAAGTTGAACAGCTGGTTGCGGCTCTGGTTGAAGCCGGAATAGCCGCTTTTGAATTCGTGCAGGAAGTTTTGGTCGGAAACGTAGTCAATATCCGCCCGCAGCTTCCATCTGGGGTCGCCCGGCAGCTCGCCGTCATACATGCCGCGCAGCCAGTAGCGCTGATCGTTGGTACGAATCAGCCCGTCGTCGGAGTTGACCGGGTCGTCTTTGTCGTTAAGCACGCGTTTGCTGTCTGAAAGCCAGTCCGCGCGCAGCCAGGTGCCCTCGCGGGCCGAAGGGCGCGAACGGTATTGCACTCCCTGCATCAGGCCGTGCTTTTCCATGACGTATTCGTTCAAAAGCAGGTCGCGGCTTTGGTCGATGGCCCAGAAATACGGCTGGTTGTAATACACGCCGCGCTGGCTGCTCTGCCCGAATTCCGGCGGCAAAAAGCCTGACTGGCGGTCTTTTTTCGCGGGCATGAGCATCCAGGGGCTGTACGCCACGGGGGTATCGGCCACCTGAAAACGCGTATGCCAAAGCTGCGCGTAGCCGTCCAGCTCAACCACGGCTTCGTCAGCCAGCAGCGACCAGGCGGGCACATCCCCGTCACAGGCGGTTATTTTGGCCTGTTTGAAGGTGTACACGTCGCCCCAGTGCTTGTTGATGCGGTCCCCTGAAAAATAGATGTGGGGGCCGTCCATGAAAATTTCGCCCTTCTTCAGCCAACCCACGCGGCTGCTCAGGTCAAACTCGGCTTCTTCGGCCTTCATCTGGTCTTTGCCCATCAGCGCCACGACATGCCCCCGCAGGAACACCCATTTCGTGCTGCTGTAATAGCGGGCATAGTCGGCTTTCAGGTATTCCGTCCCGCGCCGCAGTTCCACATTGCCGAAAGCTTCCACGACCTCGCCGTCGTTCTGCGAAGAGACCTTGTCCGCCGTCAGCGTCCAGGTCACGGCTTTATCGTCTTCCGACTTCATGGTCAGGGCGCCGCCGGAAGCGGCAGACGCGGTCTGTGCAGGGGACGCGGTCCCCGGCGCGGCCTTCGTGGCAGGCGCGGCCGCAGGCTGAGCCTGTGCGGGCGCCTCCGTCCCGGTGACGGAAGGAGAGGACAACGCTTCCGGTTTGCCGCGCGCATCTTCCGCGGCGAACGCGCTTGATGCCGTGAGGCAGAATACGGCTAACGCCAGAAAAAAACCGGCCCGAAGGGAGAGTGGCCGGTGGGCCGCGAAACTCATGTATAGCCCCGATTGCAGGTTGAATGTGACGGAAGGACAGCGTATGAGTGTCGTACTATGTCGCAAGTAGTTACCATACATCAGCATAAAGAGCAAAGATTTTCCCCTGCCGGCTTGCCGGTCGCCCATATTCGTCTGGACAGGCTTCGCGCCAACTGGCGGCATATATATTCTCTTGCCGGCGGTGATGATGATGCAGCCGGCGCCTGGCCCGCAGCCAGCGCCTGGCCCGCCTTGATGGCGGTCATCAAGGCCGACGCATACGGCCACGGCCTTGAACAAAGCGCCCTGGCCCTGGCGGAAGAAGGCGCCCGGGCTTTTGCGGTCGGCTCCGTGGCCGAGGGCGTTCTGCTGCGCCGCATCCTGAATGACGCGGATACGCGCATGCCGCACCTGTCGCACAGGCCGCGCATTCTCGCTCTTTTGGGGCTGCAAACGCCGGAAGAAGCCCGCGACATCATCGCCCACGACCTGATCCCGCTGGCCCACAGCAAAGCGCAGCTCGACCTGCTGGCCGCCGCGTGCAATGGCCGCCCGACGGGCGAAAAGCCGCTGCCCGTGGCGATCAAGATCGACACGGGCATGAGCAGACTGGGCTTTGCCTCGGGCGAACCCGCCGCCCTTGCGGCCCTTTTGCGCTCATACCCCGCGCTTGAACCCGCCATGCTGATCAGCCATCTGGCGGCGGCCGACGACCCCGCGGCCATAGGCAGCGCCCGGCGGCAGATGGACCGTTTCCGGGCTGTCTTTGAATCCCTGCGGACCCACTGGCCGGATATCGTCCCTTCGTTCGCCAATTCCCCGGGCACGCTGATCGAAAAAGAGCTGGCCGCCGGTTTTGCCTTTCACGTCCGGCGGCCCGGTTTCGTCCTTTACGGGGGCAACCCTTTCGCAGGAACGGAAAAAGCCGGCCTGGGGCAAGCTTTGCTGCCGGTCATGGAAGTCACGGCGCCCGTGCTTGCGGTGCACGACCTGGCACAGGGCGAAACCGTCAGCTACGGCCGCACCTTTACCGCGCCCCGGGGCATGCGCGTCGCGACCATCGGCGCGGGCTACGCCGACGGTTTCAGCCGGGGCCTGTCGGGCAAAGGCTTCGTCTGCCTGCGCGGCATTCGCTGCCCCATTCTCGGCCGCGTATGCATGCAGATGCATATCGTGGACGCAAGCCGCCTGCCCGATCTCGCCGCCGGTGAAAACGCCTATCTTCTGGGCGGCGAAGGGCCGGGCTCCATCAGTCCGGACGAACTCGCCGCCGCCTGGGGCACCATACCCTACGAGGTTTTCTGCCTGCTGGGCAGAAACGCCAGGGTGTTTTACGACTGATTGCGGGGCCGCCGCACATCCTGTGCGGCGGGTATACTATCTTGACAGGCTTCTCTCTGCCGAGTATAGCCTCTGGTTCCACCTTGCTCTTCCGCCGTGCGGAAGGGCCATATGCCCATAAGGAGAGGATATGAGAAAGTTTGAAACCCTGCTGCTCCTGTCACCGGAGCTGCCCGCCGACGGGCGCGAGGCGATCATCGCATCCCTCATCGCCGTCATTGAGCGGGAAAAAGGCGCCATGCTGGCCACCGACCATTGGGGCATGCGCGACCTGGCCTACCCCGTGCGCAAACAGATGCGCGGCTATTACGTGCGGCTTGAGTACAGCGCCCCCGGCGCTCTGATCGCCGAACTTGAGCGCAACATCCGCAACACGGACGGCATCTTCAAGTTCACCACCGTCAAATTGGCGGACCTCGTCGAACCGGCGAAAAACGCAGAGGAGGCGGCATAATGGCTTTCAAGAAAAAATTCACTCCCCGCCGCAAATTCTGCCGCTTTTGCGCGGACAAGGATTTGCCGCTGGATTACAAACGCGTGGACATTCTGCGCGACTTCATCACCGAACGCGGCAAGATCATCGCCCGCCGCATCACCGGTACCTGCGCGTTTCACCAGCGCCGCCTGACCTTGCAGATCAAGCGGTCCCGCCAGATGGCGCTGATGATCTACACCGCGGCGCACGCTTGCGACGTCAAAAAGAAAAGCGTGCTGTAGGAGGTCGCCATGCAAGTAATTCTCAGAGCAGACGTTGAAAACCTGGGACGCCTGGGCGACGTGGTGAAAGTGAAACCCGGTTACGGGCGCAACTATCTCTTGCCGCAAGGTCTGGCCATGCCGGCCACCCCTTCCAGCCTCAAGGTTTTTGAACTCGAACGCAAAAAGCTGCAAGCCGAAATGGATGCCCTGCGCGCCGCCGCCGGCGACTTGGCTTCCCGCATCGGTAAAGTCAACCTGGTCATTCCCATGCGCGTCGGCGAAAACGACAAGCTGTACGGTTCCGTCACCCCCGCTCTCATCGCTGAAGCGCTGGAAGCGCAGGGCATCGAAATCGACCGCCGTCGCATCCTGCTGGATTCTCCCATCAGAACCCTTGGCGAATTCCAGGTCCGCACGCGGCTGCATGCCGACGTTGTGGCGGAATTTGCCGTCAACGTGGTTCCCGAGGAGCGCCACCATGCCGACGAACCCATCCAGCAAGAATCCCAGCCCAAACCCGCAGCAGAATAATACGGATGCCGCCCCCTCTGAACGCAGAGGGGGCGCTTCCCGCGGCAAAAGGGGCGGCGGCGACGCCGCGACCGATGTTCTGCGCCATGTCCCCCCTCACAGCGTCGAAGCCGAACAGGCCGTGCTGGGGGGGGTTCTTATCAAGTCCGAATCGCTCAACAACCTGATCGGCACCCTGGACGCGGACGATTTTTACCTGCCCGCGCACAAGGTCATTTACGCCGCCTATATCGACCTGACCCAGGCCAACGCCCCGGTGGACCTCGCAACGGTGGCCGCGCATCTCAAAGCCCGCACCATGCTTGAAACGGCGGGCGGCGCGGCCTATCTTGCGGAACTGATGCAGTCGGCCATATCCACGGCAAACAGCGAAGATTTCGCGGGCATGGTGCGCTACAAGTCGCTGTCCCGCTCGCTGATCGGGTCGTGCACCGACATCATCGGCCGCTGCTTTGACCCGTCGCTTGCGGTGAACGAGCTTTTGGACGAGTCCGAGCAGGCCGTCTTCGCCATTTCCAACCGCACCTCGGGCAAGACGGTCAAAAGCTCCAAAGAGCTGACCACCAGAATTTTTGAAGAGCTTACCGCGCGCATGGACCGCAACGAAGTGGTCACCGGCGTGCCCACGAAATACGTGCAGCTTGACGCCATGACCGCCGGTTTGCAGCGCTCCGACCTGATCATCGTCGCGGCCCGCCCGGCCATGGGCAAAACCGCTTTCGTGCTGAACCTGGCCATGCGCGCCGCCGTTTACGGCCGGGTGCCGGTAGTCATCTATTCGCTTGAAATGTCCATGGAACAGCTCATGCAGCGCATGCTCTGCGCCTGGGGCAAGGTGGACCTCACCCGTCTGCGTAAAAACTTTTTGCAAGACAGTGACTGGCAAAGTCTGCACACCGCCGCCGGGGTGCTTTCAGATGCGCCCATTTTCATCGACGACACCCCCGCCCTTTCGCCGCTTGAATTGCGCGCCCGCACCCGCCGACTGAAAGCCGAACACAACATCGGCATGGTGGTCGTGGACTATTTGCAACTCATGCGCTCTTCCCGCCGGGTGGACTCGCGCGAGCTTGAAATTTCAGAAATCTCCCGCAGCTTGAAAGCCCTGGCCAAAGAGCTGGATTTGCCGGTCATCGCCCTCTCGCAGCTTAACCGCAAGGTCGAAGAACGCAAAGACAAACGCCCGCTGCTTTCCGACCTGCGCGAATCGGGCGCCATTGAACAGGACGCGGACGTCATCATGTTCATCTACCGCGATGCGGCCTATCTGCCGCAAGGCACGGCGCGCGCGCCCATGGACCAGGCTGAAATCATCATCGGCAAGCAGCGTAACGGGCCCGTGGGCACGGTGCCGCTGATGTACATTCCCGCGTATACCGCCTTTGAAGATATCGCCCCCTACGCGCCTTCCACAGGCATGTGATAGCGGCCTCTCTGTACAGTTCTTCGCATTTCATTTATGGAAGACGCTAGCGTCTTTTGCCGCGTGCAATTTTCATTTGGAACAGAGTAAAGCATGGACTCTTTGCGCAACCACATTTTTTCCGGCGACATCCTGCAACTGCTTGACGCCGGAAAAATCGGACTCTGGCGGATCGACCCCGCCACGAATACCCTGACCATACAGGGCCCTGCCTGCATTAAATCGCTTTTCGGCCTTTCCGGCGGATCGTTTACCATGCCGTGGCAGGAATATTTTCAGACCATGTGCCATGAAGACGACCGCGCGGGCATCATCGAAGCGATGGCGGCCATGCGCAAGACGGGCAGGCTGCGTGAGCTGGAGCACCGCGCCTGGAACAAAGAGACGAAAAGCTGGCGCTGGGTTCTCGTTTTCGGCAGCGTGCGTGCCAAATCCGGCGATGAGCCGCTCTCGCTGGCCGGGGCGATTCAAGACATCAACACCCGCAAGATGGACGAGTTGGTTCAGTCGGGCAGGCGCGAGGCGGATGAACGCACCCGCATCATGCTGGATGCAACCCCGCTGTGCTGCAACTTCTGGGACGAAAAATACAACAATATCGATTGCAACGAAGAGGCGGCCCGTCTTTTCGGCCTGAAAGACAAGCAGGAGTATCTCGACCGGTTCATGGAACTGTCGCCGGAGTATCAGCCCGATGGCAGAACCTCGGCGGAAAAGGCCCAGGAAAAAATCCGTCTGGCCTTTGAAACTGGCTTTCAAAAATTTGAATGGATGCACCAGAAGCTGAACGGCGAGCCCATTCCCGCCGAAATCACTCTGGTGCGCGTCAAACGCGGCGACACGTACATCGTTGCCGGGTATACCCGTGATTTGCGCGAGCTTAAAGCCACGCTGGCCAAAATGCGCGAGGCGGACGAGCGCACCCAGATCATGCTGGACGCAACCCCGCTGTGCTGCAACTTCTGGGATGAAAACTACAGCAACATCGACTGCAACGAAGAGGCGGCCCGCCTTTTCGACTTGAAAAACAAACAGGAATATATCGACCGCTTCAGCGAGCTGTCGCCGGAGTACCAGCCCGACGGACGGCTTTCCTCTGAAAAAGGCATGGAAAAAGTCCGCCTGGCCTTTAAAACGGGCTTTCAGAAATTCGAGTGGATGCACCAGAAGCTGAACGGCGAGCCTATCCCGGCTGAAATCACCCTGGTGCGCGTCAAACGCGGCGACACGTACATCGTTGCCGGATATACCCGTGATTTGCGCGAGCTCAAAGCCACGCTGGCCAAAATGCGCGAGGCGGACGAGCGCACCCAGATCATGCTGGATGCAACCCCGCTGTGCTGCAACCTTTGGGACGAGAACTACAACAATATCGACTGCAACGCCGAAGCGGCCCGCCTTTTCGACCTTTCAAGCAAGCAGGAGTATCTTGACCGTTTCGCGGAACTGTCGCCGGAGTATCAGCCCGACGGCAGGCTTTCGTCTGAAAAGGCCCTGGAAAAGATCCGCCTGGCCTTTGAAACGGGCATGCAACGCTTTGAATGGATGCACCATAAGCTGAACGGCGAGCCGGTTCCTTCGGAAATCACCCTGGTGCGCGTCAAACGCGGCGATAGCTATATCGTTGCGGGCTACACCCGCGATTTGCGCGAACTCAAAGCCATGCTGGCGGAAATGCTCAAGGCCGAAGAAGAGCTGCGCCTCGCCCGTGACCTGGCGGAAAAGAACGCCCAGGCCAAAAGTGAATTTCTGGCCAACATGAGCCATGAGATACGCACGCCCATGAACGCAATTTTGGGCATGACCCGTCTTTTGTTCCAGACGGAACTGACCGGCAGGCAACGCGACTATCTTTCCAAAACCGAGCAATCGGCCACGCTGCTTTTACGGGTCATCAACGATATTCTCGATTTCTCGAAAATCGAGGCGGGCAAGCTTGAGATGGAGCGCATCCCCTTCTCGCTCCAGTCCGTGCTGCACGGCATACAAGACATCACCGCCACGCAGATCGCGGAGAAAGACCTGGCGATGAGCGTCAGCGTCGATCCGGCGGCCCCGGCCGACCTTATCGGCGACCCCACCAGGCTTAAGCAGATACTGCTCAACCTTGCCAACAACGCCATCAAGTTTACGAACAGGGGCGAGATACACGTCGGCGTGACCGCGGAACAGTGCGCGGACCAGGGTGAAAGCTGCCGCGCCGTGCTGCGTTTTTGCGTCACCGACACGGGCATCGGCATGACGGAAGAGCAGGTCAAAAACCTGTTTTCGCCCTTTACCCAGGCCGACACCTCCACCACGCGCAAATACGGCGGCACGGGCCTGGGCCTGGCCATCTGCAAGCGTCTGGTGCAATTGATGCACGGCGATATCTGGTGCGAAAGCGCGCCGGGCAAAGGCGCGCGTTTCTGCTTTACCGCCGAATTCGACATGCCGCCCGCGCAAAGCGGCGGAGCCTGCGCGGACGAAGCCGCGGACAAACAGCGCCTCGATGCGGCCGACCGTGAAGCGGCCCTTGACGCCAGCCTTGCCGGGTCGCGCATTCTGCTGGCCGAAGATAACGAGATCAACCAGCTTATCGCCCTGGAACTCTTACGCGTCAAAGGCTTTGCGGTCGATGTGGCGGGCACGGGAAAAGAGGCGCTGGAGCTGCTTGCCAAGGCTGATTACGACCTGGTGCTGATGGACATTCAAATGCCCGAGATGGACGGCCTCACCGCCGCGAAAGAAATTCGCAAAAACCCGCGCTACGCGGACCTGCCCATTCTGGCCATGACCGCCCACGCCATGGCCGGCGACAGGGAACTGAGCCTTAACGTGGGCATGAACGACCACGTGACCAAACCCATCGACCCTGACGCCCTGTACGCCGCCATCCGCAGATGGCTGCGGCCAAAGAAATAGCGGGGCTCCGCCCCGTACCCCGCAAGGGGACTAAGTCCCCTTGACCCCCTAATAGAGCGAAGGCTGTTTTCCGTGAATGGGAAACAGCCTTCGTTTATTAGCAGGGGCACTCGGGTTTAGCGGGCTAGTACTTCAGCTAAAGGCCGCGTCACCCCGTCAAGACCGGCCATGGCAAACACGGCCAACAGCAGGCGCCCGGCGTGTTCGCCGCTGTATTCATGGCAATACCACTCTTCGGGCGAATGCAGATTGCCGCCTGTTCCGCCGCCGCCAAAGCCCAAAGACGGTATGCCCAGGCTGAGCGGCACGTTGGCGTTGGTGCCCAGCGGCGGCCAGAAAAAGGGTTTCAGGCCGACGGCTTCCGTGGCTTTCCAAAAAACCTGCGTAATGGGCGCATCCGGCGCCATGCCGCCCGCCGGGCGGCGGCCGATGCCGCGAAACTCCACGCTGACCGGATCCCCTTTCCAGCGGGCGTTCTCGGCGGCGACCGCGCCGTACACGATATCTTTGATGCGCGCGTCCGTTTCTGCCAGCACTGTTGCGGAGACGGAACGAATATCCAGCTTGGCGCGGCATTCGCCGGGGATGGAATTGACCGTGGTGCCGCCCTGCACCGTGCCCAGGTTGAAACTGGTCTTGGGCTCGTTCGGCGGCATCAATTCTGAAATGCCCGCCCCCGCGCGGCACAGCGCCTGAATGGGGTTGGGCCGGCCGAAATCAAGCCAGCTGTGCCCGCCGGGCCCGCGAAAAATCATCTCATAGCGGTTCACGCCGATGGCGGTATTGATGATGGCGCCGGGCTTGCCCAGCGTTTCGGTGCAAAAGCAGGCGTCTATCTCGCGGTCGCGGCCGAACAGCTCTTTCATGCCCTGCAGATCGCCCTCGCCCTCATGGCGCACGGACCCGGTGATCATAAGTCGGCCGTAAGGCTTCAGGCCCGCACGGCGAATGGCCCGCAAAACGGAAAGGTTCATGGCCAGCCCCGCCGTGTTGTCCGCTATGCCGGGGCAGTTGATGATGCCGTCTTTTTCCGTGACGGTCAGAGACACTTCAGAGTCGAACACCGTATCCAGATGAGCGTCGAACATGACCTTGGGCCGGGGCGCGGTCCCGTTCACATACCCCGCCACGGTGCCTATGCCGTCCACCTCGCAGTTTTCCGCGCCGTACTGTTCCAGCTTGGCTTTATACATGGGGGTGCGGGCTTTTTGCTCCTCAAAGGTCGTGCCGGGAACGCGCACCATCTCTTTGAGTTCTTCCAATGCGGCCGCTTCGTCCCGCTCTAAAAAATTCAGCGCTTCACGCACGCCGTCGTGCGCCAGCAAGGCATCCATGACGGCGGCGATTTCAGAAGAGATAACGGGGGTCGCCACATGCGCCTCGCAGGTTACAGGCTTTCTTCAAAACGCTTATCCGTAACCCGTTTTGATTTGCCGAACGAGCGCGGCAAGGTTCCGGCATCCACCACGCGCACGTCCGCCGCGATCATGACTTTCGAATGGAGCGAACGCTGCACCTTTTTCACCAGGTTCGCTTCGTCGCCGCAAGAGAAGAGGGAGTTGCGCTCCACGCGCAGTTCCATGGCGTCGCGCCCCTCAAAGCGGCTCAGCTCCATGTGGTACTCCGCGCCGAGTTCCGGAAACTCCTGCAACACGGCAGCGATCTGGCCGGGGTAGATGTTGACCCCGCGAAACACGATCATGTCGTCAGAGCGGCCCAGCATGTGGTCGTGCCGGGGCATGGTGCAGCCGCAGGGGCAGGGGCCGGGTATGAAGCGGGTCAAATCGCGCGTGCGGTAGCGGATAAGCGGCGCGGCCTCTTTGCACAAACTGGTTACCACCAGTTCGCCAATCTCGCCGGGGGCCGCCGGCTGCAAGGTGACGGGGTCAAGAATCTCGAAAATGAAAAGGTCGGCCCAATAATGCAGCCCTTCGTGCGCCGGGCACTCGATGGCCGTGCCGGGGCCGTACATTTCGGTCATGCCCCCGATATCGTAACTGCCGTGCGTCAAGCCCAGGTTCTTCTCAAAGGCCCTGCGCATTTTCGCGCTGTGCCCTTCAGCCCCGAAAATCACGCGGGAAAGGCGTATGGAACCGGCCAGGCCGTTGCGCTGCACTTCTTCACCCATCAAGAGCGCCATGGAAGCCGTGGACCCAAGGCAGGTGGTGCCGACGTCGGTCAGCATCTGCAAATGGGCCTCAAGGTTGCCCGCGCCCACAGGCACGGTCATGGCCCCGAACTTTTCGGCCCCGCCCTGAAACCCGGCCCCGGCCGTCCACATGCCGTAGCCCACGGCGATCTGAATGCGGTCAAGGGTGGTAAGGCCGGCCATCTCGTAACACCGGGCCATCTGGGTGTTAAAGGTATCCACGTCTTTGGCCGTGTAAGCCAGAATCTTGCGCTTGCCCGTGGTGCCGCTGGAAGCGTGCACCCGCACCACATCCTGTTCCGGAACGGAAAGCAGGGGCAGGGGGTAGCCGTCTTTCAAATCTTCCGTGGTGGTAAAAGGCAGGCTCGCCAAATCTTCCAGCCCGCGCACGGAAGTTGCCTCCACCCCCGCCGCCCGCAGCTTGGCGCGATAGGCTTCGCTCCCCGCGTAAGCGTGGGCCACGGTCCAGGCCAGGCCTTGCGCCTGCAGGCGGGCAAGCGCCTCGGGGCTAAGCCGGGGAACAAACCGGTACGTGTTCACAAAAACCTCCATCCCCTGCCGCGCAGCCACAAACGCTTACCGGGCATAAAAAAACGCGGCCAGCGTCGCTGCTGCCGCGTTTGGGTGCGTATCGTGTCGACAATAGACGCGTTCCGCCGCGGCCCTGTTACCAGGCCCGCCACCAGCGGCGCTGCCGCGCCGAAAGGAAAAAAACGCGTGTAATCATAGCGCTGCAATGACCGCTTTCAGGCTTCTTGTCAAGTGCGCTCGGCCTATAGTACTGATTTGTTTTACAACCGCTTTCGGAGGTCCTATGCGCATTCTTATCGTCGGCTCCGGCGGGCGTGAACACGCCCTTGCCTGGAAAATTCGCCAGAATCCCAAGGTTACCGCGGTTCATGTCGCCCCCGGCAACGGCGGCACCGCCACGGTGTGCACCAACGTCGCCATACGCGACGACGACATACCCGCCCTTATGGCCCACATTCGCGCGCACAAAATCGACTTCGTCATTCCCGGGCCGGAACTGCCCCTCGTGCTGGGCCTGGTCGACGCCTGCAAGGCCGAGGGCATAGCCTGCTTCGGCCCCGGCAAGTACGCCGCGCAGCTTGAAGGCTCCAAAGCCTTCTCCAAAACCGTCATGCGCGAATCAGGCGTGCCCACGGCCGATTTCGGCATTTTCACCGACATCGCCAAGGCGGAAGCCTATGTTCGCGAACGCGGCGCGCCCATCGTGGTCAAAGCCGACGGCCTGGCCGCGGGCAAAGGCGTGGTCGTGGCCAAAAGCGTGGGCGAAGCCATCGCCGCCCTGCACGACATGATGGTCAAAAAAGTCTTCGGCAAGGCCGGCGAAACCGTGGTCATCGAAGAGGCCCTGGCGGGTGAGGAAGCGTCGTTTCTGTGCCTGTGCGACGGCGAAACCGTCATCCCCCTGCCTTCCGCCCAGGACCACAAAGCCGTTTTCGACGGCGACAAAGGCCCCAACACCGGCGGCATGGGCGCGTACAGCCCCGCCCCCATACTGCCTGAAAGCCGCTATGCCGAGGTGACCGACCTTGCCATCCGCCCCATTTTGCGCACTTTGGCCGAACGCGGGCATCCCTTCTCCGGCATTCTGTACGCGGGGCTGATGATGGCAGCCGACGGCCCGAAAGTGCTTGAATATAACGTGCGCTTCGGCGACCCGGAATGCCAGCCCCTGCTCATGCGTTTGCAGGGCGATCTGCTCGCCGTCATGCAGGCCTGCGCCGCGGGTAAACTGGATACCGTCAAGCTGACCTACACCCCCAAAAGCGCCCTGTGCGTGGTCATGGCCGCCAAAGGCTATCCCGGCGGCTACGCCACAGGCATGGAAATTTCGAATTTGGAGGCGGCCGAAGCCCTGGCCCCCGGCGACATCAAAGTGTTTCAGGCGGGCACGCGGCGTGACGGCGACGTCACCCGCTCATCCGGCGGACGCGTTCTGGGCGTCACCGCTCTGGGCAACTCTCTGGCCGACGCCCAGGCTTTGGCGTACAAGGCCGTGGCCGCCGTGCGCATGGAGAACAGCCATTTCCGCACCGACATCGGGCAAAAGGCTCTGAATAAAAACTAATGTGGGTCAAGGGGTCTCAGACCCCTTGCAGGGGGCCGGGGGACAGCGTCCCCCGAATTATCACGAAGGAGTGAACTTTCATGCAAGTCGCAATATTCATGGGCAGCCTGTCTGATGAGGCCGTGGTCAGGCCCTGCGCCGAGGTGCTCGATTCTTTGGGCATCAGCTATCATTTTACCGTGACCTCGGCCCACAGAACGCCCGAACGCACGGAAGAACTGGTGGACAAGCTGGAAAAAGAAGGTTGCCAGGTTTTCATCTGCGCGGCGGGCATGGCCGCGCACCTGGCCGGGGCGGTGGCCGCCCGCACGGTGAAGCCGGTCATCGGCATTCCCGTGGCCGCGTCAAGCCTGAACGGCATGGATGCCCTGCTCTCTACGGTAATGATGCCGCCGGGTTTTCCCGTGGGCACCGTGGCGTTGGACAAGGCCGGGGCGCGCAACGCGGCGTACTTCGCGGCCCAAATTCTAGCCCTGCATGATCCGGCCCTGGCCCAGCGCCTGAAGGCGGTGCGGCAGGCGTTCAAAGACGACGTGGAAAAGGCCGCCGCCACATTGCAGACCGGCAAAAGCGCATGAGGGCGCGTGCGATAGCGCGGCCGGCGGCCGCCCTCGCTCTGTGTTTGCTGCTGCAAGGCTGCGGCGCGCAAGGCCCGCCCAGTGTTCTTCTGGCGCTGGACGGCCCGACGCTGTTCATCGCCGCGGACAGCGCGGGCAAACCCATGCATGGTTTCATGGATAGAACGGTCATGGCCGGCGTGGGGCATATCCTGCTGTACGACCAGCAAAACGCCGTCACCTGCAAGGGCGATATCGACGCGCCCGCTTCAGAAAAAGGGCGCTTGTACGCGACGCTTGCATGCAGCGACGGCAAAGAAATGGCCATCGCTTTGCGCAACCTCGGGCCGGACCAGGGCATGGGGGTCGGCCGCGTGCAAGGCACCGAAAATCGCCTGACGCTTTTTTACCACCCCTGTGAAGACGAAGCCCGCCGACGCCTGCGTCAGGTCAAAATCGACATCGCCAAAGGCGAAGAAGCCAAAGCCGAACGCGAAAAAGCCAAACCCAAGGCCGCGCCCTGACCCGGCGTTGCGCAGCAAGCGGTTTTTCAAAAGAAGATGATACGCTTGCGGCCTTGAAATAGGCGCGGCCGGCCTATTTTTTAAACCAGCCCCCGGTTCGCCGGGGTTTTTTCACGTTTGCCGCTGGACAGGCGATTAAGTGATTGACACTCTCCCGTATCGGGTTATACTGCGAATATGGAGTATTGTCTTTTGCTGATGTTACCGCCGCACAGGCAATACGTGCGCGTATAATCAAGGCCTGATATAGTATGAAAACGCTATATTCTATTGCCACACGCAAAAAAAACCTTCTCGCCGGGTGCGCAATTCTGGCTTTTACAGTAATTTTTCTTGCTTTCAATGTTTACGAAAAATACGTACGCATCAATGCATTGGATATTCTTTATGAAAATGGGATAAAAGCAGCCAGCGCGGTAAAAGCGGCAAACATCCAGCTCGCTTTATCCGTCAGCACCCTGTACGACCTCGACGCGCACTTTGATCACAAAGACAGTCATACCGAGCTTTCCGAAATCATCCAGAACACCGCTGACGCGTATCTTGCGGACATAGAAAGCGCCTTGCCTCGCATCACCACTAAAAATGAAGAAGAAAAAGGCGTTATGCTGCAAGCGCTGCTGACGCGCATCCGCGCTATGCAGATCGGCATCGCGGCGAAGCTGGGAAAAGATGAATACCAAAGCGCGGACGCCCTGCGCCAGGATATAGACAAAATCAAAAAAGCCGCGGAACAGGCATACAACCAGTCCGCGATCCTGAATCAATTGATAGATCGGGTGGCGTACGACCGCGGAAAAGAATGGGACGCCCTGTACGCGGACATGGTACGGCAAAGCCTGGCCCTGCTTGCGGCGGCCGTGCTGTGCGGAGTGCTTTTAGGCCTTGCCATCAAAACGGACGAGCGGGACGCCGGGCGGAAAAACGCCGTTCAAACGAGCACGGCCGCGGTATTGAGCGCGGATGAAAAAGAGTGGTGGGCGGAGGTGTTCGCGCAAAACCGCAAAAAGAAAGCCCGCCCGAAACGGGAAAAAAACGGACGCCCGCCTGGCGGTTCCGACAAAAATGCGCAAAACGGCGAAAGCCCCCCAAACCGCAATACGAGCTCCTTCCGCTGACAGATTTTTCCAACGGCTATTTTCCGGATGCGAATTGCATTCTACCCGAGGGAGCATGCCGGACGGAGCGCCGTGCGTGAACATGCATGAGCCCCGTACGGGCATGCCTGACAAAGGCGGCCGGCGAAAGCCTATTCGGAAACTTCCATCCAAAACTTCGGCCATACCTTCAGCAACTCCCGGCAGGCCTTGCCCCGGTGGCTGCGCGCGTTCTTCTCTTCGCGGGTCAGCTCGGCGGCGGTTTTGCCGCATTCCGGGTCAAAAAACACCGGGTCGTACCCGAAACCGTTGTTTCCCGCCGGTTCATGGGCCAGTACCCCTTCCCAGCTTCCTTCGGCAATGATGTGCGCCCCGTTCGGCGCGGCAGCGGCCATGGCCGAGCGAAAGCGAATGGCCCGCTTGCAGTCCGGCACACCCTGCATGGCGGCCAGCACCTTGGCGGTGTTGCGCTCATCGGTGGCGGGCCTGCCCGGCTCTTCGCTGTACCGGGCGGAATACACGCCCGGTTCGCCCCCCAGCGCATCCACTTCCATGCCCGAATCGTCCGCGACGGCCACAAGCCCCGTGGCGACACTGGCCGCGCGCGCCTTGATCAGCGCGTTTTCGGCAAAGGTGGCGCCGGTTTCTTCAATTTCTCCGATCTGCGGAAAGGCGTCCAGCCCGACGACGGTAACGCCGAAGGGCAACAGCAAAGCCGCAAGCTCAGCCACCTTGCCCTTGTTGCGGGTGGCCAGCACGACAGTTTCAGTTTTCCGATTCATGGTGTTTGGGCATGACGGCGAGAGCGGGTTTCAAGGCCAGGGAAACCGTGGTGCCCTTGCCCGGCTGGCTGGCAAGCAGCACTTTGCCGCCCATCTCGCCTATGGTTTTGCGGGTCATGGCCAACCCCAGGCCGGACCCTTTGTCTTTGGTGCTGAAAAAGGGGCTGAAAATCTGCTCGTGCAGCTCCGGCGGTATGCCGGGGCCGTCGTCTTCCACTTCCACGTACACCGTGTTCCCGGCGAAGCGGCTGCGCACGACGATAAGCCCGCCTTCCGCCAGCGCTTCCTGCGAATTTTTGATGATGTTGATCAGGCACTGCTTGATCATTTCCGCGTTGCCGTGCGCTTTGGGCAGATCAGGGGCAAGCTCCAGCCGTATGGCGATGTGCCTGTCCGCGCCGCCGATGCCCATCAGGTCCACGGTGGATTCCGCGGTTTCGTTCACATCCACCTCGCCCACGTCATGGTCCGTGGGCCGGGCGAAGTTGATGATGCTTTTGAGTATCTCGTCCAGCCGTCGCGATTCTTCAAGAATGATCCGCACTTTCTCGCGCGCGGCCTCGTCCAGCGTGGGCAGTCGCAGCAAGGAGTTGGCGAAGCCGCCTATGGCGAACAGCGGGTTGCGGATCTCGTGCGCGATATAGGTCGATAGTTCGCCTATGGCCGCCATTTTCTGCGATTGCTGCAAGCGCTGCTCTATCTGCACGTGCGCGGTGGTGTCGCTGCGCATCAGCACCAGGCGTTTGGTGTGCGAGGCTTCGTCGCCGATGGGAAAGCCGTAGATGCGAAAATAGCGCATGCGGCCGTCAGGGGTGACCTTGGTATAAATCTCTGAAATGCGGTTTCCGCTCGCCATGGCTTTTTCATACGGGCAAACTTCGTCCGCGCCGCAGCACAGGTCCAGCCCGTCGATATCGCGGCAGAAACGGCCGATGTAGTCGGTTTTGTCGCCGCCCCGCTTGTCCACGGCGTGGGCGTTGATTTCCATGATTCTGCCGTTTGAGTCCAGAATCAAAATTTCTTCTTCGATCTGGTCGATAAGCGCGGCGAACAGGCTGCGCTCGCGCCGCAGCCGCGCGCCGCCGCCGATGACCATGCGCCCTTCCGCCGTAACGGCGCAAAATTCGCGCACGGTTTCTTCGGTAATCAGGGCCGTGCCGAAAGGAGCGGCGCGGCGCATGGCCTGCATGCCGGTTCCGTCTGGCGTCAGATCGCAGGCCAGGTTCAGGTCGGGGTTGGCCGCGAACAGGGTTTCGCAATCAGAGTATTCGGGTGTGTGAGCAAAAGACTCGGGCAGGGGCGGCACATCCGCGCCGAACGTCACCCAGCCCGCAAGGCGCACCCAGGGGAAGGTCACGGCGAATTCGCCCCGGCCGAGAATGCCCATCAAGAGCTCCCACGTGGGGCCGCAGCCGACCAGGGCCAGCGAGAACTCCTCACGGTTCGGATTACGTCTGATGATGGTATTTTGCTGTTGCATGCGCCTCCCCCCCGGCATACACTCCGCCGGTGTATGCGAATGATGAAAAGCGCCTTGCGGCGCGCCTTTCGCATACCCCCCATACATAAACCTTAGAGAATCATATGGCAAACATCTATTCCGTCAGCCTGGGCTGCCCCAAAAACCGGGTGGATACCGAGCGCCTGGTCGCTTCCGTGCCCGATGCCGCGCTGGTGGAACGTTTGGAAGACGCCGACTGCATCCTGATCAACACCTGCGCCTTTATCGCTCCGGCGGTGCAGGAATCTGTGCGCGCCATACTTGACGCCGCATCCGGCCGGGCGGAACTTGCCGGGCCGCATAAACCCCTGCTGGTTGTGGCGGGCTGCCTTGTGGGCCGCTACGGCGCGGCCGAACTTTCTCCGGAACTGCAGGAAGTGGACCTCTGGCTGGATAACCGCGAGCTGGCCGCCTGGCCCCAAAAACTGAACAGAGCCCTGGCGGAACGCGCCGCCCGCGAGACTCCGGCAGGCGAAACCGCCGCCGGAACTCCGGCGAGGGCCAAAGCCCGCCCCGGCAAAAAAGTCGCGCGGCTGCGCATGCTCTCCACCGGTCCTTCTTACGCCTGGCTGAAAATCAGCGACGGCTGCGACCACGCCTGTTCGTTCTGCACCATCCCTTCCATTCGCGGCCGCTTTAGCAGCACCCCCGCGCCGGAGCTGGAACGCGAAGCCCGCGAACTGCTGGATGCCGGAGTTTCAGAACTGGTCCTGGTGGCCCAAGACACCACCGCCTGGGGCAAAGACCTGGAGCAAAACCTGATGGGCCTTTTGGACCAGCTTTTGCCCCTGCCCGGCCTTGAGCGGCTGCGCCTGATGTATCTCTACCCCGCCGGGCTGAGCCACGAGCTGCTGCGCTTTTTGCGCGGCGCGGGCAAGCCCTTTGTGCCCTATTTCGACATACCCGTGCAGCACGCGCATAGCGGCATCCTTTCGCGCATGGGCCGCCCTTTCGCCCGCGACCCGAGAGCCGCGCTTGACCGGGTGCGCGAATATTTTCCCGAAGCGGCCATGCGCACCAGTTTGATCGTGGGTTTTCCCGGCGAAACGGACGAGCAGTTTCAAGAGCTGGCCGATTTCGTGCGTCAGGCGCGTTTCACCCACCTGGGCGTTTTCGCCTATCAGGCGGAAGACGGCACCAAAGCCGGGGCCATGCGCGGACAAGTTCCCGACAAGGTCAAACAGTGGCGGCGCGACAGCCTGATGATGCTGCAAGGGGAAATCAGCGAAGAGATTCTGGCCGGGTATGTGGGCCAGCGCCTCGACATTCTGGTGGACGCCCCGCACCCCGAATGGCCGGGCCTGTTCACCGGCCGGGCCTGGTTTCAGGCGCCGGAAAGCGACGGCGTGACCTATGTCAGCGGGCCGGGCGTGGAAGCGGGAAAGATCGTAAACGCGGAAATCATGGAAAGCCAGACCTACGACCTGGTGGCGCTGGCGTGAAGCATCGGGGAGGCGCCGCCTTCCCGTACCCCTGGCATTATCTGGCGCCGGTCGGGAACAATATCACCCCGATGGTTTTCAGGATGATCTTCAGCTCCAGCAGCACCGAGAGGTGTTTGACGTAATACAGGTCATATTCCAGCTTCATGCGTGAATCTTCCAGACTGGCCCCATACGGGTACATGACCTGGGCCCAGCCGGTCACGCCGGGCTTCACCGTGTGCCGCACGTAATAGAAGGGAATTTTTTCAGACAGCTCGGTCACGAACGCCATGCGTTCCGGCCGGGGGCCGATAACGCTCATGTCGCCGATCAACACGTTCCAGAGCTGCGGCAGCTCGTCGATACGGGTTTTGCGGATAAAGGCCCCCACGCGCGTCACGCGCGGGTCGTTCTTGGCGGCCCAGACCGCGCCGTCTTTTTCCGCATCCACCCGCATGGAGCGGATTTTATAGACCGTGAATTCCTTTTCATGCAGGCCCACGCGCTTCTGGCTGTAAATGACCGGTCCGCGTGATTCAAGTCGCACGGCTATGGCCGTCAGCAGCACCACCGGCAGGGCCACAACACCCAGGGCCAGGGCGAACGCGATATCAAAGGCCCGCTTCGCCCGGCGAAAGGTCAAGCTGACGTTAAGGTTAAAGCCGTCTTCCATCAGCAGCCAGTCTTCGTGGATAAGGTCCACGGGCACGCGGCGGGCCAGGCGCTCGTACATGCCGCGCATGTCTTCAACCCACAGGCCCTGCAATTTCGCGTTGAACAGGTCACGGGCCACCTGCGGTTCCAGCCCGTCCGCCAGCAGAAAGACCCGGTTGGCCCCGGTGTTGGCCACCGCGGCCAGGGTGTCGTCGTACCCGCCCAGCCAGGGGCCGGCGATTTTTTCATCCGCGCCCTGTTCCCCCAGGTAGCCCGCGATTTCCACTTCCGGCATGAATTTCGTCAGCAGCGCGCGAGCCCGGCCCACCCGGTCCGCACCGACGAAAATCACCCGCTGCGGCGCGCCCCGGCGCAGGTCGAAATTGAAATACAGCACTCGCCACCCCAGGGTCAGGGCCAGGGTAATGAGCATCAACAACAGAAAGATCGACTTGGGAAAACGCCAGTGCTCGAACGAATAGAATACGAAGCCGCTGGCGATGATGCCGATGATGACCGCCATGACCACGCGCAGCAGGCTGTCGCGCAGATCTTCCTGCCCCACGTTGTAGCAGTCGAGCATGTAGAAGGTCAGAAAAAAGACGGCCAGGGTGAAGGTCGAAGCCCCGGTGTAGTCGTCAAGGATGGTCCAGTCCGGCGGCAGCATCAGCAACGAGCTGATTTCCAAAGCCAGCAGGATGCAGGCCAGATCAATGATGCGGAAGAATATTCTGCGTGATTCGCTCACAACGCTCTCCGTCGGAGAATGTTTTTCAAGGGATACTATGTATACCCTAAAGCGCCGCTATTACAAAGGCGGATTTTGGCTTCCCAAAAAAAAGGCGGGGAAAGGCTACAAGCCCATCTCGGTCATAATGGTCTTAGCAATCATCTCGGCGTCGAACCTCGCTTCCGCCATGGCCCGGCCTTTGCCGCCCATGTTGAGCGCCAGCGCCGGATCCAGCAGAAACCGCTCCATGGCCGCCGCCAGGGCGTTTGCGTCGCGCACGGGCACCAGAAAGCCGTTTTCGCCCTCTTTCACGGTTTCGCGGCAGCCGGGAACGTCGGTGACCACGGAAGCGCGGGCCGTGGCCATGGCTTCCATGACCGATGTGGGCGCGCCTTCACGGTACGAAGGCAGCACGAAGACGTGGCAGTTTTGCAAATACGGCCGCACGTCGCGGGTTTCACCAAGGTATTCGACAATGCCTTCCGCCTGCCAGGCCTGCACCGTTTCAAGCGGAACGCTGCCCAGGCCCTTTTCCGGCGGGCCCAAAATCTGAAACCGCGCGCCGGGGTATTTGGCCTTCAGCGCTTTGGCGGCGGCGTAAAATTCATGCAGGCCTTTGGCTTCCAGCAGCCGCCCGATAAGCAGAAAGGTCAGGCCTTTTTCAACGGGAGGAAGCAGCGCCGGGGTAAAACGGGCAAGGTCCACCCCCGTGCCGGGGCACATGCGCACGCGCATGCCGGAAGGGATGATGGAAAGGCGCGTGAAGACCTCAAGGTCGTCTTTGTTCTGAAAAAAGGCTGTGGCCGCGCGAGAGAACGAGGCGCGATACAACAAGGCCGCCACACGGGTAAGCACGCGTTTGACCAGCGTATCGCTTTCGAACATGTAGCCCAGGCCCGTTATCATCACCAGGCGCTTCGCCGCCTTGGGAAAGCCCGCCAACGCGGAAGCCAGCACGCCGTAAATCACGGGCTTGATGGTAAAGGCGAAGAGCACGTCCGGCTTTTCATGCGCGAAAATGCCGTGCAGCGCACGCAAGGTGGCCATGTCGCGCACGGGGTTCAGCCCTTTGCGGTCCAGAGGGTAGAACATCACCCGCGCGCCCGCCTCAGACAAGGCGTCGTTCCACTCTTTGTCGCTGGCCCGCTGGCCCGGCGGCGGCACAAGGCATAAGGTTTCGTGCCCCGCCGCGCTGAGCGCGCGGATAAGGGTGCTCCAAAAATTGCTCGTGGCCCGGGCCTGGTTGCCCAGAATGGCGATTTTCATAAAAGGCAAAAAACGCTTTTTTTTAGAGATTTTTTGAATACCATTCGCCCGCGATGCGAAGGCCGGCGCGCACGTCGTATTGCGGGTCAAAGCCCAGCAGCGTGCGGGCCTTGGTAATATCCGCCAGCGAATGGCGCACGTCACCCGCCCGGAAATCACGGTGCAGGGCCGCGGCCCCTGCCGCTTTGGGGTTGAAACGGGCCACTTCCTCGCGAATCAGGGCAAACAGCTCGTTCAAGCTGGTGCGCATGTTCACTGCGATGTTGTAGACTTGGTTCCAGGCTTCCGCTTTTTCCGCCGTGGCGGCCAGGATATTGGCCTGCACGCAGTTGTTGATGAAGCAGAAATCGCGCGAGGTTTCGCCGTCGCCGTTGATGTTGACCTGCTCGTTTTTGAGCAGGCTGGCGAACCAGCAGGGGATCACCGCCGCGTACGCGCCCGCCGGGTCCTGGCGCTGCCCGAAAATATTGAAATAGCGCAGCCCGATGGAACGCATGCCGTATGCGCTGCCGAACACATCGGCATACAGCTCGTTCACGTATTTGGTCACGGCGTAGGGCGAAAGGGGCTTGCCTATCCTGTCTTCCACCTTGGGCAGGGTCGGCTCGTCGCCGTAGGTGGAACTGGAAGCGGCGTACACGAAACCCTTCACTCCTTCGTCGCGCGCGGCGATCAGCATGTGCAGAAAGCCGTCCACGTTGCTCTGATTGGTCAGCAAGGGGTCTTCGATGGAACGGGGCACCGACCCCAGCGCCGCCTCGTGCAGCACGCGGTCCACGCCCTTGCAGGCGGCGCGGCAGGTATCAAGGTCGCGAATGTCGCCTTCAATGAAACGAAACCGGCCCCAGGCCGCATCGCCCACAGCGGCGCGGACCATGTCCAGGTTCTTCTGATAGCCCGTGGAAAAGTTGTCCAGCCCGACCACCGTCTGGCCGTTCGCCAGCAGGGTTTCAAGCAGGTTGGACCCGATAAAGCCGGCCACGCCCGTGACCAGCCAGGTTTCAGGCCTATTGCGCAAGCGCTCCAGCGTCTGTTCGTATTGCCCCATGATATGCTCCGTTGGCGTGTCTTTCTGTGTGCCACTTACGCTGTCAGCCTCCGCATGTCAAAGATGCCGTGAAAAAGCGCAATTGGCGGTTTTCATTTTTTCCGTCTTAGAGTAGATAAAGCGGATACTTTCGAGAGACCGGGAGCAGGAATGAGCAAAGAACGTGGACAATGGGGCTCGCGCCTGGGCTTTGTGCTTGCGGCGGCGGGCTCCGCCATCGGCCTGGGGGCCATCTGGAAATTTCCGTACATGACCGGCAACAACGGCGGCGGCGCTTTTCTGCTGTTGTACCTGCTGGCCGTTCTCGGCATCGGCCTGCCCATGATGCTGGCGGAACTGGCCGTCGGCCGCGCAACCAACACGGACGCGGTGGGCGCATTTCGCGCCCTGGGCGGCCGCGCCTGGAGTTTTTTCGGCTATTTCAGCCTGATGGCGGCTTTTCTCATTCTTTCTTTTTATTGCGTCGTCGGCGGCTGGACCGTGGGCTATCTGATAAAAGCCGTTAACGGATCTTTGCTGACGTTGCCGCCGGGCGGTTCGTATAAGGCCCAGTTTGAAGCCTTTGCCGCCGACCCGCTGCAATCGCTCATTTTGTTCGCGGTTTTTATGGCCATTACGGCGGGCATCATTCTGGGCGGGGTCAAAGAGGGCATCGAGCGGGTCAGCAAAGTGCTGATGCCGCTTTTGTTCGTTCTGATGCTGGCCATGATCGCGCGTTCCGTCACCCTGCCCGGCGCCATGAAAGGCATTCGCTTCTTTTTGCTGCCCGATCCCGCCAAATTTACCGCCCCCGCGCTTATCGACGCGCTGGGCTTCGCCTGTTTTTCGCTTTCTCTCGGCTTCGGCGGCATGCTGACTTACGGCTCGTACATGAACAAAGACGAAGCCATGGCCAAATCCGCCCTGTGGGTGGTTTTATTGCAAACCATGGCCGCCCTGCTGGCCGGGTTCATGGTGCTGCCCGCCGTGTTCGCAGCAAACCTGACCCCCGGCGAAGGGCCGGGGCTGACCTATATCACCCTGCCCGCCGTGTTCAACGCCATGCCCGGCGGCTCTTTCTTCGCCGCTATCTTTTTCGGCCTGCTGCTTATCGCCGCCTTGACCTCATCGGTATCCATACTCGAACCGCTGGTGGCCTATCTGATCGACCAGTACGACATCGGCCGCGTAAAAGCCTGCTGCGTCATGGCTCTTGCCGCGTTTGTCGCGGGCGTTCCCGCCACATGGTCGTTCGGCGGGGCCGATGTGGGCAAATACTTCGGTAAAACGCCTTTCGGGCTTATGGATTACGTCACTTCCAACATCATGCTGCCCATAAACGTGCTTGCGGCCTGCGTGCTGATGGGCTGGGCGGTCAGGGCGGTTTTTCGCCGCGAACTTACCGGAAGTGAACAACCATGCGAAAAACTGCCCGGCTGGGTCATATGGGTTGATATGAGTTGCAGGGTCGTGGCGCCGCTGGTCATCGTTTCTATCCTGGCCGCCAGCCTGTTTGCGGCGGGGCGCTGAATGCGACGGCCACGCGGGCGGGCGGAAAATGATTGCTGATTCGTGCGGGCGCATCTCTTTGCTTTTTGAAAAGTTTCCGATATGAGTTTTGGGATGGCATTGTTGTATTGGGGGGCGCCGGCGCGTACAGCGCCGGACCGCATCGGCGGCAAACAGTGCGGATGCTTTATAGTTCCACGCAGGGGTGTGCATGAAAAAATCGGTCAGTTCGCCGCGCCTGTTCATTGAAGGCCTGTTTACCCGAATGGGCTTGGGCATGCGCGCGAAGCTTATTGCCCTTTTTGTCATCATCAAGGTCGTGCCGCTTATTTTGCTGGCCCTGGTGGCCTGGCGCCAGTCATGGCTGCTGGGGGACGAGCTGGGCCGCCGCACCGAAGCGTTGACCCATAAAGCCAACAGAGCGCTCTCCAAAACCGGCGACATCGCCGTCACCGACGCGGTCAAGGCGCTGGACGACCGCGCCACCGACGACATAGAACGCATGACCACCGACACCGCGCGCAGGGTGGCCGTTTTTTTATACGAACGCGACGACGACATCCGTTTCGCCGCCGGGCTGAAGCCCACCGCCGAGGAGTATCGCGCTTTTGTCAGCGCCAAGGTGGGCAGGATGGTCAAGCAGGGCACATGGGAACTGGCGCCCGACGGCAAATCCTGGCGCAGCGTCGACCCTGTTCCCAAAGCGGAGCAGGCCGCCTCTTCCAACAAAGAGAACGATCTGAGCTTCAACTACCGCGCGCCCGACTCCTTCAAATTTATCCGGCGGCCCCTGTACCTGGAAATGGCTTTCGTGGACACCCAGGGGCAGGAACTGGTCAAAGTCACCACCGCCGCCCGCATGGATGCCGCGCTGAAAAACGTCGCGGACCGCAAAAACACCTACGTCAAGGCAGAGACCTATTTCAGCGAATTGAAAAAGCTGAAGCCGGGCGAAATTTACGTCTCGGACGTCATCGGAGCCTATGTTCCCTCCAAGGTCATCGGGCGCTATACGCCTGAAAAAGCCGCCTCCCTCGGCATACCGTTCAAGCCTGAAGAATCCGCCTACGCGGGTAAAGAAAACCCCGTGGGCAAACGTTTTCAGGGCATCGTGCGCTGGGGCACGCCGGTGGAAGAAAAGGGGCGCATCATAGGCTATGTGACCCTGGCGCTGGACCATGACCATATCATGGAGTTCACCGACCACCTGATGCCCACCATGGAGCGGTACACCGAGATACCGGACGCATTCGAAGGCAACTATGCCTTCATCTGGGACCATAAAGGCCGCAGCATCGTGCACCCGCGCCACCATTCCATCACCGGCTTTGACCCGCAAACCGGCGACCCGCAAGTTCCCTGGCTGGAAGACCGCATTTACGACGCCTGGCAAAAAAGCGGCAAAAGCTATGCGGATTTCATACCGGACGAACCCACCTTCGTCACCCAGTCGGTCAAAAAGAAACCGGCTGCCGCGCTGACCAAAGAGGGGCTGGTGGGCCTTGACTGCCGCTATCTGAACTTCGCGCCGCAGTGTACGGGCTGGTTCGACCTGACCCGGCACGGGGGATCCGGGTCTTTCGTCATTTTGTGGAGCGGGCTGAAAAAGCTGACCACCGCCGCCGCCATTCCTTACTATACCGGCCAGTACGCCGCATCCAAACGCGGTTTCGGCTTTGTGACCATCGGCGCGGGGCTTGACTATTTTCACCGTCCCGCCACGGAAACCAAAAAGGTCATCGACACGGTGATCGCTGAAAGCGACCGCGAACTGGCCCAAAGCGCCAAAGAAACCCGCGACGCCATCAACCAGAACCTGCTGCAAACGGCCACCAGCCTCGGCATTTCCACCAGCATCATGGCGGTTCTGGTTATTTTTATCGCCATCTGGATGGCTTCGGCCTTCACCCGCAGCATCACCACACTGATCAACGGCATTTCCCGCTTCCGTTCCGGCGAGCGACAGTTCCGTTTCAACGCCCCCATCAAGGACGAGTTAGGCACCCTGGCCGATTCGTTCGACGACATGGCGGACAGCCTTGTGGCCACGGTCAAGGGGCCGCTCACCATTACCGACGGCAGCCAGAACGTGCGGTACATGAACGATGACGGGTTGAAATATCTGAATAAAACCCTACCCGAAATACTGGGGCGGCCCTACGCCGAAAACAGCATTTACCCCACCGGGTCCAAATATTGCCCCATCACGGCGCTGCGCGAAGGGCGCGACGCCGAAGTGCTGTTTTACAAAAACCACTATTTGCAAGGCAGAGCGAGCCACCTGACCGACAAGGCCGGCAACTTCATCGGGTACGTCATCTCCACCACCGATGTGACGGACCTGGTCATTGAGCAAAAACGCATAGAGCAGCAGCGCGCTCTTCTGGCCACCACCTTTTCTTCTTCGCCCGACCTCATCTGGTACAAAGACAAGCTGGGCAAATACCTGGCCGTCAACCCCCGTTTCGCCTCGGTCGCGGGCAAACGCCCCGAAGACCTGGCGGACAAAACTGCGGCCGAGGTTCTGCCGCCGGACGTTGCGATGGAATTCGACCGCAACGACGAAGCCGCCGTTATCGGCGCCATGCCCCTGTACACGGAAGAGCAAATCCTTTTTGCCGACGGCCACGCGGAAACTGTGGATTCGGTGCGCACGCCCATCTATGACGGCAAAGGCGAGCTTGTGGGCCTCCTCGGCGTCGCGCGCGACGTTTCCCGCCGGGTCAGCGTTGAAAGCGAGCTGCGCCAGACCCAGCTTGAGCTGAAAAACGCCGTGTCGGCGGCCAACAAGGCCAACGAATCCAAAAGCGAATTCCTGGCGCGCATGAGCCACGAGATCAGAACGCCCATGAACGCCATCATCGGCATGACCAACATAACCAAGCGCAAACTGGGCGAACCGGGCACGGATCCGGCGGAAATTCAATCGCATGTGCGCCAGCTTGAAATATCGTCAAAGCATCTGTTGGGGCTTTTGAACGACATTCTGGACATCTCGAAGATTGAAGCGGGCAAGATCGAGCTGGCTGAAGAGCCGTTCGAACTCTCCAAACTGGTGGGCGCGGTGTCGTCCATCATCAAGCCGCGCTGCCAGGAAAAAAACATCACCTTTGACGTGCGCATGGGCAGCCTTGAAGCCGACGGCTTCATCAGCGACTCGTTGCGGCTGCGGCAGGTGCTTATCAACCTGCTGGGCAACGCGGTGAAATTCACGCCCGAGTGCGGGCGGGTGGAATTTACGGTCACGGGCATCGATCGCCGCGACGGCAAAACCCTGATCGCTTTTTCCGTTCAAGACTCCGGCATCGGCATCCCTGCGCAGGCCCTTGAAAACCTGTTCGTGCCCTTTGAGCAGGGCGGCGGGCAGATCTCGCGGCAATACGGCGGCACGGGCCTGGGGCTGTCCATCAGCCGCAGCATCGTGCGCCTGCTCGGCGGCGATATCACCGTCAAGAGCAAAGAGGGGGAAGGAAGCCTGTTCAGCTTCGCCTTCTGGCTGCGCGAGGCGGAACAGAACGCCGAGCAGGAAGCGGTGACCGACATCAGCATTTTGAAAGACAAGCGGGTGCTGTTGGTGGATGACGTGGACATCAACCGCCTTATCGTCGTCGATTTGCTCAGCAACACCGGCCTTGCCATAGACGAGGCGGAAGACGGCCAGGTCGCGCTGGACAAGTTCGCGACATCGCCGGTCGGGCATTATGACCTGATCTTCATGGACGTGCAGATGCCCCGCATGGACGGCTATCAGGCGGCCAGAGCCATCAGGACGCTGGACAGGCCCGATGCCGCGACAGTACCCATCATCGCCATGACCGCCAATGCGTTTAAAGAGGACGTGGACAAAGCCCTTTCGCACGGCATGAACGCCCATTTGCCCAAACCTCTGGAATATGAAAAACTGCTCGCTTTGACTGTACGGTTTATGAGTAAAAGTTAAAGGCGCGGCAGAGGGTACAATGGCTTTCTGGAATGCTTGTTCAGGCGTGCTGACGGTTTTCGCCATCGGCCTTTTGGGATACCTGCTGACCCGCAAAGGCTGGATCGTGCCGAAAACGGCCGCCAGCCTGCCCAAATTCGTGACCTCCATCGTGCTGCCGCCCTATCTTTTGCGCAGCACCACTTCGACCTTCACCCACGACCAGCTTCTGCACCTGCTCTCCGGAGTGCTGATTCCCTTTCTCTCCATCTTCATCTGCTTCGGCCTGGGCGTCGCGCTGACCAAAATACTGAAGGTCGCGCCGAACAGGCGGGGCATTTTCCGCACTTCCATCGCCACCTCAAGCACCTTGAACATTGGGCTGCCCATCAACATCGCGCTGTTCGGCGAATCGTCGCTGCCATATGTGCTGCTCTATTTCTTCGGCAACGCCCTGTTCTTCTGGACGGTGGGGAACTATTCCATCGCCCACGACGGCGCCAGCGCTTCCGTCAAGCTGTTCAGCCGCGATACGGTAAAAAAAATCTTCTCGCCGCCGCTTATCGGCTTTGCCTGCGGCATCGCCCTGGTGCTGCTGGATGTGCCCCTGCCTTCGTTTCTCGACAAGTCGTTCAAATACGTCGGCGACATGGCCATACCCCTGTCCATCATGTACATCGGGATCGTGCTCAGCGACATCACGGCGGCCCAGTGCAAATTCGACCGCGACGTCATTGTCGTCTTCATCGGCAGGTTCGTGATCAGCCCCCTGACCGTTCTCGGCCTTTCCATGATCTTTCCCATACCCGACGTCATGCGCAACGTGTTCATCATCCAGTCTTCGCTCCCGGTCATGATGAACGTCGCCATTCTTGCCGGGTACTATAAGGCCGACGTGCAATACGGAACCGTCACCACCAGCATGTCCACCGTTCTTGCGCTGTTCACCATTCCTTTGTACATGGTGCTTATTGCAACTTTTCTGTAAGATGGCGGCTCGGCGATGATGCGACCAAGAGGGCGGCATGACTTTTTTTAACGCTTTTGCCGGCGTGATGACGGTTCTGCTCGTCGGCATGCTGGGTTATCTGATGGCGCGCAGGCGCCTGGTTCCGCCCGAAACCGCCGCCATGCTGCCGAAGTTTCTCACCAGCATCGTGCTGCCGCCTTACCTTTTGCGCACCGTCACGGCGTCGTTCAGCCACGATCAGCTCATTCACCTGCTGTATGGCAGCCTTTTGCCGCTTGCCTCCATGCTGATCGTCTTTTTCGCCGCCGTGCCGCTCAGCATGGTCATGAAGGTGCGCGACGGCAGAAAAGGCGTTTTCCGCGCGGCGCTGGCCACATCAAACACCGTGAACATCGGCCTGCCCATCAACATAGCGCTGTTCGGCGAAGCGGCCCTGCCCTATGTTCTGCTCTATGTTTTCGCCAACAGCATATTTTTCTGGACGTTCGGCAATTATGCCATTGCCGGTGACGGCCCCGGCCAAAGGCCGAAACTTTTCAGCCTGGATACGCTGAAAAAAATATTCTCGCCGCCGCTCATCGGGTTTCTTTGCGGCATCGCGCTGGTGCTGCTGGACGTCTCGCTCCCCTCTTTCGTGGACAAGACGTTCAAATACGTCGGCGACATGACCGTTGCCATCGCCCTCATATACGTCGGCATACTGATGAACGACATCAAGCTGGAAGACTGCCGGCTGGAGAAAGATATCGTCTGCGTGCTGGCGGGCCGCTTCATTCTCAGCCCTTTGTGCATCGTCTTGCTGGCGGCGCTTTTCGACATCCCCCCGCTGATGCGCAACGTGTTCATCATTCAATCGTCGCTGCCGGTCATGATGAACGTGGCCGTCATCGCCGGGCTGTACAAAAGCGACCTGCACTTCGCAACCGTGGCCATCAGCATCACCACGCTCATTTCCATTGCAACCATTCCCATATTCATGATGCTCATTTCCAACTTTATGTGACGCCATGACCGGACAAAACGAAAAAAACACCGCGCCCGGCGCGCAAGAAAGCGCGCCCCCCCAAAGCGCTCCGAAAAAAACCGCGCCGCCCGTGCGGCAAAGCGATTTTTGGATCAGCATTCTGGTTCTGGCGTTTGTGGTGGACTTTTTTATCACCGTGGCCGCCGTGTGCTACGGCATTGTGGTCACGCCCCCGCGCGGCAGCGGCGAGATGGTTCGCCTCGCCTTTCCCTGGATGGGCTGGCTCGCCGCCGTGCTGGCCGCCCCGGCGCTGCTCATCGCCCTGGCCCGGCTGATGGCCCCGCAGGGCGACGCCCAAGAAGCGGGGGATGCACGCGACGAAGCCTGGGCCCGGCGCCTGCCCGCAAAAGCCCTGCGTTTGTACCGCATCGTCAAAGACGCGCCCTTGTTTGTGGTTTGCCTCGCGCTCTTGCTGCTGGGCGCAACGCTGATCACCGTGGACAGCGCGTTTTCGCTGATCAGCGGCGTGGCATTCGCGCTGGCGCCGTATCTGCCGTATTTCATCGGCGCGTTTACCGTGCTGGCTGTTTCGATCGCGGGCTTTGCCGCCTATTTCCGCTACAAGAACAACAAGCTTGCGGCGGAATACACCTTTCGCCGCGAGGTGCTGCAAAAGACCGGCGTCATTCTGGTGGACCCGAAAGAGAGCGTGCTGCTGCCGCCGGGCAGCCGGGAAGGCTACGCCATAGGCCGCATCGCGGCAAGCGGCGAAGAGGGTTTGGTTGTTGAAACCGCGCAGCTCAAAGCCCTGCCCGGGCCGGAACCTGCGCCTGAAGCGGAAGAGGAAAAAAGCGATCTTCGCTGAACGCCGCCGCGCCAGGTGTCGCGCATGGTGCCGCGCCTATTGCCTGATGTAATCGTCCGGCAGGCCTGCCAGCGTTTTGTGCACCAAAAGTGTCAGTTCGTTACGCTCTCTGACCAGCGCCTTGTTTTGCTCCAGCAGCACGTTTATCTGTCTTTGCAGCCGTTCCAGCTGATATTCGAGTTCACCCAGGGCCACTTCAAGGCTAACCAGGTCCCTGTCCACGGCGGGTTTGTTTTCGTCATTTTTGAAGGTCATATATAAACCTCCTGCGGGTAGTAGACCCCGGAGAGAAGCAAGGGGCTGAGAGTACGGTCCTTATATTTTAAGTACCGGTTCGGGACGTGTTTGCCAAGAAAAAGTTTACCGTTCGATGCGCAGGCGCGGCGCGTCCGCCGCATGGGGCAATACTTCGCCGATGACGGCGGTCAACTCCCCCCCGTCACGCAGCATGGCTTCGGCCTCGGCGGCCTTTTCCGGCCGTACCGCCAGCAGCATGCCGCCGGAGGTTTGCGCGTCAAAGACGAGGTCCAGCAGGAAGGGATCAAGACCGGACGCCGCCGCGCAATCTTTGGCGCGGTGTGCACGGTTGGCGTGGCTGCCCGCGGGCACCAGGCCCAGGGCGGCCAGTTCCAGCGCGCGGGGCAGCAGATTGAGCCGCCCGGCGTGAATCACGGCCGCGCAGTTCGATGCATCAAGCATCTCCAGCAAATGCCCGCCCAGGCCGAAACCGGTTATATCCGTCGCGGCTTTCAGCCCCAGCTTACGAATGACCGCACCCGGCACGGCGTTCAAGCGGGCGGCGCTTTGGTACAGCGTTTCTTCCATTTCTTCGCAGCCATCCCAGCGGGCTTTGACCGCGGTGGCCAGAATGCCTGTGCCCAGCGCCTTTGTGGCTATAAGCACGTCGCCGGGCATCAGCGAACCGTTGTCGGCAAAAGAATCGGGGTCCACCAGGCCGGTGACGGCAAGGCCGTATTTGACCTCGCCATCTTCCACGCTGTGCCCGCCGGCCAGCACGGCGCCCGCTTCAAAAATCGCATCCGCCCCACCGCGCAAAATGGCGGTCAGCACGTCCGGCCCCAGCGTTTTGGCCGGAAAGCAGACGATGTTCATGGCGCACCACGGCTCGCCCCCCATGGCGTAAACGTCTGAAAGCGCGTTGGCCGCCGCGATGCGGCCGAATTTATAGGGGTCGTTCACCACGGGAGTGAAAAAGTCCACGGTCTGCACCAGGGCCTTGCCCGGCAGCATGCGCACCACGGCCGCGTCTTCGTTGCGGTCAGGGCGCGTGAGAAGACGCCCGGCGGCCAGGGGGTCCGCAGGCAAGGCACGCAAAACGCGCTCCAGGTCCCCTGGAGCCATTTTGGCCGCTCAACCCGCCGCGGCGGACATATCCACCAGGCGCGGCACGGCCGCGTCCCGGCATGTATCGCATGCCATCCTCTCACTCCTTTGGCCTTTGCGGCCGTGGTCACTGTGCACAAAACCCGCCGTTCTTGCAAGCGCAGAGGGAAACGTCTATAGTGCCGCCTGCCCGGCGGGAATGATGCCGGGGATACGGGACGGAGGAAAGTGATGCCTGTTGTGATGGGTACGGCCGGGCATATAGACCACGGCAAGACAAGCCTTATACGCGCGCTGACAGGCACGGACTGCTACCGCCTGGAAGTAGATAAACGCCGCGGCATCACCATTGAGCTCGGTTTCGCCGAGCTGCCGCTGCCGGGCGGCAAATCCCTTTCCGTGGTGGACGTGCCGGGGCACGAAAAATTTGTGCGGGCCATGGTGGCGGGCGCCAGCGGCGTGGATTTCGTGCTGCTGGTCATCGCGGCGGACGAGGGCGTTATGCCCCAGACCCGCGAACACCTTGAGATATGCAACCTGCTGGGCATCCGTTCCGGCGTTGTGGCCCTGACCAAGATCGACGCCGTGGACGAAGAGATGATCGCGCTGGCGCAGGAAGACGTCGCCGCCCTGCTGGAAGGCAGCGCGCTGCAAGGCGCGCCCGTGTTTCCCGTTTCCGCCAGAACCGGCCAGGGGCTGGAAGCGCTGGTGAGCGAACTTGCCGCACTTGAAGCCAGATTATCGCCCATCCGTTCGCAAGATCTTTTCCGCCTGCCCGTGGACCGCGTGTTCAGCGTGCACGGCAGCGGCACCGTGATCACCGGCACCATGATCGCCGGGTCCGTCAGCGTGGGCGATACGGTGGAACTGTACCCCGGCGGGCGGCAAAGCAAGGTGCGCGCGCTGCAGAGCCACGGCGCTTCGGTAAAAACCGCCCCGGCCGGGCGGCGCACCGCCGTGAACATACCCGACCTGGAAGTCGCCGACGTGAACAAGGGCGACGTGATGAGCTTTCCTGAAACCCTGTTCCCCGCGCGACGCTGGGTGCTGCAAGTCACCTGCCTCGCTTCCTCTCCCCGCGCCCTGCGCCACAGGGCGGAGGTGCATTTTCACCACGGCGCGCGCGAAATGCAGGCCCGACTCTACTTCGCGGACCGCGACAAACTGCAGCCCGGCGAAACCTGCATGGCGGAAGCGCGCTTTGAAGAACCGGCCGTCGCCGTGTTCGGCGACCGCTGCGTGGTGCGCTCTTTTTCGCCGCTGCGCACGGTTGCGGGCGGCGTGGTGCTGAACCCCACGGGCGCGGACATGCGGCGGCGCAGCCAGGGCTTCGCCGAACGCTGCCGCCGGTTCGAGGCGCTTGCGCCGGAAGCTTCCGCCCCCGCAACGCAGGCTCTGGCCGAAGAACGCGTCTTTACCCAACTTGAGTGCGCGGAAGGCGCGGCCGGCGGCCTTTCATTCACCGTGCTGCGGGTTTTGGCCAACCTTGATTCAAACGCGCTGGAAAAGGCCCTGGCGGCGCTTTCCAACCAACGCAAGGTCTCGTGCTTTGACAAGACCCTGCGCCTGTATATCGCGGACAGCCGCGTGGCGGAGCTTGCCGCATCCTGCGAAGCGGCCCTTGCCGACTACCACGCGCGCAACACCGCCATGCAGGGCCTGCGCCGGAGTGAGCTGGTCAGCGGCTGGGGCAAGGCTCTCGCGCCCAAACTCGCGCATTTCGTCATTGAGCGGCTGCTGAAACAGGGCACGCTGACGGCGGAAGGCGAATATTTGCGCCTGCAAGGCCATGTCGCGGCCTTCAACGACAAGGACGCCCCTCTGGGCGAGGCCATTTTGAGCGCGCACCGGGAGGCGGAACTTGCCCCCCCGCACCTGCCGGACCTGCTGGAAAAACTGAACGTGGACAGAAAAAGGGCCCAGGTCGTCATGACGGCCTTGCGCGACGCGGGCAAACTGGCGCGCGTTGACGAAAACATGTGGTACGCCGCCGAACACCTGAAAAAGGCCGAAGAAATCGTGCGCGCCTGGTTTGAAACCCACGACAGCATCGATATTGCCGGGTTCAAGTCCGTGACCGGGCTTTCACGCAAGTACCTGGTGGCTTTGCTGGAATATTTCGACGCCCAGAACCTGACCATGCGGGTGGGCGATACGCGCAAACTGCGCAAGAAAAACTGAATCGGGAAGATAATGACAGTAATACTGGATTGCCGGGGCCTGGACTGCCCGGAACCGCTGCTGAAAACCCGCGACCGCGTTGACCAGACGGCGCCGCGATCGCTGACCGTGGTTGTGAGCAACACCGCCGCCGCTGAAAACGTGACCCGCTTTCTGCAAGCGCGGGGCTATGACGTGGCCCGCGCGCAAAACGGCGAAGAGTGGCGGTTGGAAGCCATGCTGCGTGAAGGCGCGCCCGCGGCCGCGAGCGGTACCGGCACACACGCGCCTGCCGCCTCCGGGTCTTCCGGCTCCACACCCCACGGTTCCACGAAAGACGCCGCAGCGAAAACCGTTCCCGCCGGAGAAAAAAACAAAACCCTGGTGCTGGTTTTTTCCGACGTTGTGGGATCGGGCAGCGACGAGCTGGGCGGCAAACTGATGGTCAATTTCATCCGCACCCTGCCGGAACTGGGCGATTCACTGTGGCGCGTCATTTTCCTGAACGGCGGGGTCCGCCTTTCCATAACGGGCAGCCCTGTGCTGGAAACACTGCAAACGCTGGAACAGCAAGGCGTGAGCATCCTTTCCTGCGGCAGTTGCCTTGAGTTTTACGGCCTGCGCGAGCAGATGGCGGTTGGAGAGATGACCAACATGCTCGACGTGGTCACCAGCATGCAGGTTGCGGATAAAGTTTTGCGCGTCTAGCGGCGGTTAAGTTTGCCGTGACATTCAGCAGCGGCCTGGCGTGCCTGAATACCGTGCCACGCGCGGCTTTGCTCTTTACTTTTGGCGCGGCTGATGCCAATATTCCCCCCCACGGAAGCGTTTCGTCACCGGTGTGGCGCCTGGTCTTCAAAACCAGTGGACGGTCGTGAGGTCGTTTGTAGGTTCGACTCCTATACGCTTCCGCCAAGAAGAATCTCACGAAGTCCCGCAAAGCCTAAAAAGCCTTGCGGGACTTGAATTTTATGCAGAGATATCATCCTGCATGGTCTCACATGGTCTATAGACATGCCAACAACTTGTTGGCATACTTGTTGGCAGATACACGCAGATTGCGTCTCTGCTCAGGAGATACCAACAATGCCCCTGACCGATACCAGCATTCGAAACATCAAGGCCACCGCCAAGGTGCAAAAGCTCTCTGACGGCGGAGGGCTGTACTTGTTCGTCCCGACAACCGGAGGCAAGCTGTGGCGCATGGCCTATCGCTTCGGCGGCAAACAGAAGACCTTGAGCTTTGGGGCATACCCTGCCGTGTCATTGCGGGACGCCCGCGCCAAGCGTGATGACGCGAAAGCCCTGCTTGCCGAGGGAATAGACCCCGGTGAACAGAAAAAAGAAACCAAAGCCGCGGCCCAGATCCTGGAGCGTGAACGGGCGGCTACCTTCGAGGCTGTGGCCCGCGAGTGGTACGATAAAAAAACTGCGCATCTCACTGCCGGCTACCGTAGGGACATTCTCTCGCGCCTTGAAAACCAACTCTTCCCCCATATTGGGGGTAAGCCCTTCTCCCTCCTGGAGCCTGCCGACTTAATAAACGCCGTAAACCCCGCCTTGAAGCGCGGAGCCGTTGAAACAGCCCATAAGCTCATCAGGCTTGCCGGGCAGGTCTGCCGCTATGCTCGCCTTGTGGGCTACTGCAAATACGATGTGGCCGCCGGACTCACGGAAGCCCTGCCCTCTGTCCAGACAAAGCACCTGGCGGCCATTACCGACCCCAAGGCAATAGGACACCTCCTCCGAGCCATCAACGAATACCAGGGCGATATCAGCATCGCCTACGCCATGAAAATCCTGCCGTATACCTTCGTTCGATCCGGAGAATTGCGGGCGGCGGAGTGGACCGAAATTGACCTTGATCGCGCTGAATGGATAGTGCCGGCAGGGCGTATGAAGATGCGGCAGCCTCATGTTGTCCCCTTGGCCCGACAGGTGGTGGAACTTCTCTTTGTCATGCGCGAGCATTCCGGACATGGGAAATTGGTGTTCCCCAGCCCGTTCAGCGCGACCCGCTGCATTTCCGACATGGGCCTTTTGAACGCCCTGCGTCGTATGGGCTACGAAAAGGGAGTCATGACGATTCACGGCTTCCGGGGTATGGCCAGTACGCTTTTGAATGAGCAAGGCTATCGGGCGGACGTGATAGAGGCCCAACTTGCCCACGGCGAACGGAATGTGGTCAGGAAGGCATACAACCATGCCGAGTACCTGCCGGAACGCCGGAAGATGATGCAAGAATGGGCGGATTATCTGGATGAACTCAGAGGTATCTAACCATATCTCACGATAGCCATAAAATATAGTAATACCGGCAATTATTTCCGCTTTCTCGTCTCATAGAATCCAATAAAAAATGTTGACAAACAGCCTAAATGGGGGTTCATTTAGGGGTCTGCAATATTATTTTAGGGGTTCGATTCAACCGGAGGGAAAGCTATGGCACGTCTGGTAAAA
>JAVBNL010000044.1:0-2758 GCA_031551515.1 Desulfovibrionaceae bacterium
ATACAAACCGGCAAGGTTGGCGCGCGCGGGGTCCACGGCGATATAGCGTTGCAGGTCGCGCAGCCGCGCACCGTTTTTCAACGGAAAGCGCGACGCTCCGCGAATGGCTCCGGTGACTTCCACCATGATGGTGTCGCCCGGGGTGTCGGCCAGAAATTGCACGGTATCGCCGTCGGCCAGGGGGGTGGCGCGAAAATCGCGCATGGACAGATACTGGTTATACGGCGCGCCGCTTCGCGTGCCGGTGATGCTCACATGCGTGGCCGTGGGCAAAGGTTCGGCCAGGTTTATCAGTGTTTCACCCAGTTTTTCGCCGTCTTTGAGCTCAAAACGGGCCGCGTTGCGGCTTTCCCCGGTGGCGCTGACCGCTATGCCTTTTTCACGCACCACGATGGTGTCGTTGTTGTGCAGGCGAAAGGCGGGCAATTCGCCGCGCAAGACAAAGGGATACAGGTCAAAGGAAGCCAGTTGCGCGCCGCCGCGCATCAGGGCCACGTTACGGTAGCTGCCGCGTTTGGGGTCGATGCCCCCGGCGCGGTCAAGAAAGGCCAGCACGGAGTCGGAAGCGGAGCCGTTATAACGCCCCGGCTTCATGACGGAACCGGTCACCACCAGCGAGATGGGCTGCGCGCCCAGCATGCGGCAATAAATCTGCGTCGCTTCCTGCCCGGCGGCGTTCAATTTGCTGCGCACGGCGTCGGTGAGCTGGCTTTCCTGCAAACCGGCGAGGGGCACCGCGCCGATGCCCGGCAGGTCGATATCCCCCTGATCGTTCACAATCAGCGTGCCGTCAAACGTGAAGCCGCCCCACAGGCGCAGCAGAATCTTGTCGCCGGGGCCTATTTCACGCACGTCAGCCCGTGCCTGGCCGAAATTGCCTTGAAAAAGCGTGGAGCCGAAAGGGGCGGGAGCGGGCCTTGCAGCAACGGACCTGTCAGCGGCAAACGCCGGAAGGGCGGTCAGCAAGAAGACAACGGACGCGCAAAACGAAACAAGGGCGGCAAGGGCCGCTGTGCATTTTTGGGTGCGGATAGTGGGCATGGCTTTATGGATTTATTGTGTTGCCGCCGAAGGCAGTCCTTGCCCCCAGATGCGGGGGGCCATGGTCCAGGCGCCGGATGCGCCGCGGCACATGATGACCACTTCAGATTCGCCGCGCGGTGAAAAGAGGGAAGCGCGGCGGCATGTTTCGCCCGATGCCGCAAGAAATTCCTGTTCCAGCACGACGCGCACGGCGCCGCCGAATTCCGGATCGTGTACCGTTCCTGCGGCATCGGGCGTGCCCGGCGTGCGGCTGATGATGAATTCCTGCACGGGAGAGAGTGGCTGCGCGGGAAGGGCCGGCTGCGGCCTGTCAAAAAAGCTGCAACCGGCAAGCAAAGCGCAGAGCAGCAGGCCGGGGACAAAAAAGCGTCTGAAGACGCGTCGCATGGCAAATCCCTTTTCAGCGCGCGGCATTTCGCGCCGGTTGTTCAGTATGCCGCAAACCGGGCTTCTTATAAACCATATCGTCGCGTATCGCCAGATGCGTCTTAGTGAAGATCGTTCATGTTGAACTGGAAGCTGTTCAGGCTGCTCACATCTTCTCCACCCTGGCGCAAGAGGCCCACCAGGCACCAGGTGTTCGTTTTGTCGTCTTTGATAAGCTCCGGCACAAGCTGGAAGTTTTCCGCCTCGGCCGTGTTCTGCAAATGCAGACGGGGGCCGTCGCAGGCCATGACGCTGTCGCCCAGCACGATGTGGTCTTCATCCTTGTAATGCACGGAAAGATTTTCGCACAACCGCTCGTGGATGCGGTCCGACAGTTTGTGCAGATCAATATCCAGGGGCTGGTAGAAGCGCAGCAGAAAACCGTTCTTGATGTCCGAGCTGTAGAACGCCTTGCGGCTTACGTTAAATTCATCCAGCAGCAACTGAATAGTGACGTCTTCAATGGTGTGCGCCATTTTGCGCGCCCGTAGCGTCACGTGCACGATGTCATAGAGGCTTTGCGGCGAGGGGCCGAAAACGGTGGGCCTGACCACGATGATTTCCTCGCCTATGCCGACCATAAGGTCGGCGGGCATTTTCAGCGCGGGGAAGAGCAGGTTGAAGTGCTCAACCACGACGCGCCTGTCGTTATCCAGCGCTTTGCGCACGAAATCGACGATCTCGTGGATCTGGGTAAAGGCCGTCTGAAACCGCATGTCTATGTGGAAGGTCGTGGCGTTGGCGTAATTTTCATCCAGGTCGCGCACCTGCATAATCTTATGGGCGTCGATGCGATCGTCGTCGTTGGACAGTTCCAACCCGGGAAACATGCCTTTGATAAGCGACGACTTGCCGGACCCTGCATCGCCGATGATGCCGATCAGCCTGTCGTCATACTGCATGTGACGGCGGCAGAGTTCATCGCCGAGGTACAGCAGCCGTCTTTTGCCGCGAGGGGCGAAATACAGGGAATAAATGCAATATTCCTGAGCGGAAACGCATCGGTGGCGCATATGGTTCAATCTCCCAATGGGTGTTGCTATCGGGGGTAAGATAAGCCTGATACGAAAAAGTGCAAGATAACAGTTGAGGGGGCCAAAGCCCCCTCGATCTGCCCCGTAAGGGGAAGAAGCGCGCAGGCCGCGTCACACGGCGTTCTTCAGGGCCAGGATGCGCTGCATTTCGTTGAAGACCAGCATATAGCCTTCGTCCACGCCCATGCCGGGTTTGGCCAGGATCTGGTCCGGAGAAGTGGCCATGGCGATATGCGCGCACATTTCGGCGGAGC
>JAVBNL010000035.1:0-7880 GCA_031551515.1 Desulfovibrionaceae bacterium
ATGCAAAAAATCATCAAGGATGCCTGGGAAATCGAATGCTGCCGCAAAGCCGGGGCGCTGGCCGACGCGGGGATTGAGGCAGCCATCACCGCCATGGACTCCGGAGCCAACGAAGCGGAAGCCTCCACCGAAGGCCAGTACCGGATGCGGAAAATCTGGCACGAGCGCTTTCAGGACGAAGAGGTTTCCGGGTTCGGTAGCCACGAGAACGCGCAAATCGACTCCAACTTCGTCTGGAGCATGGCCAACGAGCGCATAGCCTTTGGCTGCGACTGCCCGCAAGCCTACGTGCCGGTGAGGGGCGACCTGATTCTGCCCATGGCCTGGGGCCGCATTGCCGGGTACGCCGCGGAAAACGAGCGCAGCGTCATCGTGGGCGCAGTCACGGGCGTGCGCGCCAGGGCGTATGACGCCATGCTCGAGGCGCGCGAGCGCATTTTCGAAATGCTCAGGCCCGGCGTGACCTTTGAGGCGCTGTACCTTGCCGCCATGAGCGAGTATGAGAAAGCCGGGTTCGCTGATATTCTGCCGGGGCGCTGCGGCCACGGCATGGGCCTTTCCACCCATGAATACCCGTCCGTGATGCAGGGGAACACCATCCCCTTGCGGCCAGGCATGGTTTTCACCGTGGACCCGGGCCTGATGACCAGGGACTGGGGCGGCGTGCGCCACTCCGACACGGTGGTTATAACAGAAGACGGTTACGAGATATTGACCAAGCTGCGCCGGGACAAAATCGCCATCAAGGCCTGAGCGTGTTCCGGCCGTGAGCGAAAGGCCCGCGTTTTTCCATGCGGGCCTTTATTCTTTGTAGGTCTCTTTGGCCATGGCGATGAAATGGCGCATTATGCGCGTCTGCCGTCTGTTTCGCAGGTAGTTGACCGTAATCTGCCGGTGCGCCGGCTCGTAATCAAGCTGAAAAACCCGGACCTTTTTGCGGCGGCCGTGGCTGAGAAAAGACTCCGGCCCCTGGAGAAAAATGCGCGGGCAGACGATGATGCCCATTCCGGCGATGCACAGCGAAATCATGGTCATGATATGGCCGGTTTCAATGACCACGTTCGGCGTGAATCCCTCCTCGCGGCAGCAGTTCTCGAAAATGGACCCGGCCCAGGTCGTGGGTTTGATCGTCACAAAAGGGCAGTGCGCGAAGGTGCTGAGCTTCAGCCGCTTTCTGCCGAGGATGCTGGCGTCTTTTGGAAAGTATTCTTTGAGGATGTTCTCCGGCACGGCGATGACGGAATATTCATCCTGCAAAAAGTAGGTCTGCACGTTTTGCGGGTCGTCCATCTCAAAGCCGATGGTCAGGTCCACCTTCCCCTTATACAGGGCTTCCATGATGTCCGGAGAATTACCTTCCAGAAGATGCAGACGCACCTGCGGAAACTGCCGGTGAAACTCGGAAAGCAGCGTGGGCAGCACAAAGGCCGCCCGCGCGCTGGTGACGCCTATGGTCAGTTCGCCGCCGCGGAAGTCTTTGATTTCCTGCAGTTCGGATTCCGTGGCTTTTTTCAGGTCCAGCATCCGGCGGGCATTTTCATACAGCCGTTCTCCGGCTTCTGTAAGACGCATGGGCGGCGTACGGTCAAAAAGCCGCTGTCCGAAATACTCCTCCAACTTGGCTATATGCCCGCTAAGCGCCTGCTGGCTTATGCCCAGAGCCGACGCCGCGTTGGTAAAATTCAACGCTTCCGCCGTCTCCGCGAAATAGCGGAGATTCAAAAAATTCATGCGGCCCTCCTTGAACAGGTCAGGCGTCGGCGGTCACATGGCGTAGCCGCCGTTCGCCAAACGGTCCGCGCCTCGTCACCCATGAAGGGTTGTTTCTAACCCGGTTCTTTATCCTCATTGAGAAACAATCCCCGGTACCTGAAAAAAACAACGTTCACAGGAAGCGCCCCACACAGTTGCCCGGCACGAGAAAAGGATATCATGTCACGGTGCAAGAAAAAAGAAATTTGCCCGGTGTCACCTCTTTGTTTTTTCGTCTTGACATTTAATGACTAAAAAACTAGTCATATAGTTATGAGAACGCAATACCTGACCGAATTGCCGCCGCACTGGCGGCCCGTGGCCGAAATCTTCGCCGCCCTGGGCGATGAAACCCGGCAGAAAATCTTGTTGCTGTTCGAACCGGGGGACGAGCTGTCCATCAAGGATATCGCCGCCCAGTTTCCGCTTGGCCGCACCACCATCGTGCACCACCTCAGCGTGCTGGAAAAGGCGGGCGTTCTTGCCGTGCGCCGCGAAGGCCGCCTTGCCCTGTACACCCTCTGCCACGCCCCGGTGCTGGACGCCCTGGAAAAACTGCGCCTGCTCATTGCAGACGACCTTGCAGCCGCGCCAAAGCAGACAGCCCCCGCGCGAAAAACCGAAACGAAAGAGGAGCAGGCGGCTCACGCTGAAGCGCGGGTCCCTGCAACCGAACCTGAAACCGTTGCGGACCGGAGCAGCTTTCTGGCCGCATACCTGCGCTGATTCACGAGAACGCCATGAACACCCCCCCCGCACCCGTTCCGCAAAGTACACCGGGCAACCCCACCGACCGCAAAACAGCCCGCCTTCGCCTTGTCAGCATGGGCACGGCCTATGCCATGGGCACCTTCAACGACAACTTCTTCAAACAGGCGGCCCTGCTGCTTGCCGCCAGCGCCGGTTTGCACGCCATTCAGGGCGTGGCCACCTTTTTGTTCGCGCTGCCCTTCGTGCTCTTTTCCGCCTGGACGGGCTGGCTGGCCGACCGCCTGCCCAAAAAGGACCTGGTTGTCGCTTCCAAATTTATGGAACTGGCGGCCATGCTGCTCGGCATCTGGGCATTGTCGGCCATGCACTGGAACGGCATGGTCGCCGTGGTCTGCCTGATGGGCCTGCAGTCCACCTTTTTCAGCCCGGCCCTGAACGGGGCCATACCGGAAAACTTCCCGGCCGAAGAAGTGCCCCGGGTCAACGCCCTGCTCAAACTGGCCACCACCGCCACCATTTTGCTGGGCATCGCGCTGGGCGGCATCATGCTCGACATATCTCTGCCCGCCGCCCTTTCGTTTGAGGGCACGTACGGTTCCGGCCGCATGGCCGTGGCCCTTTTTGCGGTGCTGGTCGGCGTCGTCGGGCTTTTGGCGGCTTTCGGCATCCGCAAATCGCCCGCCTCGGGCGCGGGCAACCCCTTCCCCCTGCTGGGCCCCGTCGACTCCGTGCGCCACGCTCTTGAATGCCGCAAAGAAGACTCCGCCCTGTTTCTGGCTTTGTCGGGCGAAGCCTTCTTTTATTTTCTCTCTTCCTTCGTGGTGCTGGTCATCAACAACCTGGGCGTGAAACAACTGGGCTTTTCACTGACCGCAACCAGTTTGCTTTCCGTGGCCTTGATGGCGGGCATCTGCATCGGGTCGCTGCGCGCGGGCAGGCACGAAGCCGCAAGCTGGCGGCGCTTCATGGCGCCCGCCGGAACGGGCATGGCCCTGGGCCTGATTCTCTCCGCGCTGGTTCCCCTTGTCCCGGGCGTAAGCGTCTCTATACCGGGCATGGCCTCCCTTCTTCCAAAGGCGCTCCACTTTTTGTCGAGCGTGGACTCGCGCTTTGCCTTCCTGCTGTTGACCTTTACCTTCACCGGCTTTTGCGGCGGCATCTACCTTATCCCCATTGTCAGCTTCATTCAGGTGCGGCCCAAGCCCACGGAAAAGGGCAAGATACTGGGTATTTCCAACTTCGCTTCCTTTGTCGGCATCATCGCCTCCGGCCTGCTTTTCACCGTCAGCGGCGAAGTCGCCCCGGCGCTGCTGCTGGCTGCCAGCGGCCTGGTGGGCCTGGCTTTCATGGCCTGGGCCGCCGCCTCTCTGCGCCGGTTGCCGGGCGCCAGCCTTGCGGATGCGGGTATGGGCCCCGTCGGCCTTGCGCTGCGCGCTCTTCTTTCGCTGCGCTACCGCGTGACCGTAACCGGCCTTGCGGATATCGCCGCGCCGGGACAAGACACGGGCCCCATTTTGTTCATGCCCAATCACCCTGCCCTTATCGACCCCATTATCGTTTACTCGCAATTGGCCGGGCTGCGGCCCCGCCCCCTTTCGGACGAACGCCAGATGAGCGGGCTGCTCGGCCGCGTGGCCGCGAAAATCATCCGGGCCGTGCTTATCCCCGACCCTGCCAAAGACGGCGCAAACGCCCGGCAGGGCGTTGAGGCGGGCCTGCGGGTGGTGACCGACGCCCTGAAAGGCGGCGATAGCGTGCTGTTGTATCCTTCCGGCAGGATCTACCGCGCGTCCAAAGAAAAGCTGGGCGCCAACTCCGGCGCGGCGAGCATCATTGCGGCCATGCCGAACCTGCGCGTGGTGCTGGTGCGCACCACGGGCCTGTGGGGCAGCTCGTTCGGCTATGCCGCGAAACAGGGCGCGCCCGATTTCGCCCGGGTTCTGCTTCGCGGCATCATAACGGTCATGGCCAATCTGCTCTTTTTCACCCCCCGCCGCGAAGTGCTGGTGGAGTTCGTGGAAAGCCCCGGCCTGCCCCGCGCGGGAGACAAGAAGACGCTGAACTCCTGGCTGGAAGAGTTTTACAACAAGGCCGAACGCCCGCCCGTGGCCGTGCCCCGCTTTTTCTGGCAGGGCAAAACGCCGCTGGCCTTGCCGGACTATACTCAAGGAACGGCGGGCAAAGACGGCGGCAACGGTTCCGCCTTTACCCCTGAGCTGCGCGAAGCGGTGTACGCCTCGCTGCGCAAAGCGGCCAAGCTTGAACCGGGCCATGAACTGGCAGACAGTATGACCCTGGCCGGGGACCTGGGCCTGGACAGCCTCTCTCTTATGGAGCTTGCCCTGGAAATGGAGGCGGAACACGGCAGAACCATCAGCGATATGGAAGCGCTGGTCACCGTAGGCGACTGTCTGGCCGCTGCCGCCGGAACCGCAGCCACGCCGGCGGAAGAAGCGATACCCGCGCCCGCCGCCTGGTTCACCCCCGCCCCGGAAAAGGCCCTGCGCCTGCCCGAAGGCGCGGCCAATATACCCGACGCCTTTATGGCGCTTGTGCGGCACGCGCCGAACATGCCCCTTGCGGCCGACCGGGCAAGTTTGCGCACGCGGCGCGACATGCTGACCGGCGCAATAATCCTTGCGGAACGGTTCAAAACTTTGCCGGGCAAGCGCATCGGCATCATGCTGCCCGCCGTGCCCACGGTGGTCGCGGTTTGGTTGGCAGCGCAGCTTGCGGGCAAAGAGGCCGTATTCTTCAACTGGACCGTTGGGGAAGCCAATTTACGCCATTGCGCCAAGCTGGCCGGGGTCAGCCATATCATCAGCGCAACCGCCCTGCTGGAACGGCTTGAACGCGGTGGTCTGCCCGTGAACAGCCTGCCGGTGACCTGGCTGCGGCTGGAACCGCTTGCCGCCTCGCTGACCCGCTGGGAAAAGCTGCGCGGTTTTCTGCGCGCGCGCTTCATGCGCTCTTTTTCCGCATATTCGATTGCGGAAACGGCGGTCGTGCTCTTCACTTCCGGCTCGGAATCCCTGCCCAAAGCCGTGCCCCTGACCCACGCCAACCTGCTTGCCAACGCCGGGGACGTTATCGCGGCGCTGCAAGTTAAGGCCGATGAAACCGTGCTGGCCATGCTGCCGCCGTTCCATTCCTTCGGCCTGCTGGTGGGCCTGGTGCTGCCGCTGGCTTTGGGGCTGAAGGCGGCCTTTCACGCTAACCCCACGGAAACCGGCCCCCTTATTGCTCTTGCGCGCGACTATAAACTGACCTTGCTGGCCGCGCCCCCCACCTTTCTGGAAGCCATGCTGGAGCGGGCCAAAGGCACAAACGCCTTGGAAAGCCTGCATTTCGCCTTTGCCGGGGCTGAAAAGTGCCCGGACCACGTGTATCGCGCCTTTGCCGCCCAGTGCCCCCACGCGGCGCTGTGCGAAGGCTATGGCATAACCGAATGCTCTCCGGTGGTTTCCGCCAACCGGCCCGGCTCCGTATTGCCGGGCAGCATCGGCCACATGATGCCCTCGGTCGCGGCCGCCGTGGTGCGTGAAGAAGACGGGCGCATCGCCGGCCGCGCGGCGGCGAATGAAACCGGCATGCTGCTGGTGCGCGGCCCCAGCATTTTTAACGGCTATCTGACGGGTGAAGGGTCAACCCCCTCCGACCCCTTCGTCGAATTTGAGGGGATGCGCTGGTACCGCACCGGCGATTTGGTCAGCATGGACGAGACCGGCCGCCTGACCTTCAGGGGCCGCCTGAAGCGTTTCGTGAAGATCGGCGGTGAAATGATTTCGCTGCCCCAAATCGAAAGCGTGCTGCTTGAAGCCTTTGCGCACCACCCCGATGCGCCGGAAGAAGGACCGGCCCTGGCCGTTGAAGCCACGCCGGAAGAAGCGGGCTCTGAAATCGTGCTCTTCACCCCCATGCCCCTGACGCTGGCGGAAGCCAACCAGGCCGTGCGCGCAGCCAAGCTTTCGCCGCTCTATGGCGTGAAGCGGGTAATCAACGTTGCGGCCGTACCGCTTTTGGGCAGCGGCAAGACCGACTACCGCAATTTGAAAGAATTGCTGAAGGAGGACGCCTAATGTCTCGGTCGTTCCGATCCATACTGCTTTTTGCGGCCCTGCTCGCCTGCCTGGCTGCCGGCTGCTCGGTCCTGGCCACGAACAAAGCCTTTCCGCCCCCCAGCGGCCCGGTTGACGCATCCGGCGGTCAGTCCCTGATGTCCTCATTCGGTGAAAAACTGCTGGTGCTTGACGTGCGCACGCGGGAAGAATTCGACCAGGGGCACGTGCCGGGGGCCATGCTCATACCCGTTGCGCAACTGCAAAACCGCCTGGCCGAGGTGCCTCAGGGCAGGCCTGTGCTGATCGTCTGCCGAACCGGCAACAGAGCAAAAACAGCGTACGATATCCTGTCCGCCGCCAGGCCTTCGATGAAAGAAAAAGGCCTTTGGTATCTGGACGCCACACCGCAATACAAACCCAACGGCGACTATGTCTTCAAATAAGAATGGCAGCGCGACGCTATTCCAGCCAGCGGCACAGCGAGACGGGCAAGCCCCGCTCTTTGATCTTGGCCGCCGTTTTGGCGCTGTCATAGGGCACGGATCGGGCGACAATAGAGCGGTCTTCCGTATCCCACAGCACATATTCCGCGTCTTTTGAGCCGCCGCGCGGCTGGCCCACGCTACCCACGTTGCAGATATGGCGGCAGTGCGGGGGCAGTTCCATGCGGCCGGGCGCCAGGGGCGAGGTCAAAATGGCCCCGTCCGGCATCAGGCGGATCAGTTCGCGCAAGTGCGTGTGCCCCACAAAGCAGAGGTCCTCAGGATACTCGGCAAAGCGGCTGCGCAACTCTTCTTCCGGACACTGATGGATGTAGCGTGAGAATGAATCGGGCGGCATGCCGTGCACGAAGCGCGCGCCTTCGCGGATTTGCACATCCGGCAGCATACTGAGCCACAGCCTGGCCCCGGCGGAAAGCACGTCGCGCGCGTAATGGATGCTGCGGCGCGCTTCTTCCGTAAAGCGAAAGGTCGATTCGGGGTCGAACAGTCCGTGTTCGTGGTTGCCCGCAACCGCAACGGTTTGCCGCAGGGCGAGTTGGGTGACGACCGCTTCCGGGTCCGGGCCGTAGCCGATGCAGTCGCCCAGGCAGACGTATTCATCCGCGCCGAGACGGTCCGCATCCGCAAACACCGCTTCCAGCGCTTCCAGATTCGCATGCGCGTCGGCAATGACCGCTATTTTCATGCCCCCCCCAAAAGGATCCCCCCGGACCCTTATCCCCCTATAGCCTCATGTGGTCTCGTTGTACACAGATTTAAGTAGCGGTTCCTTTTGGTTTCAGACGAGACCGTTCCGCAGGACAGCGGAACGGGACGGGGGAGCGCAGCGACCCCGCCCGCAGGGCGAGGCACA
>JAVBNL010000039.1:0-67681 GCA_031551515.1 Desulfovibrionaceae bacterium
TCCATTCTGGAAGCGGCCGACCGCCGCACACTCATAGTGGTCGCGGGAGGGCAAATTCTGGCGCTGTACGGGCAGGGCGTGGCCAGGGCCGCCGAAGCCGGCGGAAACGCCTGCGCGGCCGACGTCATTCCTACCATAGCCCATGTCGCCGACGTTGCTTTGCCGCCGGGCATAAAAGAAGGCCGCGTCCTGTATGCTGCCCTGAAAGATCCGAATGCGCGCCTGAAAGAAATCGCGCGGCTGCAAAAATCCATCCAGGGCATGCAGGAAGCTATGGAACGCGGCACCCGCGCGCCATGGGACAAGCACGACTGCGCTTGACGCGGCACGACGGGATGGCCACGGTACGGGAAGGCCGTGAGCGCGGTGTGAAACTGAAAGTTATTGTGAATTCGGCGCATGGAATTTGTTCGGTATTTTGTGAACCAGCCAGGAGGTTGCCATGAAAACGACTATGATGCCCCTTCTTGTCCTCATGCTGCTTTTTTCCCCGCTTTCAGCTCAGGCGGCCGCCTATCCGGAGGGACCCGTCAAAATAACGGTGGGCTATGCCGCCGGCGGCTTTGCTGACGCCATCGCCCGCAAACTTGCGGAAGGCCTGACAAAAAACCTGGGACAGCCCGTGGTGGTCAGCAACATGGGCGGCAGCGCCGGCGGCACCTCGGCCATGAACATCAAGGCTGAAAAACCCGACGGCTATGCTCTGGGCTTTGTGACCACGCCGACGTTTGCGTTTAATCCGCTCACGGGCGCGGAATTCAACATGGACGATTTCACCTATATCGCCGGGGTCGCGCGGCAGCAGGAGGCGTTTGTCTCCCTTTCCGGCAAGCCCTGGAAAAACATGAAAGAAATGCTGGCATGGGCCAAAAAGGAAAACAAAACGCTAACCTGTGCCTCCCATATACCGGCGCTGACCTCCATGTTGCTGAACCGCATCGCCGTCGATAGCGGGGTAAAGATAAAAACCATGCCCACCAAGGGTGGGGCGGAGGTTGTGACCAGCGTGCTGGGCGGGCATGTGGATTTCGGCTTTCTTTCGGGCATCCATGTGGATTATATAAAGAAAGGCCAGATGATCTGTCTTGCGGCCACTGGCAGGACACGTCAAATCGAACTGCCTGAAATTCCCACGCTTCAGGAATTGGGCTTTACCGTCTACACCGACGGGCTGAACATTGTATTCGGCCCCAAAGGCATACCCGCCGACCGCGTGGAGCGTCTGCAAAAAGCCATACAGGAAGTTGTTGCATCCGCTAGTTACAAAGAACTTGTGGGCGCCACCATGGGACTGGAAGTGATCTATGCCGACAGCAAGTCGGTATACGACCTGGTGGCCGCCACCCGTGCCGATTACGAAAAATTGTACAAAGCGCAAAAGCCCCAGTAACCCGTCCGGGTGTCATGCCGGCCCGCCGGCCGGCCCGCGGGCTGGCCGGCGGGCGGAAGGAGCATTCATGAAGAAAACCTTCATTGCCACATACGCGGTACTGGTCACAATGAGTCTGTTTTTCATCTTTTACGCCATCCCCAAATACACCCGCTCCATTCCGGCAGACGGCGTGGAACCGGACCTTCTGCCTTTGGCCTTGTGCTGGCTCCTTTTATTTCTTTCGGGCCTCATGCTGGTAAAAACCCTGCTGAGCAAGGACGACGGACAACCCTCGCCCCTGCAGGGCGGCCAGTTGCTGACGGTTGGCCGCAATACCGTGGCGTTGATGCTGGTCATGCCCTTGATGCATTATTTGGGCTTCATTCTTGGCGGCATCGTTTCCATGATCATGCTGCAACTAAGCGTGGGCCAACGCAACGCCATTACCATCTGCGTTATTTCGATCACGGTTTCTGTCGGCACGTACTGGGTTATATGGCACATTCTTCACGTTCCGCTTCCATAAAATCGTAACATCCTTACAGGATGGCAATGCCGTATGGAACTTTTATTACATTCGATGCTCGACTCTCTGACGTTGATGAATATTCAATACGTCGCTCTAGGGGTTACAATAGGCATTGTGGTGGGAGCCATTCCCGGCCTTAACGGGCCGATGGCCATCGCCCTTGCCGTGCCGCTGACCTATTACATGCCCACTGTGGCAGCGCTGGGTTTTCTTATCGGCATCAACAAGGGCGGTGCCTACGGCGGCTCTGTGGCCGCCATTTTGCTCAACACGCCGGGCACGCCCGAATCGGCGGCCACCAGTTTCGACGGGTATCCGCTGAACCGCAAGGGCAAGGCGTTGAAAGCCATGAAAATGGCCTTGTTCGCTTCGGTATTCGGCGACACGTTTTCCAACCTGCTGCTGATCTGCGTGGCAGCTCCCGTCGCTTCCGTGGCCATCAAACTGGGGCCGGTCGAAGTCTGCGCCATTGTTATTCTGGCCCTAACCATCATTTCCAGCGTGGAATCCGAATCCATGGTCAAAGGCCTTATCGCGGCAACTTTTGGTATGCTGGTCAGCTGCGTCGGCATTGACTCGGCCTCTTCGCTGCCCCGCCTGACTTTCGGCCTTTACCAGCTGGAAAACGGCATTCCTTTGCTGGCCATCACCATTGGCCTGCTGGCCCTTTCAGAAATACTGGTGCAGACCGAAACCCCCTTCTCCATGCAGGAATCGGCCAAACTTTCGCTTTCGCCGCGCCGGGAAGACAACCTTTTACCGTTCAAAGAGTTTATCAGCTGTTGGCGAACGCTGTTCCGTTCTTCCATCATCGGGGCGGTCATAGGGGCCCTGCCCGGCCTGGGGGCCACGGTGGCCGCCTTTATGGGCTACAGCTACGCCAAAAACGCTTCCAAGCACCCCGAGCGGTACGGCACGGGAGAAATAGACGGCGTCGCGGCACCGGAAGCGGCCAACAACGCGGTCATCGGCGCCAACCTTATCCCCCTGTTCACATTGGGCATCCCCGGCAACGTGGCCGCAGCCATTCTGATCGGGGCATTCATCGTTCACGGCATTCAGCCCGGCCCGCTGATGTTTGAAAAGCACGCGGCTACCGTTTACGGCATTTACGGCACCATGCTTATCGGCAACGTGCTGAATTTGTTCATAGGCTACATCGGATTGCGCATTTTCATCAAAGTTTTGGCCGTGCCGAAACAACTGTTGTTTCCCATTCTCATGTTTGTGTGCCTTGTCGGGTCATATATCGGCGACAATATTGTCTTTTATGTTTATATAATGATTTTTTTCACCTTGATCGGCTATTTGATGAAAAAGCTCAAATTCTCTTTTGTCACGTTCATCATCGGCTTTGTGCTGGGTCCAATGTTTGAGCTTTCTCTCAACCAGACTCTTGTGCTTTCCGACAACGGCATATGGATTCTTTTTACCCAACCCATTGCCTGCGCGATCATGATCTGTTCCGCTGTCACCATCGTGCGCAACTATTATCGGTACAAAAAGGGACTGGCTCAATCCTTTCACGCAACAGCAGTGGACGACGTGAGCTGAACGCCATGCGGCCGACGGGCCGTGCCGGCCGTCACCATCAACACTTTGAAGGCAATCAATTATGACGCACGCATTTACCCTGAGCCTGGACCGCGACTCCAACGCGCGCTGGTCAATCGAAACCGGTTCCGTCGCGTTCCCGGTATTGGAATATGACAATTCCGCCCTTACCCCGGAACAAAAAGCGGACGAGCATATGGGCGGCCGCCTGCTGGCGGCGGCGGCTCTTGCCTGTTTCACCAACAGCTTGTGGAACGACATTATCCGGGCCGGAGGCACGCCCCTCGCGTTGAAGGCTTCTATCGAGGTGGAAAAGGAAAAAGACACCGCATTGCGCACCAAATTCGGTCCGTATACGCTGGCTGTCGAAGTAAAAGCCAGAAACATTTCCCAGGAACATTTCGCCTCTATCCGCAACGCGTTGCTGCGTGGCTCTTTGGTGACCTACACCATGGAGCAGGGCGTGGAGATGGAATACGACGTCACACTCGTCGATTGAGGCAAAAAACGGGTTCTGAATCGCCTTAAGGATCGGCGTCGTTGAGGAGGCCGTATGCTGTATATTTTGAACAAACCCTGCGCTTCGTCTCTGGCGCAGCTTGCCGCCGTGAGCGCGGGCGACGACGAGGCGTGGGTGCTGCTGGTATCGGACGCTGTTTTTCTGGGTACGGATGCGGGCCTGAAACGCTTCACGGGCCTTGACGCGGAAAGTTTTTACGCCGCCCGCGACGCCGTGGAAACGCGAAGAGTGACGTTGTCCGGTAAGGTGGAACCGCTCGACTACGACGGCATGGCCGAATTACTGGAAGACGCGGACAAAATCATCATGCTGTAGCTATAACGGAGATCCCATGGGCAAGACAGTCACCTTCGCGCTGCTTTCCGGCAGCACGGAAAACGAGGATGCCGTATTTGCCGTCAAACTGGCGACGGCGTTGCTGGACAGAGGCAACAAGGTCAATATTTTTTTGTACGGCAACGGCTGCAATCTGGCCAACAAAGCCATTCCCCGCGCGGACCGGTCGCCGATATCCGACGGCCTGCGCGCCCACATGGACGGCTTTGTGCTGGACGCGGCGATTGAAAGTCTTGCGGGCAAGGGCGCAGCCGTTGTGACCTGCCACACCACCGAGTACAGCCGCGGCACCGAGGGGCTTGAATACCTCAAGGGCGTCGCCAGAGGCGATGTGGGCGCTTCGTTCACTCGCATGCTGCTTACTTCGGACGTTTTGTTTACCATAGGACAGTGAGTGGTTGCCATGATCGATTCCTGCGTTGTGCTTATCCGAAAGGCCTCCGGGCACGAACATTCCCTGCTGGGCATGCGCGCCGCCTGGTCCATGTTCGCCGCCGACCTCGAAGTTACGGTCCTTCTCATGGACGAGGGCGTTTACAGCGTTTTCGGGCGAAACACATATCTGAACGAACTCTATACGCGTTTTTTGGGTCAGGGTGGGCGAGTCCGCGCGGTGCGGGAAGACCTGGACAGCCGGGGCCTGGACGAAAAATCCCTGCCGCCGGGTGTTGCCGTGATCCCGGTTTCGGAAGTGGCTCCTCTCGTGCGGGAAGCGGCTTCGACCATGGTTTTTTAGAGCGTTTTCACCCGGCAGCTCACGGATTTTCTGACATTCCGAACAGCTTCAGGGTTGTCCAGCGAGATTCACTGCAACCTGTTTGATTTACAATATTTTTGTGAGTATCGACAATTTCTGCTCGACAGATACTATTTTATTTCAGATAGTTACTTTACACTTACATATCCCCTAACGGACGCCAAATTTTACAAAATGCCCCGTGACTTTTCATCTTGCGGGGCATTTTCTTTTTCAGCAGGCGGAATCCCGCCCTATCTTGCTGCGGGTTCTTCTTCTATTTGCCCAGCATGTTGGGCAAGAACAGCACGATTTCCGGAAATACCGTGATAAGAAAGGCGAAAAACACCATGATCGTGATGAAGGGCAGCACGGAGCGGAAGATGAACCCGATGCTCCGCTCCGCCAGGCCCGTGACCAGAAAAAGGTTGAAGCCGATGGACGGAGTGATATTGGCCAGCTGCACCATCAGAATCACAAAGATGCCGTACCACAGCGGGCCCAGGCAGCCCGTAGTCAGGCCCAGCACGGGCGCGTCCCCGGCCACGTTGGAAGCGGCCATCTCGGCGATATCCAGCTGGCCGTCGCCCACGGCTTTGAGCAGCTCGGGGCCCTTGTAGCCCAAGCTCCCGCCGAATTAGGCGCACAATTCGACTTCGCCATTCGTCAGTTCGGCCACGCGTTTGGCCATCAACTGCAGCCGCGTGTCTGGTAGTTTTCTTTGTTCCACACCGTCAGCGTCGTTTTGGCGGACGCAACCGAAGCGGCGCACAGCACGATAGCCAGCGCCTGAATCAAAGCCGTGCTCTTGCTCACGATGGAAGCCTCCCGGAAATGAAGGGAAAGAATAGGCCGGCACTCTGGCCATGCGTTTTGGGAAAGCATATTTTGCCGCGTGCAGCCAAGCATGGCTTTTCTGAAGAATTAGAGTATGGTCCAGCGACTGTCGCCCGTAGTACAAACAGAAACAAGTACGGATTATGACCTCCAAGATAAAAGGTTTGCTTTGCGGAATCGCGTCCGCCATAACATACGGCCTCAATCCGCTGGGCGCCCTTAACCTGTATCGCGACGGCGTGAATGTGGATTCCGTGATCTTTTACCGCTACGGACTGGCGATGATCGTGCTGGCCGGGGTCATGCTGCTGCAAAAAAAATCTTTTGTAATCGGCCGGCGAGAACTGCTCCTCTGCTTCTTGCTGGGCTTCATCTTCGCCATGTCCTCAATCGCCCTTTTCAGCAGTTTTCATTACATAGAAGCGGGCGTGGCCTGCACCCTCCTGTTCATCTACCCGGTTATGGTCGCCGTCATCATGGCCCTTTTTTTCAAAGAAAGGATCACAATCGCCGCCGGGCTCTCCATAGCAATGGCCATAACCGGGGTAGGCCTGCTGTATTATGGGGGCGGAGAAATGGCCTTGAACACGGCAGGCATGCTCATGGTCATGTCCTCCGCCGTGGCCTACGCCCTGTATATCGTCATACTCAACCGATCGAAGCTGTATTTGCCGCCGGTCACCCTTACCTTTTTCATCATGCTGTTCGGAACGCTGGCCATCGCCCTGCATTCGCTTTTTGGCGAAGAGTACCGCCTGCAGTTGCTCACCGGCGCGGAGCAATGGCTGTGGGTGTTGATGCTGGCCATCGTGCCCACTGTTTTCTCCCTGATTCTGATGGCCGTCGCCCTGAAGAACATCGGGGCCACCCCCACCGCCATACTGGGCGCGCTTGAGCCGGTCACAGCCGTCACAATCGGCGTGGTGATATTCAACGAAAGCTTCACCGTGCGCATTGCCGCCGGCATGCTGCTCATACTGCTGGCCGTCTCCCTGATCATCGCCGAAAAACCGCTTGCGCACAGATTGCTGAAACGCAAGTACTAAAATAGGGACACAGTTGCGGGGTCCATGTATGCGGTCGCGCATGGCAGGCCGACGCTCTTCACGTTTGCTTTGGGCCGGAAATTATGTATGTTCCAAGATAGATCCGCGCAGTTCCATCCCGAGGCCGCAAATATCCACTCTCAAATACGCCATGGCATCAGGCACACAACTTGCGCGCGGTCACTTTTCAACACCCAGCATGCATGACGGAGGTTGCTTCTATGAAAACATGGGTAAAAAAAGTCATGCCGAAACGTCTGGCTTGCTATCTTTCAGACATCAAAAGCATATACCATCGCAAAATAAATATTCATGAATTACGCACAATTATAATAGAATTAACAAATATATGCCAAGTAAAATGCACTTGGTGCTTGATGCAAACGTTTAAAAAGCTTACGCCACGCCAAATGCCGTTTGAGAATTTCAAAAAAATTGTTGAGGATAATCTTGATTATTTGAAAGCGCGCAATACCCGCGTTACACCATACAGCCGCGGCGAGCCCCTGCTGCACCCCCAGTTTTGGGAATGCTGCGCGCTGTTGAACAAACACGGTATCGCCATCGGGCATATCAGCACCAACCTCAGTCTGAACATCAGTATCCAGGATTTTGTCCGGCATCCCATTGAGCGGATTATGGTGAATATCGGCGGCATTACCAAAGAAGTGCACGAAAAATGCATGGTGCATTCCGATTTTGACCTTGTAACCGCCAATTTGAAAGCACTATGGACGGCAGGCATACCCGTGCAGATAAAAATGAACCCTACGCGCCATAATATCCACCAGCGCGACGATCTGCCGGCTTTTGTCGAGAGCCTGGGCGGCAAACCCGTATTTATTCAGCATTATACGACATACTTCCCCAACCCGGATCATACGACGCAGGAAGAAAAGCGCTTCTTCCTGGATACTGTTTTTCTGGAAGGGCACGAGGATTTGTTCCGCTTTTCGGTCACGGACAATGGCGCGATATCGCAGGCGCAAAGAACCTGTCCCGCCGGGTATATGACCGACATAATATTTTCCAACGGGAACTATGGCATATGCTGCCATGACGATTATGAAGAAAGTATCGTGGGCAATGCGTTTACCGCGACGATTGAAACGATACGAAATTCCGGCGCATACAGAAAAACATATGAGCGGGGTTTGAAAAGGCAATTGCCCAACTGCAAATATTGCTCATGACCGGCCGCAGCAGGCGGGCAAGGAACATGTTCGCGGTAAAAACCGCCGCGCACGGAAAGCCGTACGCGGCGGGCAAAAAGAAATACCCTACAGAATTCCCTCTTCTTTCAGCTTGGCCAGCTTGGCGCTGTCCAGACCGAGCAGATCTTCATAAACCGCCTTGTTATGCTCGCCCAATGCCGGGCCGGCCCATTTCACTTCACCGGGGTTCTTGGTGAATTTGGGGAAGATGCCGGGCATCTTGATGCTGCCCATAACAGGGTGCGGCACTTCAAGCACGTTTTCGCGCGCGATATAATGCGGGTCTTCAAAAATGTCTTTGATGCTGTAAAGCTTGCTGCACGGCACGCCTGCCGCGTCCAGAAGAGGCAGCATGTCGTCGGCGTTTTGGGATTTGATCCAGGCCGTGATGATCGCAATCAGCGAGGCATCGTTGGCGACCCGGTCCTTGTTGGTCAGATAGAGCGGGTTGGTCATGAGGTCTTCGCGGTTCATGGCTTTGGCAAGATACTCCCAGGTCCGCTGCGTGCTGGTCACCAGCACGACCCACTGGCCGTCTCTGGTTTCAAAGGTGCCCGCCGGGCTGATTCCGCCCGCAAGGCCGGGGTTTCTTTCTCTGATCACGTTATTCTTGTGATAGTCGCCGACAACGAAATCAAACATCCGGAACATGCTTTCGTACAGGCTGACGTCCACGTCTTCCGGCTCGCCGCCGAGAACGTCCCGGTTATACAGCGCCATCATGGTCGAAGCCCAAAGGTACAGGCCCGCGACATAGTCCAGCAAAGAAAACGAAGGGCTGACGGGCGGGCGGTCTTTGTGCCCCGTCATATAGGTCATGCCGGAAAAGGCCGTCAGCGGCGTGCCGAAACCGGCTTTCATCGCATTGGGGCCGGTCTGGCCGAAACCGGTAAGGCGGGCGATGATCAGCTTGGGGTTGGCTTTGCGCAAGGTTTCAGCGTCCAGCCCCCACTTGTCCAGCGTGCCGACGCGGAAGTTTTCAATCAGCACGTCGCTTTTGGCGATGAGTTGCAGAAAAATCTCTTTACCTTCGGGCTTGCGTAAATCAAGCGTTACGGAACGTTTGTTGCGGCCCAGGCCCGGCCAGACCAGACTTTGCCCGTCGGCAAAAGGCCCCATGGCGCGGGAAGGGTCGCCCGCTCCCGGCATTTCGACCTTGATGACGTCCGCGCCGAAATCCGCCATAAGCGCCGTGCAAAACGGGGCCGCGATAACCGTAGACGTATCGATTACCCGTAATCCTTGAAGAAGTGACATGGCATCTCCTTATATGATGTGATTTTTTGAGTACGTTGCCGAAGACAAAGCAAAGGGTGTGCCGTACCGCACATGAAAAATATCTATAGAAAATATAAGGCGTTGGATCGCAGAGGCAAAAGCGGATGTAACATTGATGATACCATGTGCTCTTGGGCGATACACGGCGGGAAGGACGCGGCGGCAAAAAAAACTGCGCGGCCCCCCAAAGGCAGCCGCGCAGACTCTGATCTTTCTATCTCTTTAGGTTGCTAGCATTTGCAGGTCGTCGTCGCCTTCATTCTTTCTTTGTGCGACATGGCCGCCAATTTTTCCACCTTGTCCAGTTTGAGCTTGAGCGCTTTGGCCAGGCGGGCGCCGTACTCTTTATCCGCAAGATAACAATGGGCGGTATGGCGGTATTTGATGTTTTCCGTGGCCGGGCCGATGTTGCGGGCCGTATTCTCGATCAGCACGGCCTTCTTGTCTTCGGTCATCAGGCGGTACAGGTCGCCGGGCTGATAGAAGCAGTCATCCGTCTTGTCATCTTTGGGTTCATACGAGTCCATGGCGCCCTGAATTTCCAGCGGCGGCTCTTTCTGATCCGGCTGCTCGTCCCATTCATACATACTGTTCGGCTGATAGCCCAGCGTCGCCCCATAGTTGCCGTCAACACGCATCTGCCCGTCCCGGTGATAGGCGTGCACAGGACATTTGGGCGCGTTCACGGGAATGGACATATGGTTGACACCCAGCCGGTAGCGCTGGGCGTCGCCATACGAGAACAGGCGGCCCTGCAGCATCTTGTCCGGAGAAAGCCCGATGCCCGGCACGATGTTGGCCGGGTTGAAGGCGGCTTGTTCCACATCGGCGAAATAGTTTTCAGGGTTGCGGTTCAGCTCAAGCACGCCCACCGGAATCAGAGGATGGGTCTTATGGCTCCAGACTTTGGTCAGATCAAAGGGATTTTCCTTGTACTTTTTCGCGGCATCTTCGGTCATAACCTGAATGGAAAAATTCCACTTGGGGAAATCGCCCCGTTCAATAGCCTCAAACAGATCGCGTTGATGGCTTTCGCGGTCGCAGCCGACGATTTTGTCGGCTTCCTGATCCGTAAGGTTCTTGATGCCCTGCTGCGTGTGCAGATGAAACTTGACCCATACCCGCTTGTTGTCCGCGCTGATCAGGCTGAAGGTGTGGCTGCCGAAGCCGTGCATGTGGCGGTAAGAAAGAGGCAGACCCCGGTCGGACATGGTGATCGTCACCTGGTGCAGCGCTTCGGGCAGCATGCTCCAAAAGTCCCAGTTGTTCTGCGCGGAGCGCATGTTCGTTTTGGGATCGCGTTTGACCGCGTGGTTCAGGTCGGGAAAACGCAAGGGGTCCCGCAGGAAAAAGACCGGCGTGTTGTTGCCCACCAGGTCCCAGTTGCCTTCTTCGGTATAGAATTTGATGGCGAAACCCCGGATGTCGCGCTCGGCATCCGCCGCGCCGCGTTCACCCGCGACGGTGGAAAAGCGGACAAAGACCTCGGTCTTTTTGCCTATGGATGAAAAAATTTTGGCTTTGCTGTACTTCGTGATGTCATGCGTGACCGTGAAGGCGCCGAACGCGCCGGAACCTTTGGCGTGCATGCGCCGCTCCGGAATGACTTCGCGGTCGAAATGGGCAAGTTTTTCGATGAACCAGGGGTTCTGGAGCATCATGCTCCCGCGGGAACCCGCAGTCACCGAATTGGTGTTGTCCGCTACCGGCGCCCCTGCCGTTGTCGTCAGTTTTTTGCTGTTTTTTGCCATGCCATGCTCCGTCTGTTTACATTTACGGGCAATAAGCTCCCCAAAAAGTCGCCTTAATTGATAATTCCTACTATTAGGAATTATTACTGATAGGGGAGAGTAGGTCAAGTATAAAATGCCCGATCGGCGCAAGCAAGAATATTCGATTTTTTATAACAACTTTCTTGAGTTGACCCCATGAAAGGCTGTATCGTGACGGCGGCTTTCGCCATTCAGCCTTTGCCCGAAACAACAATCAAGCAAAAAGGAACGCAGCCATGTCAGACCCGACCATCAACGTTTTCGCGGCGGAATTCGACCGCTACCATGACCTGCTGGTGCAGCAGATCGATCTTTGCCCCAGCGAAGAAGAGTGGCGCAGAAAAATCGGCAGGTTCCCTTACTGGTGGCATCTGCTGCACGCCTTTGCCATTGTGGAGCTGTATGCGCTGCCCGCGGGCTCTCCTTCCCGCCAGATCTGGCAGCCCGAAGAAGTCGTATATGCCAAAGCGGAACCGACAAGCGTCATGACCCGGGAAGAAATGCGCGCCCTGGCCGCAAGCATGAAGACTCTGGCCCACGAATTTTTCGCGGCTCAAAGCCGGAACACGCTGATGGAAAAGAACGAAAAACTGAGCGCGAGATACGGCAGGGAAACGTTCACCCTGAACGCGCTGATCGGCTTTCTGCGTCATTACAACTATCACATCGGGTGCCTTGACTCGCACCTGCGCTCGCTGGGCATTCCGGGTTTGCTGTAAAAGTTGACGGGGAAAAATTTTTAAAAGCCGCGGCAAACCGGAGGAGTCATGGCGCTTATTCTTGTGGTCAATATCGGCAGCACCTCGCTGAAATACCGCCTGCTGGAGATGGACAACGAGCATACCCTGGCCAGGGGATATATCGAGCGCATCGGCAGTGCGGAATCCCCGGCGACCTTCACCAATGGCGATACTACCCGCTCGCTCACCCTCGACACCGCCGCAGGATACGACGCGGCCATTCAGGCCATGCTTGACGTCATGACGCGCCCGCCGCACGACATGCCCCGCGTGCTTGATTCTCCTTCGGATATCGCGGCCGTGGGCTTCAAAACGGTGCATGCGGGACTACGCTATCGCGGGGCCCATGAACTTACCGACGACGTGCTTGCGGAAATGGAAAAACTTTCAAGCGTCATGCCCGCGCACAACCCACCGTATATCAACGCGGCCCGGCGCTTCAGAAAAATGCTGCCCGGCATGCCGCTGGTAGGAGCTTTTGAAACGGCCTTTCACAAAAACATGCCCGAACACGCCGCCGTTTACGGCATCCCCCGCGAATGGACCGAGAAATTCGGCGTGCGGCGCTATGGTTTTCACGGCGCATCGCACCGCTATGTTTCCGAACGCGCAGCCAGGCTTTGCGGCAAACCGCTTTCCGACTTGCGCCTCGTCACCTGCCACCTGGGCGGCAGTTCGTCTCTGGCCGCCGTCAATCGCGGCGTCTGCGTGGACACCAGTATGGGCTTCACCACCCAAAGCGGGGTGCCCATGGCCAAGCGCGCCGCCGATATGGACCCCTTTGCCCTGCCCTATCTGGCCGAGGTCACGGGACTGGGCCTTGAGGCCGTGCTGCGCGAAATAACGTCGCGCGGGGGACTTGCGGGCATTTCCGGCCTGTCGGGCGACATGCGCGACCTGGAAGAGGCCTACGACAATAACCCGGCCGCCAGGCTGGCCGTGGACCATTTCGCCCATGAAGTGAAAAAATATATCGGCGCATACTGCGCCGTGATGAACGGCGTTGACGGCGTCGTCTTTACCGGCGGCATCGGTGAAAACGCCATCAGGGTACGCTCACGCGTCTGCGCGGATATGGACTATTGCGGCATAATCCTGGATCAGGCGCGCAACACCGTGCAGCGCAAAGAGGCGGAAATATCGCCCGCGGGCGCGCGCGTGCGCGTCTTTGTCATACCGACCAATGAAGAGATCATCGTGGCCCGCGAAACGCTGAAGCACCTCGGGGACGCGCGCTGAAAAGGGTGTGCGGCGGCGATGTGCCGCTGTTTTTAGCGGCTCTCGCGGCTGGGCTTCGCCTCCATCACCGGCGGGTCCGCCCTGACCCATGCGGCCTGGGCCATCTTGTTTCTGCCCGGCATTCTTGCATTTTTCTCCTGATTTTTTCCTCTCCGCCCTGCTCTCTTTACCGGCCATAAGAAATTTTCCGCGTACGGGCCGCGGCCGCTCCGGCTGGCGAGCCCGATCCGGCGTATTTTCCTTCATTGACATCCTGGTATGCCAGATGGTACTCCTTGCCCAACGGCATAAAATCAGTGACAGCGGCAAAAATAACTTCTTTTTATAATATTCTTATTTAATTGAATTTATTTAAATCAAAATCAAATAGAATAGCACGCACACAATTTTTTCTGAAGAATTTTACGCACAAACCATATCGTGAAATACCATCAATTATTTTAGTTAGATAAAATAAATTTGTCTTGAGTTATCGGGGAAATCGGTATGATGAGCAAACAGAATTCCATCGCGCAGCGCGTGTTGACGAGCATTAAAGAAGACATCATAGGCGGCGTCATCAAAGACGGCGAGATCATTACCGAACGCGCGCTCGAGCAACGCTACAGCGTCAGCCGCACCCCCATCAAAGAAGCGCTGAAGGTTCTGGAAGTGGAAGGCTGGGTGGAAATCACGCCGCGGCAGGAAACGAGAATCATCCCCTTCGGCATCACGGAACTGCAGGAGACGCTGGCCATCCGCATCGCCATGGAAGGCATAGCTACCAAGTTGTGCATTCAGAACATGACCGAGGAAATTCACGCGGAATTTAGCCAGATGCTGCATGGTCTTGAGCAGTTGGGGCAGAAGATCAAGACGAGGGACGCCGATACCCTCGACGTCTACAACACCCTGGATAAACAATTTCACGACATGATTTACCGCCACAGCGGCAACAGAATGCTTCGCGCCTTTCATAACCGGCGGCATTCTCTTGCGGTGCGCACATACCGCAACATACCGCTCGACATGCTGCGCATCCGCAACGGCTCTGACGAGCTCATTCAGATCATTCAGTACATACTGTGCAAAAACACCCTGATGGCTGAAGCCCACACGGCAAAGCACATTATCAACTCTCTCGACAATAAGATCAGAACCTTGCAGGCGGAAGCGGAAAAAGCGGAACGCGGGAATGGATGAGTCACTGTGGCCGCGTGCTGCCGTACACAACGATGCAGAGATCCGGAGCGAGCAGTAATGACGAAAATACGTAATCGCGAACAGTTGCTGGCACAAGGTGACGGCGCGGCAAGAGAAAAAGTGCTCACGCTGATGAATGCCGTGCTCGAAGAAGTGGACGCGGGCAGACGCATTCGGGAAATCATGCGCCTGGAAGGCGATGCGCTGATCATCGGCGAGCGCTCCTGGGATTTGCGCAAAAAGAGGAACATCTACCTTATCGGCGCGGGCAAGGCCTGCAACATGATGGCGCAAACCGTATGCGACATCCTGGGTGAACGAGTCACTCGCGGCATCATCGCGGTAAAGATCAAAGAACCGCAGGACCGCTATTGCAATACGGACGTGTATGAAGGCGGCCATCCGCTTCCCAATGCCGAAGGCATGGTCGCGGCCGAAGAGATGCTTGCGCTGATCGACGGCGCGGACAAAGACGACCTGTTCATCTCGGTCATCAGCGGCGGCAGCTCGGCCTTGTTGACCTGCCCCGTGCAGGGCATCACCCTTGACGACGAGATCATCGCCCAGGATCTGCTTTTGAAGTCCGGCGCGAAAATTCTCGAAATCAACGCGGTGCGCAGGCATATTTCCCGTACCAACGGGGGGCGGCTTGCGGAAAAAATCTGCAACGAAAAAGGCGCCGAACTCATCAGCCTGATGGTCGGCGACGGCGTGGGGCGGCTGCCCACAAAAGCGGGCAAGCGTGGCATACCCACGGAATTTTTCGGCACCCCGGTGGCGGGAGACGGCACCACCATTCAAGACGCCAGAAACACCATCGTCAACTACGATCTTGCGGAAAAGCTGCCCAAAAGCATCGTCGATTTCATTTACGACGATCGCCGGGTCAAAGAAACGCCCAAACGTTTCGACGGCAAACTGACCACCTTTGTCCTGGGGGCCGTGCCCGATTCTTGCGAAGCCGCGCTCACGGCGGCCGCCGCCATGAACATTCCCGTTCTGGTGCTCTCGACCTATCTGGAAGGCGAAAGCAGGGAAGCGGGAATTTTTCTCTCTTCCGTAATCCGCGAAATAAAGCATCTGCAGCGGCCCGTCGCCCCGCCCTGTTTCGTCGTCTGCTCGGGCGAAACCACGACGAGCATCGCCTCGCCTCCTTCCGGCATGGGCGGCCCCTCGCAAGAGCTGGTGCTCGGGCTTTCGCTGGGCATCAAAGACATGAAAGGCGTTGCCGGCGCTTCCATCGACACCGAAGGCACCGACGGCACAACGCCCTATGCCGGGGGCCTTGTGGACGGGCAAACCATGGAGCGCCTGTCAGCCGCCGGACAAAATGTCTATGACGCGCTGCGCTGCCATTCCACGGGCAACGCGCTGCAAGCCATAGGCGACAATATCTTTACCGGAAACACAGGGACAAATATTTGTGATTTCAATGTGTTATTTATAGACAAGTGTTAAGTTTCCGTCTTTTTTACGAAAAGAGGTAGGTCATGGCAGCAGGAACAATTCGGTCGGTTAAGGCAAGGCAGGTGCTTGACGCCAACGGACGCCCCGTCGTGGAAGCGGACATCCTGACGGAAGGCGGCTATCTCGGCCGGGCCGGCGCGTCCACCGGTTCTTCCGTCGGGGCCAACGAATCCTTTGTGCTCAGGGACGGCGATCCGAAGCTTTTCGGCGGCCTCAGCGTATACAAGGCTGTTGAGAACATCGAAAAGATCATTGCCCCGGCGCTGGTCGGCCTGGACGTCACTGACCAGGAAAAAGTCGACCGCACGATGATCGCGCTCGACGGCACGCGCTACAAGACGAAACTGGGCGGCAACGCCATTTTCGCCGTTTCCGTGGCCGCGGCCAGGGCTTCCGCTGCGGTGAAGGGCCTTCCCCTTTACCGGGCCATGGCCACCGGGGAAATCAAGCACATCTACGCCCCGGCTTCCAACGTGGTCAACGGCGGCGCCTACGCTGACAAGACCCTGGCCTTTCAAGAGTTCATGATCATTCCCTACAACGTCAAAACCGTGCAGGAAGCCACCCGGATCATCGTGGAGGTCTTTCAGCGTTTAGGGCAGGTGATCAAAAAGGCCAACGGCCGAAACGCGAACATGGGCAATTACAGCGGCTACGGCGCGCCCTCGGACGACCCGCTGGTGGTATTCCAAATGATCGCCGAAGCCGTTTCGCAGCTCGGCTACGAAAAGAACGTGGTGTACGCCATAGACTGCGCCAGCAGCGAATTTTATGACGCCCAGGAAAAAGCCTACCGTTACCGCGACAAGCTTGTGGACCGGAACGAAATTATCCGCGTGCTGGCCGAAGTGGCCGCGAAATATCCCGTCGCCTTCATCGAAGACGCGCTGGAAGAAGAGGATTTCGAAGGCTTCAAGCTCGCCGCTGAAAAGATCAACAGCGTTATCATCGGCGACGACTTTTTGTGCACCAGCCTTGACCGCACCCAAAAAGCCGTGGAAATGGGGGCCGCCAAAGGCATGATCTTCAAGCCCAACCAGGCGGGAACCATTACCGAAGCGCTGGAGACGGCGCGGTATCTGCTGCAAAACGATCTTCTGCTGGTGCCTTCCGGCCGGGCCGGGGGCGTTCTGGATTCACCCGAAAAAGAGATCGGCGTCGGCCTGGGCTGCCATATCTCGAAAAGCGGAGCGCCCCGCAGCGCCTCGCGCACCGCTGGTTTCAACTTTGCCTTGCGCCTCTCGGAAGAGCTCGGAGTTCCCATGGCAAACATCAAAAATTTGCCTTGTTTTTCCCATATCCGCTTCAATTGAGTGAAGGTGCTGCCGGCTGCGGCCGGCGACCGCGGTCAAAAACCGCTGTTGGCGCCGAGGGGCAAGCCCCGAGGTGAGACCACAACATCAGGAGAGGTACAATGAATCGGCATGGTTACAGAGCGAGATTTATTCTGCTGTGCGCGGCCGCGCTGCTCCTTTTCTCCGCCGCCCCGACCGTCGCAGCCGCCCCGGCATCAGGCAAGATTGTATCGGCCAAAAATTCCATGGTCGTCATCCTGCCTTCAGACCCCGGCTCTCTTGACCCGCATGACAACGTCATGCAGGGCAAGCACCAGTCCACCAGGCAGATTTACGAAACGCTGGTCGTTTACGATGAAACCGGCAAACTCGTGCCCTGGCTCGCGGAAAAATGGGAATACGAAAACGACGTGACCCTGGTGCTGCACATCCGCAAGGGCGTCAAATTCCATAACGGCGACACGCTCAAAGCCAGCGACGTCATGTTCACGCTGAAAAGAAGCCGCGCGGACAACACCCCCGCCGCCATGCAGGTGGACCAGGTGGACTTTGACAAAAGCAAGGTGGTCGACGACTACACGCTGAAACTGGTGACCAAGGCCCCCTATGCCTTGCAGTTGCCCATGCTTGAGAATCCGCTCTGCGGCATCATCAGCGAACGTTCGTACAAGGAATCGAACAAGGATTTCAACAAGTCCCCCGTCGGCACCGGCCCCTATAAGGTCGTTGAATACCGCTCCGGCGACAGCCTGAAGCTGGTGGGCTTCGACCAGTACTGGATTCCCGGCCAGCCCTATGTGAAGAACGTGACCATCCGTTACATCGGCGATGCCTCTTCGCGGGCCATGGAAGCGGAATCGGGCGGCTCTGACATCGTGTACGAAATCAGCGCCAACGACATCGACCGCATCCGCGCCAACAAAGATATCAACCTGGTTTCGGCCATGGGCGCCAACACCAGCTACCTGACCTTCAACCAGCTCATGAAGCCGCTTGACGACATACGCGTGCGCGAAGCCATCTGGTGCGCGGTGGACATTCCGCAGGCCATCAAAGTGGCATACGGCAACTATGGCCAGGTGGGCACCGGTATCGTTTCCCCGGGCATCGACGGGCGGCACCCTGACCTGAAGCCCTTCTTCCCCAAGCAGGACCTTGAAAAGGCCAAGCGCCTGCTGAAAGAAGCGGGTTACGAAAAAGGCTTTGAAACGGAATACGCCTGCAACGCTTCCGACCAGCAGAGAAAGGATTTCGGCGAAGTCATCCAGGCGCAGCTGGCGAAAATCGGCATCAAGGTCAAAATCAACGTCATGGACTCCACCAAGTTCGCGTCCACGCTCTCTACCGGCGCGGGCTACACCTCCGCTTACGGCTACACGGCCAGCACGGGCGAAGCCGGCCGCGTTCTGTTCCGCTGGCTGCCGGACAAGTCCGAGTACCCCATCTTCTCTTGGAAAAACCAGGAATACTTCGACACCATTTCTAAGGCTCTGATCACCGTGGACCGGGAAACCCGCAACAAACTGTATTACAAGTGCCAGGAAATGCTGATGAAAAACTTCGTCGCCCTGCCCATCTGGCACAAAGAGCTGAACGGCGCCTGCACCCCCAAGGTCAGAGGATTCAGAATCACGCCTTCGTATGAGCACCATCTGTTGCAGTATGTGTATTTCGTGAAATAAAGGGCGATTGGAGCGCGGGCGGCATGTCCCGCCCGCGCTCCACGCCTCCTTTTCCCGCAAGGCGGTGACTGTCCATGTTCAGATACATAGCCCATCGCATTTTGCTTTTCATCCCGGTTTTATTGGGTGTCGTGGTCATCATCTTCACCCTGATGTACGTGACGCCGGGGGATCCCGCGCTCTCCATTCTCGGCGAGAACGCCACCCCCGACCAGATAGCGGCCATACATAAGAAACTGGGGCTTGACGATTCATATATCGTACAGCTGGCCCGCTATTTCTTTAACCTGCTGCAGGGCGACCTCGGCACGTCTTACCGCAGCGGGCGGCCGGTGCTTGAAGAGATCCTTTCCCGGTATCCCAATACGGTCATTCTCGCCTTTTCCAGCGTTGCCCTGGGCATTCTGATCGGCGTGACCGTGGGTATCATCTCCGCCGTGAAGCAGTATTCGTTTCTGGATAAATTTTTCACCGTATTTTCGCTTCTCGGGGTCTCAGCTCCCTCTTTCTGGATAGCGATGGTGCTGGTCGTGATTTTTTCGGTCCAGTTACGATGGCTGCCGGCAACGGGCAGCGTCGAGTTCAGGCACTGGGTTCTGCCCGTATTCACCCTGGGGCTGCAGGCCAGCGCCTCCATCATGCGCATGACGCGCTCAAGCATGCTGGAAGTCATCCGCCAGGATTACATCCGCACAAGCCGGGCCAAAGGCCAGACGGAGCTGCTGACCATCATGCGGCACGCGTTCCGCAACGCCCTGGTTCCGATCATCACGGTCATCGGCATTCAAATTTGCGGTTTTCTGGCCGGAGCCGTGCTGGTGGAAACGGTTTTCGCCATTCCCGGGGTCGGCAAGTTCATCGTGGACAGCGTGACCTTCAAAGACTACCCCGTCGTGCAAGGTTCCGTGTTCTGGATCGGACTCAACTGCGTGCTGATCAATCTGTTCGTCGACATTGTGTATTGCTTTGTCGACCCGCGCATCAAAGGCCAGTACAGCCGCCCCAAGGCGAAAAAGGCGCCTGCCGCGGCTTCGCGCCGGCCCAGGGAGGCTACGCAGCAGACGGCACAGGAGGCGGCAAATGACTAAAAAAACGGTCAAAAACGAAAAAAAACGCAAGAAGAACACCCCGCTGTGGGAGATCTGGCGGCGCCTGAAAAAGAACAAAATGGCCATGGGCGGGCTGGTCGTTCTGGCCGTGCTTGTCATTGCGGCCATTTTCGCCCCGTACATCATTCCTTACGATTACGCGGAACAGGATTATTCCTCCGTTCTCAAAACCCCCAGCGCCAAACACTGGTTCGGCACCGACAACTTCGGCCGCGACATCTTCAGCCGCGTCGTCTACGGCACCCGCTATACGCTGTTCATCGGGGTGGTCTGCATTTCCATCGCCTCTTTCGTCGGCTCCGTACTGGGGCTGCTGGCGGCGTTCTATTCCAGGCTGGACAACGTAATCATGCGCGGCATCGACATCATCATGGGCATACCCAACATGTGCATGTGCCTGAGCATCGTCGCGGCGCTGGGCAGCAGCATGCGCAACATGATGGTGGCGCTGTGCGTGACGGCCATTCCGCCTTTCGCCCGCATGATGCGCGCCCAGGTTCTGATGGTGAAGGAACAGGAATATATCGAGGCCGCGCGCTGCATCGGCTCGAACAACGCGCGTATCATGCTCAAACATATCCTGCCCAACGCCGTGGCCCCAATCATCGTGCAGTTCACGCTGGGCATGGTCAGCATCATTCTGATGAGCGCTTCCTTGAGTTTCATCGGCATGGGCGTGCAACCCCCGACGCCTGAATGGGGCCTGATGATTTCCGCCGGCCGCGCTTACTTGCGCGGCAACTGGTATGTGTGCATCCTGCCCGGCCTGGCCATCGTGGTCACGACCATAGCCCTGAACCTGCTCGGCGACGGCCTGCGCGACGCGCTCGACCCCCGGTTGAAGCAATAGAGGGATTCCATGAGTAACGAGCTGTTGCAAATACGCGAACTCTTCCTGCAGTACGTCACCGATGACGAGACCGTGGAGGCCGTGAACGGCATTTCCCTGACCATCAGGAACGGCAAGACCGTCGGCCTGGTGGGGGAAACCGGAGCGGGCAAGACGTCCACAGCCCTCAGCATTATGGGGCTTGTGCCCGACCCGCCCGGAAAAATCGTCAAAGGCGAGGTCTTTTTCCAAAACGCGGATCTGCTGCAAAAAAGCAAAAAAGAGATGCGGCAGATCCGGGGCAAAGATATCGCCATGATTTTTCAGGACCCCATGACCTCGCTCAACCCTGTGCTGACCGTGGGCGACCAGATAAGTGAAGCCATCTTGCTGCATAACGCCATATCCAAAAAGCAGGCGGAAGAACGCGCCAGGGAAATGCTGGAGATGGTCGGCATTCAGGGCAACCGGTACAGCGAATACCCCTGGCAGTTTTCCGGCGGCATGAAGCAGCGCGTCGGCATCGCCATTGCTCTTTCTTGCAACCCGAAGCTGCTGATAGCGGATGAGCCCACCACCGCGCTGGATGTGACCATTCAGGCGCAGGTTCTGGCCCTGATGAAACGGCTGAAAGATGAATTGAACACTTCCATGCTGCTCATCACCCACGACCTCGGGGTGGTCGCTGAAACCTGCGACGAAGTGCACACCATGTACGCGGGCGAGATAGTGGAATCGGGCACGCTCGAAGACGTGTTCGACCGCACCGCGCACCCGTATACGCGGGGGCTTTTCGACTCTTTGCCCAGCCCGGACGTGAAGGTGAACCGGCTGAAGACCATTCGCGGTCTGGTGTCGGACCCTTCCGACCTGCCGCAAGGGTGCAAGTTCCACCCGCGCTGCGACTATGCCGTGGAAGAATGCAGCAGGCGCAACCCGGGCCCGGTCGAAATAGGCCAGGGGCACTTCGTGAAATGCCTGCGCTATGAGGGAGGTGAGAAACTCCTGTGAACAACACGCTCTTGCAAGTCGACAACCTCAAAAAGTATTTCTCGACCAAGTCGGGAACCCTGCATGCCGTGGACGACGTGAGCTTCACGCTCAAACGCGGCAGAACCCTCGGCGTGGTCGGCGAATCCGGCTGCGGCAAATCCACCTTGGGCCGCGTGGTTCTGCACCTCATGCCCGCCACGGGGGGGCGCATCGCCTTTGAAGGCGAAGACATCTCCTCGCCCGGCGAGACGCGTTTGCATGAGCTCAGAAAGAACATGCAGATGATCTTTCAGGATTCATTCGCCTCGCTCAACCCCAGACAGTGCGTCAGCGAGATTATCGGAGAGCCCCTCCAGATCTACAAAACCTGCGCGAGCAAGCGCGAGTACCGCGAGCGCATCCAAGAGATCATGGAGACGGTGGGCCTGACCGAACGCCTTTCCAACGCCTATCCGCACGAGCTGGACGGCGGGCGGCGGCAGCGCATCGGCATCGGCAGGGCGCTGGCCCTCAACCCGAAGTTCATCGTCTGCGACGAGCCCGTCTCCGCCCTGGACGTTTCCATTCAGGCGCAAATCCTGAACCTGATGCAAGACCTGCAACGGGACCGCGACCTGACGTACATCTTCATCACCCATGACCTGTCCGTGGTGCGGCATATCTCGGACGACATCCTGGTCATGTACCTGGGCGTGGTGGCTGAAAAGACGAACACGGAAGCGCTGTTCCGCAACCAGTACCACCCCTATACCAAGGCCCTGCTCTCTGCCATACCGCGCACGGACCTGCACGCCAAAAAGGAACGGATTCTGCTGCGGGGGGAACTCGCTTCCCCCATCGAGCCGCCGCCCATGTGCCGCTTCGCGCCGCGCTGCAATTACGCCAAAGACCTTTGTTTCGAAAGCCAGCCGGCGCTTACGGAAGTCAGCCCGGAGCATTCGGTCGCCTGCCATTTCGCCAAAGAAATAAACGGGCTCTAGCGCCCACTATGAAGGAGATCCGGGCATGATCGTCAAAGAAGTAAGCGTGTACATCGTTGATACGGGCAGCTACCGGCCGGTGGTGGTCGAACTGGTCACGGACGAAGGCGTCACCGGCATCGGCGAAGGCGCCGTGGGCTTCGGCGTGGGCTGCTACGCGGCCGGGGCCATGGCCGCGGACCTGGCGAAATGCTTTGTCGTGGGCAAAGACCCCGCCAACATCACGGATATCTGGAACGATTTCTACTACCACACCTTCTGGGGCAAGGGCGCCGGGGCCATCTTCTACGCGGCGGTCAGCGCTCTGGAGCAGGCCTTGTGGGACATCAAGGGCAAAACCCTGGGCGTGCCGGTGTATCAGCTTCTGGGCGGCAAACAGCGCGACGAACTGCGCTGCTACGCCAACGACTGGTCTGACGGCAGTTGCGACGTGCCGGAAGATTTCGCCAGGCGGGCCGCGCAGGTGGTGGCCGACGGGTACGACGCCATCAAGATGTACCCCCTGAGCCAGCGGGACCATGTCAGAAAGCTGAACCTGCACCTGAAAAACCGGGAAGTTTCGCGGGAAAATTACAAGCGCTGCATCGATTCCGTGCGCATGGTGCGCGAGGCCATCGGCTGGGAAATCGACCTGCTGGTGGATATGACCGCGGAAGGAACCCCCGACATCATGACCCAGATCGGCAAGGAACTCGAGCAGTACAAGCCCTTCTGGTACGAAGAGCCGCTGGATGCCTTTGATGTGGACGGATACAAGGAGCTCAAAGACAAGGTCAACCTGACCATTGCCGCGGGCGAACGATTGTATACCCGCTACGGCTTCCGCCGCATCATCGAACTGCGCGCCGTGGATATCGTGCAGCCAGACCCCGGCACCTGCGGCGGCATACTTGAAGCCTGGCGCATCGCTTCCATGGCCGAAACGTACAGCATGCGCATCGCGCCCCACAGCTGCGGCGGGCCCATACTTTTTGCCGCGGCCGTGCAGGTTTCCGCCTGCTGCTCCAACTTCGTGATCCAGGAAACTTTCCCCTACCGGCCGGCCATCCACTACGACATTCTGGAAAACCCGCTGGAACCGCAGGTCAAGAAAGGAAAGCTGCAACTGCCCACCGCGCCGGGTCTGGGCGTCACCCTGAACCACAAGACGGTGGACCGTTTCCGGGCGCATCACGTGACAACGGGTAAATAACGGGAGAATTGCCGGGGCGCCCCGCGGCGGGGCGCCCCGGGACGGAAAACCGGTAAGGAGTCGCTATGTCGTCGATCCGGGCGTTGCTGCAAGACGTGCCGCTGCCGAAAATGATCAGAGCCCGGCAGAGCTTTGACGCGACGAAAATTCAGGATATTCCCGCGGCCCTGCATGAACGGCTTGCCGCGCCCGGTTTCGCTGATTCCGTCAAGCCGGGCATGCGCATCGCCATAACCTGCGGCAGCCGGGGCATCGACAATTACCCCCTGATCATCAAGGAACTTGCGGCGCTGTGCAAAACAAGGGGCGCTTCGCCCTTCATCATTCCCGCCATGGGCAGCCACGGGGGCGCGACGGCCGAAGGCCAGCGCCTGATCTGCGAATCGCTTGGGGTCACGGAACAGTATTGCGGCTGCCCCATCCTCTCTTCCATGGAAGTGAAAGAGATCGGCAGAACGGAAGACGGCCTCGGCGTTCTGATCGACAAGCACGCGGCGCAGGCCGACGGCATAATCGTAATCAACAGAATCAAACCGCATACCGGCTTTCGCGGACCGCACGAGAGCGGCCTGATGAAAATGCTGGTCATCGGCCTGGGCAAACAGCAGGGAGCGGCACGGTGCCATCAGGCGGGGTACCGGGAGATGAACCGGCTGCTTTCTTCCATCGGCGGCGCCATCGCGCGGCAGGCTCCCATATTGTTCGCCGTGGGTTTGGTTGAAAACGCCTATGACGCTACCTGCACCATTGCGGTGATGCCGCCAGAAGAAATCGCGGTGCAAGAACCGGACCTGCTGTTCGAAGCCAGGCGGAGAATGGCACGGCTGCTGCCGGGGCGGGCCGACGTGCTGGTGGTGGGCCGGATCGGCAAGAATATCAGCGGCGGGGGCATGGATTCCAACGTCACCGGCCGTTCGTCCAGCCCCTATTTTGGTGAAGGCAACTTCGTGGCCGCAAAGATAGCCGCTCTGGACCTGACGGATGAAAGCCACGGGAACATGCACGGCGTGGGCGGCGCCGACGTGATCTGCAAGCGCATTTTTGAGAAAGGGAGCCTGGAGCACACTTATCCCAACTCCATCACTTCCACCACCCTCAAGGCGGACGCGTTGCCGGTGATGATGCCCGACGACAAGCTGACCTTCCAGTGCGCCCTGAAGACCTGCAACTGCCCGGATATTGCGCGGCCGCATCTGGTTTTGATCAAAGATACCCTGGCCATATCGGAAATTTTTATTTCCGAAGCCATGCGCGAAATGTGCGCGGGCATCGAAGGCCTGCGCCCGCTGGGCGAGCCTGAAGAGCTGCGCTTCGACGGGCAAGGGAACCTGCTTACGCCCTGGTGAACGTTCCCGCCGACCCTTGAAAAAGACGGAAAAAAAGCATACCTACCGCACACTGCGAACTGTTTCACGCAGGAGGTGCGCATGGTTGAAATTATCGCCCGGCTCCAGCAACTGCTGGCTGAAAAAGGCTGGAAGACCGTCAAGCAGGAACTCGGCCGCCTCGACGCCGTCCAGCTATCCGAAATCATAGAAGAGCTGTCCAAACAGGACGGCATCGTGCTGTTCCGCCTTTTGCCGCGCGAGCTGGCCAAAGAGACCTTTCAGCACCTTTCGCACATCGACCAGGAAGACATTATCGAAGGGCTGGCCGCCAACGCGCAGAAACTGACCGCCCTGCTCAACGACCTGGACCCCGACGACCGCACCGCTTTTTTTGAAGAGCTGCCCGGCGAAGTCAGCCAGCGCCTGATGCAGCTTCTCTCCGCCGATGAACGCCAGATCGCCACCCGCCTGCTGGGCTACCCGGAAGACAGCATCGGCCGCCTGATGACGACCGAGTTTGTGGCGGTCAAACCCTGGTTCACGGCACAAAAAACCCTGGAGCATATCCGCAAATTCGGCCGCGACTCTGAAACCCTGAACGTCATCTACGTGGTTGACGAGCGCTGGAAGCTGGTCGACGATTTGCGCATCAAAGAAATCATTCTGGCCGACCCGCAGCAGACCGTGGCCGACATCTGCGACGGCCGCTTCGTCGCCCTGAACGCCCTCGACGACCAGGAAGTGGCGGTTAAAGCCTTCAAGGACCACGACAGAACCGCCCTGCCGGTGACGGATACCGGCGGCACCCTGCTGGGCATCGTCACCGTGGACGACGTGATGGACGTGGCTGAAGAGGAACACACCGAGGACTTCCACAAGTTCGGGGGCACGGAAGGGCTGGATATGTCCTATACCAAGACCCCCCTGCTGGAGATGGTCAAAAAACGCGCCGGCTGGCTGATCGTTCTTTTTCTGAGCGAAATGCTCACGGCATCCGCCATGGGCCATTTTGACGAAGAGATCGCCAAAGCCGTGGTGCTGGCTCTTTTTGTGCCGCTGATCATTTCCAGCGGCGGCAACTCCGGCTCGCAGGCCGCGAGCCTTATCATCCGCTCTCTGGCGCTGGACGAATTGAAACTGCGCAACTGGTGGTATGTGATGCGCAAAGAGGTGCTGGCCGGGCTGATGCTGGGCTCCATTCTCGGGTGCATCGGGTTTGTGCGCATTTTTGTGTGGCAACACGCCGGGCTCTATGATTACGGTGAATACTGGTTTTGGGTGGCGCTCAGCGTTTCCGTCTCTCTGGTGTTCATCGTCCTCTGGGGTACGCTTTCCGGGTCCATGATCCCCTTTTTGCTGAAAAGGGTGAGGCTTGACCCGGCCACCGCCTCCGCCCCTTTTGTAGCCACCCTTGTCGACGTCACGGGCCTGATCATTTACTTTTCCATCGCCGCGCTGCTTTTGCACGACAAGTTGCTGTAAGGCGCGCCGGGCGCAGGAAACCCGCCGGAACCGAAAGCTCCGGCGGGTTTTTTACGCCGCAAGGGATGCCCGCGCGGTGTTCAGCCCATGCGGGCGTAGTGTTCCTGCCGGGTCAGCTTCTTGAATTCCGCGAAGCTGGTGACCAGATCTTTGCCGTTAGCGGGTATTTCACCCGAAGCGATGGCCGCGAGATAGTTTTCCATGCCTTTGTATGCGGCAAAGAGCGGGCCCACGGGGATGCTGATCCGGGCCACGCCCCTGGCGCGCAGTTCGTGAATGGGAACCAGCGGCGTCTTGCCGCCGGAGACGAAATCAAAAAGATTGATGCTGACGGGGGCTTTCACTTCGCGGATCACCCTGTCCAACTGGTCCAGGGTCTCCACCGCTTCCATGAAGATGATGTCGGCTCCGGCGGCGGCATAGGCGTTGGCGCGTTTGATGGCGCTGTCTACCCCTTCCAGGGCGATGGCGTCTGTTCTGGCGTTGAGCACGAAATCCGGGTCCAGGCTGTCGCGTTCCGCGATGCAGGCCTTGATTTTATAGACCATGTCTTCCAGTGGAACCACCTGCTTGCCTTCCATGTGCCCGCAGCGTTTGGGAAAGACCTGGTCCTCAAGGTTCATGCCGGCGGCACCCGCCAAAATATACTGGCGGGTGACATACGCGGCGTTGGCCGCGTTGCCGAAGCCCGTATCCGCATCAGCCATGACCGGAATGCTCACGGCTTGCACGATGTTGCGGGTGAAGTCCACCATTTGTGAGGATGAAAGAAAGGCCATGTCCGGCATGCCCAGATAGGTGGCTGCCAGGCCGAAACCGCTGACCTGCAGGGCTTCGTAGCCGGCCTTTTCGATCAGCATGGCGGAAATGGCGTCGTGCGCGCCGGGGCAGACCAGGGCCCGGCGTTCAAGAATGGCTTTTCTGAGTCGCGTCGTTTTTTTCATGCTGTCTCCTGAGATTTTTGCGCGGCGGCCTTGTTGCGTTTTTCCTTCATGCGCAGGTACATGGGGAAGAAGATGGCGAACAGGCACAGCGCCATGATGCATTTGTTGATCGGGCTCATGACGAAGATGGAGTACGAACCTTTGGCCAGCATCAAGGCCTGGTGGAAGGAACGCTCCATCATGGAACCCAGCATGAGCGGCAGCAGCAGGCAGATCAGCGAATACTTCAGCCGGCTCATGAGATAGCCCAGCACGCCGAAAGCGAAAGCCACCACCATGTCGCCCACGCTGTTGCGTATGGCGTACGCGCCCACAAGGCACAGCCCGGTGATGATGGGCACCAGAAACACGGAATTGACCATGGTGATCTTGACGAAAAAGCGCACCAGCATGGCCGTGATGACGATCATGCTCAGGTTGGAGAACAAGAGGCCCCAGAAGAAGGTATAGGTCACGCCCGCGTAGTCCGTGAACAGGGAAGCGCCGGGTATGAGCCCGTGCACCATGAGCGCCCCCAGCAGAAGAGCGGCCGTGGAACTGCCGGGTATGCCCAGCGTCAGCGTGGGAATGAGCGAGGTGGCGGTAACGGCGTTGTTCGACACCTCCGGCGCGACCACGCCTTCTTCCTGCCCTTCACCGAATTTGGCGCCGTCGGGCGAAGACCCTTTGGCCACGACATAGGCGATGAGGTTGGCCGCGCTCACCCCGATGCCGGGCAACGCGCCGATGCCCGAGCCGATCAGGGCGGAGCGGATGATGGTGGCCGGATAGCGGAACACGGCCCGAAAGCCGTCAGTCAAGCTGCCCGTGGCGTCCAGCACCTTGGAAATGGTCCCGCCGGAGTGGGCCAGCGAAAAGACCTCCGCAATGGCGAACAAACCGATGATGGCGGGGATAAGCTGAATACCGTCGTCAAAATAATCCAGGCCGAAGGTGAACCTGACCGCGCCGGAAACCGGGTCATAGCCCACGGTCGAAAGCACAAGCCCCAGGCCGATGGCCACCAGCCCCTTGAATACCGAGCCTTTGACGATGGTCATCGAGATCACGATGAAGGTGAACAGGGTCAGCATGAAAAATTCCGCCGGCCCGAACATCAGCGATATCTCGGCCATGATCGGCGCGGTAAACACAAGAATGACCAGACCCGCAAGGCCGCCCACCAGCGAAGCCATGGCCGCGATGCCGATGGCGTTCATGGCCTTGCCCTGCTGGGCCATGGGGTAACCGTCAAAGGCCGTGGCCGTGGAGGCCGGCGTGCCGGGCGTGTTGATAAGAATGGCGGAAATGGAGCCCCCGTACGTGGCGCCGCAGTATATGGAACCGAGCAGGATCAGGGCCGTGGCCGGGTCCATCCAGAAGGTGAAGGGAAGCACCAGGGCCATGGTCATGGTCGCGCCGATGCCGGGAAGCGCGCCCATGATGATGCCGAGAAAGGTGCCGCCGAAGGCCGCGCCCAAATTCATGGGCGAGAGCGAAGTTATCAGGGTATCCAGAATCATGTAGCTTTCCTCCTTGCCGGGCTGTGGCCCGGCGGGCGAAAGGGCCCGCGGGGTTTAAAAGCCCAGAAGGCTCTCAGGCAGCGGCATGTTGAACATCTGTACGAAAAGCAGATAGATGCACGCCACATAGCCCAGGCTGATGGCGGCTATGGGCAGCGGTTTTTTATAGCCGAAACTGATCATGCAGGCCGGCAGGAACAAAACGGAGCCCAGCAGGAGCCCGGTCACGGGAATGAGAACGAGCAGCAGCACCGTGAGCAGGCCCAGAAAAAACACCCTGTTCCTGAACGTGATTTCTCCCGTATCCTGCTTGGCGAAATTCACCTGGGCCAGGCGCACGGCAAGCAAAGCCAGGGTCAGGCAGCAGACCAGAATGGGCAGCTGCCGGGCTATTCTGCCGTAACCCGTGGCCAGATACAAAAACAAGACGCTCACGGCCGTTATGGCCAGCAGAAAACAATTTTCCAAAATTTTGAAACGGATGGTCACTGCACCCTCCCGGGGCAAAGGGTTGCCCCCTTTCCCGGCGGGCGGGACAACCCGCCGGGAACGCCGCGTCGCGGCCACGGGGAAAAGTTACTGGCTGATGCTTTTCTGCATGGCGGGCAGCACCGCCTTCACGGCGTCATCCACCTCTTTGGCCAGCTTGGCGTAATCGTCGCCCGCCGCTGTGTTCAACGGGCGCTCCACTTCCTTGGCCCAGGCCAAAAACTTGGGGTCGCTCAGCACGTCTTTAAACACGGCCACGATCTTGGCGCGCAGGGCGGGGTCCATGCCTTTGGGCGCGCAAAACCCGCGCGCGGTGTATACGGGGATGTCGGTATAGCCCAGTTCCTTAAGGGTAGGCACATTTTCATAGCCTGCCAGGCGGTGGGGCGCCAGCGCGGCCAGCAGCACGATCTTGCCTTCTTTGACCAGGGCTTTCACGTCCGTGTGCCCGGGCATCCAGAAATCCACATGCCCGCCCAGAAAAGCGGCTTTGGCCGGCGCGTTGCCGTCAAAGGGCACCACGTCGTGTTTCAGGCCCACTTTTTCGGCCAGCAGCACGCTGCCCAGGTGGCCGCTGGAACCCAGGCCGGAGTTGGCGCAGGTCAGGGGCTTGGTCTTGGAGGCTTCAAAAAGATCTTTGAAGCTCTTGTAGGGCGACGATGCCGTCACGGCGATGAAGCGGTATTCCTGCACCAGATTGGCGATATAGGTGTATTCCGCCATCTTGTAGCGGCCTTTGTACAGATACTCGCCCAACTGCGCGGCGGGCATATTGGCATAGACTATGGTGTGCCCGTCGGGCTTGAGGTTGAAATTCTTTTCCATGCAGATGCGGCCGCCGGCGCCGGTCATGTTTTCCACCACCACGGGCACGCCGATTCGCGCTTCCAGCAGCGGCGCGACCATGCGCAGTTCCACGTCGCCGGTGCCGCCGGCGCCGAAGGGGTTGATCAGTTTGACCGGGCGTTTGCCGTCGGGCCAATCGGCGGCGAGCGCGGACGATGCGGAAAGAAGGGTCAGAAAAGCGCACATGAGCATAAACACAAGGGAACGTTTCATGGGAAATACCTCTCTTGTTATGTTGCAGACACATCAGATCATTGCGCCGGATAGCCTCCGTTTTTGCGGATATACGCCGCGAGGCCGCCGGACTGGAGAATGTCGACCATGACTTGGGGAAGAGGGGTGACCGCTATGGCCTTCCCCGTGGTTTCGTTGCGTATCGCTTCACCGCCGAGGGTGAAGGACAAGATGTCGCCATCGCTGATGGCGCCGGTGTCGCACTCTATCAGGGGCAGGCCCACGTTGATGGCGTTGCGGTAAAAGATACGGGCGAAAGAAACGGCCGCCACGCAGGCGACGCCCGCGGCTTTCAGCGCCACCGGAGCCTGTTCGCGCGAAGAGCCGCAACCGAAGTTGCGCCCGGCCACCACGAAATCCCCCTGTTTGACCCGGTCCTTGAAGGTGAGGTCCAGGTCTTCCATCACATGGGCGGCCAGCTGCGTCAGATCAAGGGTTTTTGTGTACTTGCCCGGAATGATGACGTCGGTGTTGACGCTGTGGCCGTATTTGAACGCGGTTCCACGCATGTCACGCCCTCCATGTCCTGGGGTCGGTGATGACGCCTCTGGCCGCCGAACAGGCCACGGTGGCGGGGGAAGCCAGATAGACGGGCGCGTTGGGGTTGCCCATCCGGCCCTTGAAGTTGCGGTTCGTGCTGGAAATGACGGTCTCGTTGTCGCCGGGGATGCCCCCCAGCGTGCCCACGCACGAGCCGCAGCCCGGCGTGGTCAGAATGGCCCCGGCCCGCACCAGGCGGGCCAGCACGCCCGATTCTTGCGCCTCAAGCAGCACGGCTCTGGAAGCCGGGTTGATATACAGCCTGACCTCGGGGTGAATGCCCCAGTCGTCGATGATGTCGGCGGCGATGGCCAGGTCTTCGTGGCGGCCGTTGGTGCAACTGCCGATAAGCGCGTTATGCACCGGCGTGCCCGCCGCCGCCTCCACGGGTTTCACGTTGTCCACCGCGTTGGGGCAGGCCACCTGCGGCCCGATGGCGGAAAGGTCGAAGCTGACCCGGCGGCTGTATGCGGCGTCCGGGTCGGAGGAGAGCCCCGTTTGCCCGTTGCAGATGAAACAGCACTTACCGCCCATTTCCGACACCATGTTGGCCAGGGTCAATCTGGTGGACAAACTCGCCTCGTCAAGCCAGGGGCCATAAAATTCCACACTCTGGTACGTGCCGCCGTCAGCGGTCAGGCTGCCGATGATGTGCAGAATAATGTCCTTGCCGGCCGTCCGCGCCGGCGGCTTGCCCTCAAGATCTATGCGCAGTGTTTCCGGCACCTTGAACCAGGATTTGCCCGTGACCATGGCCGCGGCCAGGTCCGTGGACCCCACCCCGGCGGAAAACACGCCCAAAGCGCCGTAAGTGCAGGTGTGCGAATCCGCGCCCAGCACCAGGTCGCCGGGCTTCAGAAAACCCGCCTCAACCAGCAGCTGGTGGCAGATGCCCTCGCCCGCGTCGTAGAGTTTGATCCCGTGTTTGCGGGCAAAACCACGAATCATGGCTTGCAGGTTCGCGATGTTCTGGTTTGGACAGGGCGTGGCGTGGTCTATGACGAATGCCGCCTTCCCGCTGTCAAAGGGTTTGACTCCGCCCATGTCTTCAAAAGCCCGGATGGTCATGGGCCCGGTCGTGTCGCTGGCCATAAGATAATCCACGTCGGCCAGAACGATGCGGCCCGCGCGCGCGTCCGTGCCCGAATGAGCGCTGAGCACTTTTTCGGCCACAGTTTTTCCCGCCATTCCCACCTCCTTTTTGCTTACAGGATAAAGAAAACGTTTTCTAAAAACGGTACGGCATACACCTCCGGCACGGGGTCAACGCCCGCGCGGCAGCACGCTTTCCGCCAGCTTGCGCAGCATGGATATGCAAAGGGGCACCTCTTCCAGGGGGAAAAGATCGGTCATATCCGACATGGTCAGGCTGCCGAGCAGCCCCCCTTCTTTGTCAAACAGCGGAATGGAAGCCGAAGACACCCCGGCCACGCGTTCGCCGCGCGATATGGCGTAGCCCCGGGCGCGGATATCGTTGAGAAGGGCAAACTGCTCTTCCCGCGACAACGAAATATTGGCCGCGTTGTTCTCATAAATTTCAACACGCAGGTCTTCGGGCAGGTGGGCCCAGATACATTTGCCCGCCGACCCCACATACAGGGGCAAGGGCGTATCCAGTGGCGTGTAGTGGCGTATTTCCTGGAAACTGGAATGCACCTGGACGATGCACAGCCGGTAATTGTCACGGTGCAGCACGTTCAGATTCACGGTTTTATGCGCCGCTTCCGCCAGTTCGCGAATGCGCTGGGCGAAAAGCCGCCTGAGGTGCTGATAGTGCCTGGCCCGCCCCCCCAAGCCGCGCGCCAGAGGGCCGACCGCATAACCATGCTCCAGGCGCTCGACAAAATCGGCATCAACAAGGCATTTAAGCAGACGGAAACAGGTGGAACGCGGCATGTCCAGCGCGCGGCAAATATCCTGCACCGTCAACTCATCGTCAGCGCGGGCGAAAAGCGCCAGCACGGCCAGCGCGCGCTCAACGGAGCGCATGGAAGAAGGCGTTTTGTCCGTCATCGTCGATGTCGTTTGCATGAAAGCATCTTTTTAACAACATTAAGTCTCATATAATGAGACTATATATCCCACACAATAGATATACAGCGCTCCACCCCGGCGGTCAAGACGGAAGGCGGAAGGCGCCTCCTTTCTTGCCAGGCCGCGCCCCTCCTGGTACAAAATTTGTTCCCGCCGTGTGAAGGAGTCAAAGATGTTCCACCGCGCCGTTGCGTTCGTTTTTCTGCTGACGTTCGTATCCGCATTTTCCGGGCCCGCCTTTGCCGCCGACGCCCCCCCGGCCAAAGACGATTCGCTGGCCCATTTGTGGACGAGCCGGGCCGGCGAACTAACCGCTCTGGCCAAAGAAGCCGAAACGCTGCGTAATAACGCCGAAAAAATGGCCGTACCCCTGAGTGCTTCGCTGCAAAACGCCAGAACCCAGTTTTCACGCCTTTCCGGCCTGTTTCAGGCCTCGCGCGGGCATCCCACGGAACAGCTCACCGTGGCCCGGCAGATGGCCGTCCTGCAAAGCAGACTGCAAAACAGCATCCGGCCGCTTGAAGACGCCGCTTCCGTCATCATCATGCGCCTGGAAGAAATAGCCGGGCTGCAAAAGGACATGGACGAGTTCGCCAAAGAAAATACCGATGCCGACGCCGGCCAGAAAGTGAACCCGGCCTATCTTGCCGAATGGAAAAACTACACCCGCACCCTGGCGGATGCGAAAAACAAGCTCACCGGCGCTTCCATGCGCGTGGAGAGTATTTTGGCCCCGGCCAAGGCCACGGGCAAACGGATCGACCAGGCTTTGAAACGCATGGAAGACAGCCTGGCGGATATCTGGGTTGTCTATTACCTCACGCCTTCGCAAAACGACCTGGGCGCGCTGATCACCATGCCCGCGCTGCTGGCGGAATGGGGCGCGTCGCTCTCGTCGCGCATGCGTTTCGCCTACCCGCAAACCATTACGGAGTGGCAGGGGGCGGCCAAAAACTTCGCCGTTTCAGCCGCCATCATGGCTGCGCTGGGCTTTCTGGCGCTGCGGGGCGCCGGTATTTTATCCAAACGCTGGCAAAAAGCCTGCGCGGACGTGGCCAAAGGCGCCTGGATCTGGGCCGGCGGCGGCATGGCCGCGCTGGCGGCCGCCTTTGACCAATACGGCGGCATGTATTTCGCTTTTCTCTTTCCCGGCTCCATCATGCTCATCGCCGGGGTGGCCTCGCTGAGCTGGCGCTTACGCACCACGGTCAAACCCGGCCTGGTGGGCAAACCGTCGCCGCTCATGCGTCTGCTCCCCGCAGCCGCGGCGGGCGTGTTCATGCTTTTTTCAGATCTACCCCCGCGCGTACTCGGCCTGCTGTGGGACCTGGCCATGCTCCTTTTCGTGGCCAGAATCTTCGTCACAAACCGTAAAAACAAAGAGCTCGGCGCATCGCTCCCCCTGCTGGAACGGCTCTCGTACAGATGCGCCTTCTGGTTCGGGCTGGCTTCGCTCCTGATTTCCGTTCTGGGTTATGCGCGGCTGGCCATTTTGCTGTTCATGGCCCTTTTCGCCCTGGTCAACACGGCGACGCTGGGCAACGCGCTGACGGCGCTGTTCCAGAACCTGGCGGAACGGCTGTACAACAAAGAAACACGGCCCATACGCAACGCCATTGCCGATGCGGTGGCCATACCGCTGGCCTGGCTGCTTTCGCTTCTCTGCACCCTGCCCTGGCTGTGGAGCGTGCCCGGCGCGCGCTATCTTTTGCGCCACGCACTGGAAACCCACTATACCCTGGGCGAGGCCAGCTTCAACTTTTCGCGGCTGCTGCTGATCGGGCTGCTGTTCTTTCTTTTCCGCTCGTTCGTCAACCTCAGCAACACCTCGCTGAACCAGCTGCCCGAGCATATGCCGCATATCGAGCGCGGCGTGATCCCGCCGCTGCGCACCATGACCGGCTATGTGCTCTGGCTGCTGTTCGGGCTCATCACCCTGGGCATTTTGGGCGTGAACTTCACCAGTCTGGCGGTGGTGGCCGGGGGCCTCAGCGTGGGCATCGGTTTCGGCATGCAGAATTTGTTCAACAACCTGGTCAGCGGCCTGATGCTGATTTTCGGCCGTACCATTCTGGTGGGCGATTACGTTGAGGTGGCCGGGGTTTCGGGCACGGTGAAAGCCATCAATATCCGTTCCACCACCATAGAGACGCCGGAACAGGCCCTGACCTATGTACCAAACTCCGCGATCATGGCGGGCCAGTTCGCCAACTGGACCCGCAACAGCCGCATGGTGCGGCGCAGCATCGCGGTGGGCGTGGCTTACGGTTCCGACATTGAAAACGTGACGCGCATTCTGATGGAAGCGGCCGACAGGCAAAAACACGTGCTGAAAAAACCGGCGCCCAACGTGCTTTTCACCAATTTCGGCGCAAGCTCGCTGGATTTCACGCTCAACGTCTTTATCGACGACATCAACAACGGGCTTGCCGTCCTTTCCGCCATCCGGTTTGACATCGAGCGCGTGTTCCGCGAACAGGGCATCGACATACCCTTCCCGCAACTGACGCTGCACATGCCGGATGGCGCGACCCTGCAAGCCGCCGCCCCGGCGGAGAAATAGAGGGGAACGGCCGCGGAAAAGCCCGCCGCTACTTCGTGGCGGATGCCTCCTCGCCGAAAACCACGATGCGGTTTTTGCCGCCGGCTTTGGCCAGGCGCGCGGCGTCGTCCGCGTTTTTGATCAGGTCTTCCAGCTCGAGCCCGTGCTCCGGGTAAAAAGCGATGCCGATACTGGCGCTGACCGGCACCGGGCAAGCGGTGAAACCGCTCATGCCCGCCAGAATGCCCTGCATGATGGCCGTCGCCCGGTATTTGTACGGCAGCAGAATAATGAACTCGTCGCCGCCCACCCGGCCGAAAACGGCGTCTTTGGGCAAAAGGCGCTTCACCTCGTTGACGAACCCCGTCAGCACAAGGTCGCCTTGCTGGTGCCCCAAAGTGTCGTTGACTCTTTTGAAATTGTCCAGGTCGATATAAGCCAACGAAAGGCTTGTTTGCTGCGCCCGGCAGGCTTCCACCATTTCCGCGCCCAGGCTGTCCATCTTGCGGCGGTTGTAAATGCCCGTCAGCGGGTCGCATTCGGCGTAAAAAATGATGACCGCCTCTTGCTCTTTGCGCATCGTAATGTCTGAAACTGCGCCGCCCAGAATATACCGGCCCGTATCCGTTCGCGACCGCACGCGCAAAAAGATCCAGCGCGCCCCCTCTTTGCGCCTGATGCGCAGCTCGGCGGAAAAAGCAACCGCCTGCCGCCTGTTAATGCTTTCTTGCAGGCGCAGAAGCTTGTCGCGGTCTTCGTCGGCGGCAACGGTAATGAGCGCCGGCAGCAGGGTGTTCAGATCGCGCGCGGCCGAGCTGTCTATATCCAGTATTTCAAAAAACCGGGGCGACAGAAACGGCGCACCCACGTCGCTGTCGTAATAGATGATGCCGTCGTTCGCGCCCTCAACAGCCATCTGATACTGCTCTTTGCTGGTTTCGAGCTCATCCACCGTGCGGCGCAGCGCGGCGCCCAGACGGGCCTGTTTGCGCAACAAGTGAACAAGCACAGCGGAAATGCCCGCCAAGAGCACCAGCACCAGCACCATGCCGGAAATGACCAGCAGCGTGTGGCGCTGCTGCGCGCGCCGGTATTCGTCGCTGTTCGCGCCGAAATACAGCGTATAGATATACTCGTATTGGCCGTCGGCCTTTATCTCTTTGATGCGCTTATCGATGAAGCGCTTCAGTTCGGCATGTTCCGGCACGGGCCGGATGGCATAGCCCACGGGCGTCACCCTCTCCAGCTCTTCATGGTAGACGACGCCGGAAAGCAGGTTGGCTTTGATCAACGCGGTGCTGGCCGCCAGCCGCTCATCGAACCAGATGTCGATTTCACCAGCCAACAGGGCTTTCATAGCCGCTTCATGGGTGGCGAAGACTTTAAAATCCCTGTTCTCGACGTACCCGCGCTTTCGCAGCAGGGCGTAAGGATATTTATGCGTCACCACGCCCGTTTTGTATTGCTTCAGGTCGGTGATATCGAGCTTGCCCACCCCCGGCCGCGTGAAAGCACCCCAGTGAAACTCGAACGCAGGCTCGCTGTAAAAGTATTCGGCGGAAACGATGGGGTCGATGATGCGCCAGCCTATGATGTCCCAATCTTTGTTGCGCAGCTGGCTGGGGATCTGATTAATGTTCCAGGTTCTTTCGCGGTACTGCAACGCGTACTTAGAATCTTTGAATATGGCCCGCGTGATGTCGATTTCAAATCCGCCGTAGTCGTTGCCCACCCTGGTGCGGTATGGGGCGAACGCAAAATCGGCGGCGTAAATGAAGGTGTGATTGTCTTCCGCGCCGCCTTTCCCGGTCGATTGCGCGGCCCGCTCCGCGGCGCGGCTTTCCGCGCACAAACACGACGGTAAAAAGATCAGGCAGAAAAACACGATAATTTTTCGTTTCAAACCATTCCCCTCTATTGAACCGTCGTTCGTGACGCCAAACGACTGCCTCAAAAAAGTCCCCGGCACGGCAAGAGGCGCCGCAGTGCGGCCGCAACTTCCAGGCCATATAAACTCTAATAATCCTATAACATTGAAAGAGCAATCATGCATCCGGCGCAACAGAATACGCAAAAACATGACTAACGCAGTCAACAAAACATAGCATAGCAGAATTGAAATCTACAAAGGCAAAAAAAATCGCTTAAATATTCGACAATTACTCTAGGCATATTATTTTTTCCATATGTCGACATTTCGAAAAAACACTAAAAAATGTCCATTACCACTACAACATATAAGATCCGTACTATTTGATTTATATATAGCTATGTAGTAAATGAAAAATTTTTACATAATATAGCCATATTAGTATTATAAAAAATATACTATGTACTTTTAAGAAAAAAAAGTTTCAATCATACTCTTTAAATATAAGTTAATAACTAATTATTTCTTGCTACTACAAAAAAAATCGACAGCCACCCTGCTGTGATTTGGCTTTAACAGTTATTAAACCTATTCATGCTACCGTAGTGTGGGATTAAATATACTGTATTACACGAATCTGTAGTTCACATTTTTTATACGGCATGCCTTATTGTGGCGCTGCTCGCCGGCCTGAACCCTGTGTTTGACGTGCAGATTGCCAAAGCGGCCGGAACATCACGCTCATCGGCGGAGGCAGCGGCGCGGGTAGCGGCGAATCGCCCGCCAACGGTTCTGCCGACGGCAACTACGGTCCGGGCGCTGCCGGGCAGAACCAAAACGGCGCAATTAGCGGCACCGGCGGCACCCGCGAAGGCGTGACCGGCAGCCTGCAGCTGAAGTACGAGTTCAAAACCCTACTGACGCACAATGCGAACACGGCCCCGGCTTCCTTGCGGAAACCGGGGCCTTTTTAAACAAAACAATATTCCATATGCATTTTTATTCTATTAAACAGATATATATGCATGCTATAATTATATAATAATAAAATTAAGATAAAATTTGTTATAATAATGTCTAATTTTTATTATAAATTAATATATATTTATTCATTTTAAGAAAAAAATTTACACTGAAATACATATAATTATGCAATAGTATTTAAATAACATAATGTATTCATTACTTATTTCTTGACTGATATAATAAAAATATGTACCTCACTGCATAAATTAGAGTCTGCAATTCTCTTCATATTAACGCAGGGGTACGTTATGCGATTCTTCTCCGGAACCAGGCCTTCTTCTTTCCTGCTGCGAGCTTGTCTTGTTTTGACAGTGCTCGTCGGATTCAACCCTGTATTTGATACGCAGACGGCCAAAGCGGCGGCCGATCTCACCGTCGACGGCGCCGGCGGCGGCGGCGGCGGTGGCGGCGGCGGCGGTGGCGGCGGCTATTCGTCCGGCTGGTCTTCACTCGGCAGCCTGCCCGGCGCGGGCGGCGCAGGCGGCGCGGGCGGGGCCAGCGGCGCGAACGGCGACGGTTCCCTCAGCGGCAAAGGCGGCGATGGCGGGGCCGGCACCGGCGGCAGCAGCACCAACGGTTACGGCGGTGAAGCCGGCGCTTCCAGCATCGGCAACGGCAACACGGGCGGCGACGGCAGCGCCGGGGGCAACGCCATCAACAACGCCGGCGCTTCCAACACCATGGCCGGGCATGACAAATCGTCCACGACGTTCACCTCCGGCACGACCAGCGTCGGTAACGTCAATGTCCGCGCGGGTTCCGGCGGTGCGGGCGGCAACGGCGGCGACGGCGGCTTTGGCGGTACCCACACCCTCGGCGAGTCCGGGGGCACTGAAGGGCCCGGTTTCGTCGGCGGCAACGGCGCGGCCGGCGGCAAGGGCGGCAATGCCGAACTGACGCTGACCGCCGACAAAATTACGATTGACGGCGGCAAATCCCTCAACTTGACCAGCGGCAAGGGCGGCGACGGCGGCAGCGACGGCGCCAGAAGCGGCGGCGCCGGCGGCAACGGCGGCGCTGGCGGCGATGTGAAGCTGAGCGCGAAAGCCGTGAGCGCCCCCACCATCAACCTGACCAGAGCCGTTGACGGCACGCCCAACGGCGCTACTGCCGGCAAAAGCGGCAAAGTGGAAGTGGATGTAGACACCCTGGATATGCGCACGCGCGGCACGGCCTTGAATATGACCGGCCTGGACGCCGCCGCCGGCCGTGACGACAGCGTCACGTTCCGCAGAGTCGTGCTGGGCGAAGGCATGACCTTCACCGTCAACTCTTCCAACGGCTACAATTTCGCGACGGACAGATGGAAATACCTCGGCAAGGGCGCGACCTACGCTTCCAACGTCGGCATCGACCATGTGGGCGACAGCGTGTATTTCCACCTGCAGCCCAACATCGCGCGCGGCGACACCCAGGTGAGCTTCATCGGCGCCGGCGGCGCGGATATCGACAACGCGAACGTTTCCATCAATTACGCAGGCGCGCGCCGCATGAGCCGCGGCGACTCCGTCACGCTGATCGACGCCACCGGCATCGGCGGCTTCAGCGGCAGCAACGCGCTGGCCAACGCCGTATACAAAGACGGCCGCTACATCGCGTACAGCCCGCGCGGCGACCGCTTTTTGCTGAGCAACGACGGCCAGGTTTTGAGCGCGGAACTGCACAAGCTGGCTCCGGGCCTCAAATCTTACTCCGAAGCCCGCCTGGCTGCTCATTCCTTCATGAACTGGGGTTCCGACCTTATCATCAACCAGGGCATGGGCGCGGCCTTGACGGCCACTGAAAAGGGCGGCTTCCAGACTTTTGCCGTGGGCGGCGGCGGTTACTCCCGCTACGACACCGGCTCGCACGTCGACGTGCAGGGCACCAACATTATGACCGGCCTCGCCTGGGGCGGCGCCATTCCCACCGGCCGCCTGACCGGCGGCGTGTTCTTTGAAGCGGGCTGGGGCTCTTACGACACCTACAACAGCTTCGGCAACTATCCCGCGCCTTCCGTGCACGGCGACGGCGACACGCACTACTACGGCGGCGGCCTCATGGGCCGCTACGATCACAAGGCCACAGGCCTGTACGCCGACGCTTCGGTCCGCGCAGGCCGCGTGTACATGGACTTCAACACGGGCGACCTGCCCGGCCAGGACGCCGACTTTGACATCTCTTCCGCTTACTATGGCGCGCACCTGGGCCTGGGCTGGCGGTGGAACATAACCAAACCCCTTCTGCTGGATCTGTCCGCGCGCGGCATCTGGACGCACCAGAACAGCGCCGACTCCATCGTGGGCTGGGAAAAGGCCGACTTTGACAGCGTGAATTCCTGGCGCACCCGCCTGGGCGGCCGCCTGAGCTACACCGACGCGATCTTCTCGCCCTATATCGGCGCGTACTGGGATCACGAGTTCGACGGCGAAGCCAAGAGCACAATCAACGGCTCTTCCATCGACGCTCCCGACCTGAAAGGCAGCACCGGCGTCGGCGAACTGGGCGTCACCTACAAACCCGTGGCCGGCAGCGGCCTCTCCTTTGACCTGGGCGTGCAGGGGTACCTGGGCACCCGCGAAGGCGTGACCGGCAGCCTGCAGATGAAGTACGAGTTCTAAGCCTTACCGGCACGGAGACAAACACGGCCCCGGTTTCCGCAAGGAAGCCGGGGCCGTTACCGTCAGGGCTCTTGTGAAAAAGACGGATTTTGTTCTCCGGCAAGGAAAAGACCGATTCGTGGTCGGGGATAGTACTCTTTTGGTACAGCCCCGGACGCAAATCGGCCTTTGACGCCGCAGGAGGACAAAAGACGCTTTTTAACTCTCGATTTCCGCCGCTACCCGGCAGGGTACACCCGAACCGCCCAGGTCAAACCAGGCGGTGTACACGGTAAACGGCTTGCCCGCAGGCAACGCGCCGAGGTTCGTCAGGTTTTCAATCACATAGGCGCGAGACTGCTCGCAGCGGCTGTCCGCCTCACGATGGTCTTCGTCGGGCCGTATGGCGCGGGCGTCAATGCCGATGAAGCGCACCCCGCTGGCAAGCAGGCTGTCTATGGTTTCCCAGGCCAGCGCCACATGCTCCCGCCGGTAGCCGGAAGAACCGTACGGGTTGCGGCGTATGGCCCCGGTGCGGAACATCACGAAATCGCCCCGCTGCACAAAATTCGGCGGCAAATCATCCGGCTGCACTTCGCGCGTTTGCGAAAAGGCGCTGACGTCGATCAGCACGCCTCGGCTTTTGGTGTATTCAAAAGGAATGGCACTGCCCAGAATCCTGTCCAGATGGGTGCCCGAATGTCCCAGACGGGCAAGGGCCTCGTCGCGCGAATTTCCCGGCAACAAAGGTTTTTCACAGGTGAAAGGAAGGGACAGATCGAAGATCATGGCTCTCCTCCTGCTGGAGCAATTCACTTTGAGATTGTCGCTTAACGGCGAGCAAGGCTCGCCTACGCCAATCTCGTGGCAAGGATTTGCGAACAAATCCTTGCAGAACGGATTACTATCGAAACAGCAATCCGTTCCGGGTGACGATTTCCCGTCACATACAGCATGCGCGGCGGCCGCGCAAGCAACGCTTCAGCGCCGGCCCGGCCAGCCCCAGTGAAACATGGAATCGTGCATGTCCCACTGCACCTCGAATTCGTCCCGGATGAAGCGCACGCCCTTGACCGTCTGCACGCGGCGCATGATGTCATCCTGCTCGCTTCTGTCCACCAGCATGCCCCGCAGCGTCACGATGCCCTGCTTCACTTCAACGCTGACCTTGTGCGTATAATCGCCCAAGGCTTTTTCCACGTTTTCGTAAATGACCCTGTCCGCGGCCATCTCTTCCGGCGTATAGGGCGCCGTGTTTTGATACGCGCAGCCGGCGAAGAAAAAGAGGATGCAAAAAAAACCGGCGCACGCGGTCAGGCGCATCACGATGCTGTGCATACGCGCCATGGCTGTCCTCCTGTTTGAAAGGCATCAGCCCCACCATAGCATTTTTTTGTGCGAAGTCAGCGCTTTTCTTGCCCCCGCGCCCGCTTATAGGCAAGACGCAGCAGCAGCAAGCCGCCCAGGATCATGGGCAGGCAAAGAAGCTGCCCCATAGAGAAAAACTGGAAGGCCACAAAACCCAGATGGGCGTCCGGCTCACGGAAAAATTCCACGATAAAACGGAAGAAACCATACCCCACGAGAAAAAAGCCGCTCACGGCCATGCGCGGCCGGGGTTTTGCGGAAAAGGCCCACAGCAGGCAAAAAAACAGCACCCCTTCCAGCGCCGCCTCATACAGTTGCGAGGGGTGGCGGGGCAGCCTGCCCGCGCCGGGAAAGACCATGCCCAAAGGCGAATCGGTCACCCTGCCCCATAGTTCGCCGTTGATGAAGTTGCCCAGCCTGCCGAAAAACAGCCCCGGCGGCACCAGGGGGGCCATGAAATCCATGACCTGAAACAGGGTCTTGCCGCGCTTGTACGCCGCGAACCACATCAGAAAGATCACCCCCAGCATGCCGCCGTGAAAAGACATGCCGCCGTGCTGCAGATAGAAAATATCCAGGGGATGCCGCAGATAATACAGGGGGTCGTAAAACAGCGCGTAGCCCAGCCTGCCGCCGATAACCACGCCGAACAGGCCCCAGGTCAGGATGTCTTCAAACTCCCGCACGGTAAAGGCGCCGGTTTTTTTCGCCCGCCAGCGGCCCAGCAGCCAGGCGGAAACAAAACCCAAAATATACATCAGGCCGTACCAGCGCACGGCCAGCGGCCCGATGGAAACGATGACGGGGTCGAAACGGGGAAAGGTCAGCATCTGGATGCTATAATCCGAACTCGTCGCAAAATCAAAACCGTTCTTCCCGTAAGCCGCGTTTCTCCTCCTCTTGCTTGTCCGCCCGCGAAACGGTATGCAGAGCGAATGCCTTTTACCACAACGACTCCGCGCTTTCCCTTGAACGCCGCGGACCTCATACCCCAGGCGCCGCCCATGCGCATGGTCGACGCCCTGCTGCGCGCGGATGATAGCGGCGCGCTCGTTCAAGGGCGCATCGCGCCGGATTGCCCCTTTGTGGACGCGGCGGGGTTTCTCTCCGCCGCCGGGCTGCTGGAAATGGCCGCGCAAAGCTGCGCCTGCCTGCAAGGACTGGCAGTAGCCCAAGCGGACGGCCAGGCGGGCGGGAAGCCGCGTGAGGCTTTTCTGGTAGGCTTGAAGAATTTTGTTCATGACGCGCCCGCGCGCAAAGAAGACGCGCTGTTCATAACCGTAACCCCGGCCGCCGAGTTGGACGGCTTCTTTCTGGCCGACGCGCGAATTACGCGCGGCGCGCCCGACGGCCCCCAGGTCGCATCCGTGCGGATCAAAGCCTATTGCCCCCCGGAATCAGGAGCCGAACCCCATGCCCCTGCCTGAGCCTTTTTTCCGCCCGCGCTTTCGCCGCATGGCGCCGCTTTTGCTCTGCCTCGTCTGCATCGCCCTGGCCGCGCCTCTTCAGGCCGCCCCGGCCCAAATGGCCCCGGCAAAGACGGCTCCTGCCCAGGCGGCTCCCGCCAGACCGGAACCGGCCCAAACTCCGTGGCAGCCAACCCCCGTGCCGCAAACGCCCCTGACCGGCGAAGCCGCGGAAGCCGTTCTGGCCCGCCTGCGCGCGGGCAGCAAAAGCCTGACCACCCTGCGCGCCGACTTCATTCAGGAAAAGCACCTGTCCATGTTCAGCCAAAACCTTGTCTCGCACGGCAAGTTCAGCTTTCGCGCGCCGGACAGTTTGCGCTGGGAATATACCAGCCCCGTGCCTTCCGGCTTCATCGTCACCGGCGGCAAAGGCGCCGCCTGGAGCGCGGCCGGCGGCGAAATGCACAAGTCCGGCCTGCGCGACAGCCCGGAATTCAGCACTCTTGCCGACCAGATCGGCATTTGGCTGGCTTTTGACGAAGAGGCCATCAAACGGCAGTATAGTGTGGAGGTCTTGTCCGCATCCCCGGCCGTCATTCGCCTGACGCCCAAAAACGACACCGTGCGGCGCTTTTTGCGCGGCCTGATCCTGTTTTTCGCCCCTGACGACAGCGTGGCGCAAGAAGTGCACATTCTGGAAGGGGCGGGGGGCGACACCACGGTTTTGCGTTTCAGCAATGCCGTGCGCGGCGAAACCCTGCCCGATTCGCTGTTTACCCCTTGAGGAGCGGTGCGCGTGCTTTTTCGCCATAAAACGGCCGTCATCGGGTTTTTGGGACTGCTCTTTTTTTTCCTCGGCCTTACCGTTTTTCTGACGCCGCTCAAGGAAGACATCCTTTTTTTCCTGCCGGATGAACCGCAACTGGCGGAGCAGTTTTCCGCCTTTCCCCTGGCCCCTCCGGCCCGGCTCATTTTTCTCGAACTGGCGGCGGACGGCCCCAAGTCCGCCCCCTTGCTGGATGAAGCGGTACGCGCAGCGCGCGCGAAACTTGTCGCCCCCGTGTTTTCCGCCGTGCATCCGGCGGCGGCATTGCCGCACGCTTCCGGACTGATGAGCCTGATCCCTTCCCTGCTCAGCGCAGAAGATGCCGCCCGTTACGCGCAGGCGGCCACCCCCGACGCCTTGAGCCAAAGCCTGCCGGAGCTCAAAAACCAGCTGCTGGGCCTGCAAGGCGTGGTGCTCAAAGAATTCATTCCCGACGACCCTCTGGGCATGCTGCGCATACTGTTTGACCGGCTGCGGCAGACCGGCCTTGTGCCGGAAAAAAGCGGAAACGGCGCCTCCGGGCTGGCCGGATTCACGCCGGAAAACGGGCTGCCGAGCCCGGACGGCCTGGCCCGGCTGCTGTTTGTGGAAACGCCGCTGCCTTCCATGGACGCGGCCGGCGCCATCACCGTTACGGACGCCCTGGCGCAACTGGGTCCGGCCATGCCAGCCGGGGTCAGCGCGCACGCCATCTCCGCCCACCAGCAGACCGCGGCCAACGTGCGCACCATCAAGGCGGACATGAACCGCGTGCTTGCCGCGTCCCTCTTCGCTCTGGCCGCCATTTTTCTGATCTGGCTGCGCTCTTTCTCATCCATGCCCGCGCTGGCCCTGCCCATTTTCGCCCTGCTGGGGGCCTGGGGCCTGATGGCGCTGTTCCGCATGCGCATCTCAGGCATTACTCTGGGTTTTGGCGCGGTGCTGCTGGGCATTGTGGTTGATTACGCCCTGCACGTATACTGCGGCATGCGCTCGGGCATCAGGCCCGAAAAAGTGACCGGGGCGCTGTTCCGGCCGCTCGGTTTTTCTTTTCTGACCACGGCCGGCGCGGTCAGCGTGCTCTTTTTTTCCGACCTGCCCGGCATGCGCCAGGTGGGCCTTTTTTCACTGCTGGGCTGCGCTGTCGGCCTGTCGCTGGCCCTCTTCATCTTGCCCCTGCTGTTCAGGCCGGAACCGGGGGAGCCGCACGGGGCCTGCGCCCCGGCGGCTGCCGAACACGCGGGGCACGCGGCACCGCGCATCAGGCTGTTGCCCTTTTGCCTATTCATGCTTTTTGTCGCCGTCTCCATCTGGGCGGGCAAGGGCGTGACCATGCAAGGCAATTTGCGCAGCCTCGGGGTTCAAGATCCGCAGCTTATCCAGACGGAGCGGGATTTCAACGCGCGCTGGGGGCAGGGCTTTCGCCAATCGGCCATACTGCTGAGCAAAGGAACGAACACGGAAGACGCCCTCTCTTCAGCCCAAACCGCGCTGCGAACGCTGCAGGAAACGTTGCGCGCGCAAGGCGGCCCGGACTGGGCCGTGACCCCGCTGCCGCTTGTTCCGCCGCCCGCGCAGCAAGCGGCAGCGCGCGATAACTGGCGGCATTTTGTGAGCGAATCCGCCGCATCCTTGCGTGAAAACCTGGGCCCCGGCGGCGAAGCCGGCCACCTGGGCTTTTCCGGCACGGCCTTTGCGCCGTTCTTGAACCGCCTGGCCGAGCCGCCCCGGCCCATCACGCCGGAAATGCTCGATCAGGCTGGCCTTGGGCTGCTCAGGGCGCTTTTTCTGCCGCCGGTCGGTACGGGCGGCAAACCGGGCCGCGCGGTGCTTTCGCTGGTGCCCGACAAGCCCGCCCTGCTTGAAGCGGCGCGGCAGCAATTGCCCGAAGGCAGCTTAATCGTCTCCACCACGGCCATCGGCGAACGCATCAGCGCCGCCGTGCGCGAAGACTTCGGGCGCATGGGCCTGGCCGCCCTGGCGGTCGTCGCCCTGTGCCTGGCGGCGGCCATGCGCAGCGTAAACGGCTTTTTGCTGGCCTGCGTGCCGTCGCTTTGCGGCTGTTCTTCACTGCTGCTGATCTTCGGCCTGGGCGGCCAGCCCATGAACCTGTTCACCGTGGCGGCCATGCCGCTGGTCATGGGGCTGTGCGCGGAATACGGCATCTTCATGGCCCGCCATATGGCCGACCCTGACGCCGCCTCAACGCCCAAAGCCATTCTGCTCTCCGGCCTGACCACCCTGACCGGCTTCGGCAGTTTGCTGCTGGCGGACCACCCCGCCCTGCACACCCTGGGCCTGACCGTGGGCGCGGGCGTCGGCGTCGCCATACCCGCGGCCTTGTGGCTGCTGCCCTTTCTGGCGGGCAAAAAGAGGTTCGCATGAACGCCCGACGTATACGCATCGTTTTTTTCTGCCTTGCCGCGGCCTTGTCGCTGTGCTGCGTTTCGTGCCTGCCCGCTCCCGGCACTCGCGATCATGTCACGCGGCCGCCCGATCCCGCTGTCGCCGCACTGGCCGCGCCCAACCGCCTGGATATCGCCCTGGCCGCCAACCCCACAGGCTGGCAATTTTCCGCCCTGGGCTCCGCCAGCGACAAACGCCTGCCCTTGCGCATTCTGGTGCGGGCGAAAGAGCCCCCCCCGACAGAGCAGGCGCCAAGCCAGGCCGATTCTTCAACTATCACGCTCGAGGCCGCGCTGCTGACCGAAACGGGCATAGGGTTATGCTCGCTGACCGCAACGCCCACCGACATCAAGGTAAAGGCCATTTTGCCTGACGGCCGCATGGAAACCCTGTGCGAACGCGTGGGCATGGCCCTGCAGCGCATGATCCTGACCCCGCAGCCCGCCGACACCGACATGGTGCTGGCCGGGACGGAATCGGCCGCGGAGGGCCTGGTGGACCCCATGGACCATAGCCGCAAAACGGTGCTCTGGCGGCAATCCGGCTGGGAAAAGACGGCCTTCGCCTTTCTGCCGGACGGCCCCCTGGTTGAAAAACGGATCGTGCGCGACGGCGCCCTGCAATGGCGGGCCAGTTACGCAGAACACCGGGCCGAACACAGCCGGGCGGGGGATCTGTACATCCCGCGCGTCTGGCGGTATGTGGAGACTTTCTGGAACCTTCGCATGGTCATGCTGCCGCCTGACAACTAACAAATATGGACACGATAAGCGCTGAACTCGCCGCCGCCATGGCTGGCGCCGCCGAAACCGCCGAAGGCCTGCAGGCGATATTTCGCCTGCCGCCTTCGTTTACCGGTTTCGCCGGGCATTTTCCCGGTCGCCCCATTCTGCCCGCCGTGGCGCAGATACAGATGGGGTGCGTGCTGCTGGCCAAGCTTCGGGGTGACTCGTTTATCCGGCCGAGGCAGGTGAACACCGCGAAATTCACCCGGCCCGTGGGCCCCGGCGAACCCGTGCTGGCACAGGCCATTCCTGCGGCAATTCCGGGCCGCTGGAAGGTCGTCTTGACCGTCAACGGCGAAAAGGCGGCGGAGTTCACCCTGGCCTTTGAGGATGCGTCATGAAAGCCCGTTCCCGCGCCGTCCAGCCCCCTTTTCCCATGGATTCGGGGGCGCCCCCCCTGCGACGCAGCGTGATGCGCAGCGTGCGCTTTGAAGAGACCGACCCCATGGGCATGGTCTGGCACGGCCGCTACCCCGGCTATTTCGAAGACGCCAGAATCATGCTGGGCAACAGCCTGGGCATAGGGTATCTTGATTTTTACGCGGCGGGCTTCGTGCTGCCGGTGACCCATATGAGCATCGACTATAAGCGCCCCCTGCGCTACGGCGACACCTTCACCATCGCCGCGGCCCTGTATTACAGCCCGGCGGCGCGGCTGCAGATCGGCTATGCCTTGAGCAAAGACGGCGAAACCGTGTGCACCGGCCGTACCGTGCAGCACTTCACCACCACGACAGGGGAGCTGTGTGCGGCGCGCCCTGCCATGTACGATGAATTTTGCGCCCGCTGGCTGCGCGGGGAACTGACAACCGACCTGCCGCCTTTTTCGCGCTTTTCTACGGAGACCCCGTCCGCATGACGCCGGATACGCCCCCCGATGCCGCGACAAGCCCCTCAGGCCTGCCCTCATGCGTGCTGCTGGTCATTCCCGTGTACAACCACGGCGGGACCATCCGGCAAGTTGTGGAACGGGCGCTGGCCGCGCACCCGCACGTGCTGGTTGTGGATGACGGCTCTACCGAGCCGGTGGCTGAAAAGCTGGCGGGCCTTGCCGCCGCCTGCATCCGCCAGCCCCAAAACGGCGGCAAGGGTTCCGCCATTATGCGCGCCGCCGAGTGGGCGAAAGAGGCCCATTTCAGCCATATCCTGACCCTTGACGCCGACGGGCAGCACAACCCGGCCGACGCCCGCCTGTTCGCGCCCATCCTGGCCGAAAGCCCGAACGCCCTCATCATCGGCGCGAGAGATTTCAACGTGCCCAACGTGCCCCGCTCCTCCCGTTTCGGCAGGTCTTTTTCCGGCTTCTGGATGCGCGTGCAAACGGGCGCCGTGGTCAGCGACATGCAAAGCGGCTTTCGCCTGTATCCCGTGGCGCTGCTGCTTTCCGTGCCCTGCGCGGAGAAAGGCTTCGCCTTTGAGGTCGAAATCGTGGTCCGCGCGGCCTGGTCCGGCTTTTCCGTGCGCGAAGTGCCCGTTTCCGTCCACTATCCGCCGCCGGGGCAGCGCGTTTCGCACTTCCGGGCGCTTTACGACAACTTCCGCCTGACCCGCCTGAACACCCGCCTGACCGGGCGGGCCATGCTGCCCCTGCCCCACCGCCGCATGCGCCTTGAAGAAGACGGCAACATCAGCGTGGTGCGCCCCATGGAATCGCTGCGCCTGCTGCTGGCGGAGCGCAACACCCCGCTCAACCTCGGCATTTCAGCCACCGTGGGCATGTTTTTAACGGTGCTGCCCATTCTCGGCCTGCAGGTCATCAGTATTTTGTTTCTGTGCGGCTATTTCCGCCTGAACAAATACTGCGCCCTGGCCCTGAACCAGCTCGGTTTTCTGCCGCTCTTGCCCGCGCTGGCCATAGAGGTCGGGCATTATTGCCTGCGCGGCTACTGGCTGACGGAAATATCGATGAAAACCCTGGCCTATGAAGCGCCGCAGCGCCTGTGGGAGTGGGTTGTCGGCTCCGTCATTCTGGCCCCTTTTATGGCGGTGCTCTTCGGAATTTTGGTGTACGTTCTGGCGCTTGCCCTGCGCGCCGGGCTGGTCAGAAAAGACGCGAAAGCGGCCGTGCACGCGGCTGAAGAATCCGGCAACCGCCCATGAAAAAAGCGCCCCTGCCCGGACGCAACTTCGGCAACAAGGCGCAGTACGGTTTTTTTCACCTGTTGCTGCGCGCCGCCGGCACGCGCATCAGCCGCCTGATTCTGGCCCTGGTGGTGCTGTGGTACACCGTGCTGCCCCACGGCCGCAAACGCGCCGTGCCGTATCTTGAGCGCCGTTTCGGCCCCGCGCCGTTTTTGACGCGGCTGCGCCAGGTCTGGAACTTGCAACACCGCTTCGGCGTTTTGCTGTTGGAACGCCTGATGCTGCGCGTCACCGGCAAGGGCGGCGTGCTTTATGACGACGCCGTGGGCGAGAAGCTCAAAGCACTGATAGCCAGGGGCAAAGGGCTGATTGTTTTTTCCGCCCACGTAGGCGGCTGGCAGGGCGCGGTGGCGGGTCTGCGTTTTCTTGACAAGCCCGTGAACATTCTGCAATACCGGGCTGACCACCACGGCGACCAGCATTTTTTCCGCCATGAGGGCGAAGGCCCTGCTCCGGTCCGGATCATCAACGTGGCGGAAGCGTTCGGCGGCATGGTTGACGCGCGCGCGGCCCTCGCCAGGGGCGAGGTTGTCTGCATGATGGGGGACAGGCTTTTTCACCCCAAAGAACCGGCCGTGGATCTGCCCTTTCTGGGCAAGAACGTTCGCTTTCCCGTGGGCGGGTATAGGATGGCGGCGCTGGCAAACGCGCCCATCGCCGTGCTGTTCGTGCTGCGCGGCGACCACGGGCCGGAAGACAGCCCCCACCCCGGCGGTGAAAACTTGTATCTGCATCTGGCCGGCGTCATTGAGCCGGAAAAGCGGGCTTCGCGGGCGCCGGAAGCCTGGAAGGACGACGCGGCGGCTTACGTCGCCCTGCTGGAAGGGGTCGTTCGCGAGCACCCGTACCAGTTCTTTAATTTCTACGACATGTGGCAATAAGAACCATTCGCAAAAATCCTAATTTTGAAATGGGCGTTAGAAGGAGCATACCGTGACCAATTTTTCCGGCAGCGAAACCGAACTGCGCGCGGCGCTGAAAGAAGCCCTGGTGCGCGAACTGAACCTGCAGGACGTCGCGGCCGCCGATATCGACGACGACGAGCCCCTGTTCGGCGACGAAGGCCTGGGCCTTGATTCGCTGGATGCCGTGGAGCTGGTGGTCATGCTGGAAAAACGCTTCGGCGTGCACATAGACAAGATGGAAGAAGGCCGCGAAGCTTTCGCCTCCATAAGCGCTCTCGCCCGGTATCTCCTCGATAAACGCTGATGCTGCGCCCGGCTGACATAGTGGTGACCGGGCTCGGCGCCGTTGCCGGCGCGCACCCGAACCTGGCTTGCCTGGCCGGGGGGCTGCTTTCCGTTCCCGCCCCGGCTCGCGCGCTCCCTGTTCCCGTAACACGGCCGGAAGCGGTTCACCCGCAAGGTTTTCCCCTTTTCGCATTGCCCGATGACACGGCCGCTGCCCTCACTCCGCCGGGCGGCACGCTCTCCGTGGGCATGGCGTTGGCAGCCGCCCTGGAAGCGTTGGGCCAGGCGGGCATACCCCTTGCCCGCGCGAGCGAAGCGGACGGTTTTGCCGATTTCAGCGCCGCCGGGCTTTCGCGCGGTCGCATCGGGGTTTGCCTGGGCGCATCTTCCGGCGCGACCCTTGATTTTACCGACTATTACAGCGCGCACAAAGAGGGACGCGTCGGCGACCCCGCCCGCCTGCGCGCCGTCATGAGCCACAACCCCGCCCCGGCCCTGGCCCGGCGGCTGGGCCTTTTTACCGGCGGCCATTTTCCCGGCCCGCGTATCGCCACGTTGACCAACGCCTGCGCTTCCGGCACGGACGCCATCGGCCTGGCCGCCGCCTGGCTGCGCGCGGGTATCTGCGACATGGTGCTGGCCGGGGGCACGGACGAGCTGTGCCAGACCGCCATCACCGGCTTTTCCCGCCTGATGGTCGTGGATCCCCAACCCTGCAAGCCCTTTGACCGCGACAGAAACGGCCTGAACCTGGGCGAAGGGGCCGCCGTTCTCATTCTGGAACGGGCGGATAGCGCGCAAAAACGCGGTGTAACGCCCCTGGCCAAACTTGGCGGCTATGGCACCGCCGCCGACGCCCACCACCTGACCGCCCCGCACCCGGAAGGGCGCGGCCTGCAAGAGGCCCTGCGCGCGGCCCTTGGTGAAGCGGGCCTGAGCCCCGGCGATCTGGCCTTTATCAACGCCCACGGCACGGGCACGCAGGAAAACGACAAGACGGAAGCCTTCGTCTTTCGCACCTGCTTCCCCGGTATTCCCGTCAGCGCGACCAAGGGGGCCACGGGCCACACCCTGGGCGCGGCCGGGGCCATTGAAGCGGCCATCACCGTGGCGGGCCTCTTGGCCGGGCTTGTGCCCGCCGGCCCCGGCTTCACCGCCCCCCACCCGGACCTGGGCATAACGCCCGTCACCACGCCACAACCGCTTACAACAGGGCACGCCTTGTCGCAGTCGCTCGCGTTCGGCGGCAACAACAGCGCCGTCGTTTTCAGCCGGGTGGATGCATGAGCAGTCTGCACGTTACGGCTCACGCCGCCCTTTTTCCCGCACCAGGCGAAACGCGCGTTGATACCGCGCCTTTGGCGGAAATTGAAAACCCCCGCACCCTGCGGCGCATGGCCCATTTCTGCCGCCTGGCCCTTCTGGCCGCGCACCGCTGCCTTGCCGCCGCGCCGGATACGGAACGAAGCGGGCTCGGCCTGGTCATCGCCACCGGCTACGGCCCGGCGCGCACATCGTTCGACTACACCGATTCCATTCTGGAATTCGGCCCGCATCTCGCCTCGCCCACGGCCTTTTCCACGTCCGTTCACAATATCGCCGCTTCAAGCGTTTCGTTGCAGCTTGGCCTGACCGGGCCGGTGCATACCGTGTCGCAGGGCGAAAGCTCAATGATCGCCGCGCTGGATATCGCATCCGGCTGGCTGGCCGAGGGGCGAGTTTCTTCCGTACTGCTGGGCGCGCTGGATGAATACGACGCCGACCTGGAAGCCATGCTGGCGGCAGCGGGCGGTATTGCCCGGCCCCGCCCTGTTGACGGCGCCCTGTTCTTGCTGCTGGCGGCGAAGGCGACGCACGGCACCGCCCTGACAGCCTGGGGCATGGGTGCCGGCCCCCTGCCGCCTGAAATCGCGCCCGCGGACGCTCCGGTCTTTGCCGAAGGAACCGCGCCCCTGCCCCGCCACCCGGCGGGACCTACGCATGCCCTGGCCGCCGCCTTGGCCAAAACTTCGAAACAAGCCCCTGACGCCCGCGGCCGGGCCCTTTGCCTGGACGACAACCTGGACGGCCTGACCGGCTATATTCTGCTTGGTCGCACCGCGCCGGAGCAAGCATGAACGCAACAAGCGCCAATCCGCCTTTTCGCTTGCAGCCCCAAGACTATCTAGCCGTGCTCATGGACCTGCTGCTGCACCGCCGTGAAACCACAGACCTGCTGCGGCTGTCGCCCGATGACTTTGACGGGGCCGCCCGCCTTTCCTGCGCGGCGTTGGGCAACGACACGGCCCCTTTCGCGCATGAGCTGGCGCAACGGTTCTGCTTCATGTTCGGCCTGAATAGTGAAGAAGCGCCCTCACTCGACCCGGCAGCCCCTTTCGGCCAATGGGCCGAGGCGCTCTGCGCGGCCATGAACGGCAGGCCGCAACGCATCGGCTTTCTGACTTCCGGCAGCACGGGCGTACCCGGCCTGCGCAACGTGCCTTTTGCCGCGCTGGAGCAAGAGCTGCGCGTCTTCACCACGCTTGCTTCCCCTTCGCGCGTATGCAGCGTGATGCCCCGATACCATTGTTTCGGCTTCGTTTACGGCATACTGCTGCCGCGCTATGCCGGCTTGCCCCAGCGGGCCTTTCTGCCCATGCCCACGGCGGAATTGACCGGGCACTTGCAACCCGGCGATTTGCTGGTGGGTTTTCCCTTCTTTTTTGATGCGCTTGCGCGCATGCAAACGGACCTTGCCGGGGTCATGCCGCTGACCGCGGGCAGCCCCTGCCCGCCGCAACTGGCCGACGCCCTGATCACGGCCGGGGCGGACGGCGTGCGCGAAATTTACGGCGCTTCCGAACTTTCCGCCGTGGGTTTCCGCCACATCAGGCGGACCGGGGAGGCCGAAACCCTGCCCTTTACCCTGTTGCCGCAGTGGGAGCTGGGCGACGGCACCCTGACCCGCCGCCTTGACGACGGCAGCGCGGATGCGCCCGCGCCGCTGCCCGACAGCCTTGAGTGGCGGGGGGAACGGCAGTTCAGCGTGGTCGCCAGGCACGACAAGGCCGTGCAGGTCGGCGGCCGCAACGTCTACCCCGAACGGGTACGCGCGGCGCTGCAAGAACACCCGGCAGTTAGCGACTGCCGCGTGCGCCTGATGCGGCCGGACGAAGGCTGGCGGCTGAAAGCCTTTGTGGTGCCCGCGCAACCTTTGAACGACGAAAAAGAAGCCATGAATCTGCGCGCCGCGCTGCTTGCCTGGTGCCGCGAGCGCCTGCCTTCCGAATCCGTGCCCAAAGCCTTTACCTTCGGGCCCGAACTGCCGCGCAACGAATACGGCAAAGACGCGGACTGGAAATAGAAAACCCATCAGAGTTTCCAGACTTTTCCTCAAAAAAAGATAAAAGCCCCGCGATACACGCTCGCGGGGCTTTTATCTCATGACGGGAAAAGGGCTCTCTCGCCCCTTTTACCTTCTCTTATCCCAGCAGCGCGGCTTTCACCGCGTCGCCCACCTGGCTGGTGCTGCTTTTGCCGCCCATGTCGCCGGTGCGCACTTTGCCTTCGCCCAACACTTTTTTCACGGCCACCAGCAGCGCTGCTGCGGCTTCCTTTTCACCCAGGAAGTCCAGCATCATGCGGCCCGATTCAATTGAAGCGATGGGGTTGACCTGGCCCTTGCCGGCAAGCGCCAGGGCGGAGCCGTGAATGGGCTCGAACATGGAGGGGGAGCGGCGTTCCGGGTCGAGGTTGCCGCCCGCGGCCACGCCGATGCCGCCCTGCAGCACGGAGCCGAGGTCGGTGATGATGTCGCCGAACAGGTTGGAGGCCACGATAACGTCGAACTGGCCCGGATCGGTCAGCATGATCATGCTCAGCGCGTCTACCAGGTAGTAGTTGGTTTCGATATCGGGATACTGGGCGGCCACTTCTTTGAAAATCTTGTCCCAGTAAACCATGGAGAAGTTCAGCGCGTTGGATTTCGTGCAGTTGGTGACCTTGCCCTTGAAGCCCTGGGCCTTGCGTTCGCGGGCCAGCTCAAAGGCGTAGCGCATCACGCGTTCGCAGCCCACACGAGAGAAAATGGCCATCTGCGAGGCAAAGCCATGCGGCGCGTCCGGCGAGAAGATGCCGCCCAGGCGGCTGTATTCGCCCTCGGTGTTTTCACGCACCACAACCATGTTCACGGTCTTGGGGTTGCAGGTCGTGACCGGAGAAGAGACGCCCTCGTGCAGAATGATGGGGCGCAGGTTCACATACTGGTCGAAGCCTTTGCGGATGGCCAGCAAGGACGAAAGCGAGATATGGTCCGGCACTTTGGCCGGGTCGCCCACGGAACCCAGGAAAATGGCGTCGAATTTGCGCAGAATGTCCAGCGCGTCGTCGGGCAGCATCTTGCCGTGCTTGAGATAATAGTCGCAGTCCCAATCAAAGGTCGTGACCTCGACGGAAAATTTGAATTTGCTTGCGCAGGCTTGCAGCACTTTGACTGTTTCAGCGGCGACTTCGGGGCCGACGCCGTCGCCGGGGATGAAAGCCAGTTTGTAATTTTTCATGACAAGCTCCGGTTGAGGGATGAAAAATAGAACGACTTTTTCTCTCTGCAACCGCCGTGCCGGAACGAGCCCGTGAAAAAGCGCCGGGTACGAGGCGCGGCCTGCCCCCCTTCTTCGGGGGCTTTCGCGCGTATGCGGCATAGCGGCGCCCCTGTTTGCGCCATCCCAACCAGGTCTTTTTATAAAAATTTTGAAATAGAAATTTCAAAATTGATATACTCTATTGAATTCGAATCGGGCGCTCATAAAAATGAACGGCCGGGAAGGCGCGCCATTCGCGACCCGCAAGGCCGCCCGCCCCCGCGCCTTTTCGCCCTCTCCGTGGCATGATTCTTGATAGTACCGCGAATCCGCATCCCGCGAATTAGCCCTGAACATTGAAAGCCAGGAGAGACAATGAACAGTAAACACATTAAAGCGATAATACCTCTCGCCATCGGTCTGGTCGTGCTTCTGCTGCCTGCGCCGGAGGGCCTGCCGATCGTGGCCTGGCGGTATCTGGCCCTGTTCCTCGCCGTTATCGCCGGCTTGATTCTTGAACCTGTTTCTCCGGCCCTTATCGGCGTCATGGGCGTGGTCACCGGCGCCATTTTGAAAATGGGCGCGCCCATACCCAAAAGCGGTATCGTCAGCTCCGGGGCCGCCATCAACTGGGCGCTCTCGGGCTTTGCCAACAGCACCATCTGGCTGATCTTCGCGGCCTTCATGATGGCTATGGGCTATGAAAAAACAGGCCTGGGCCGCAGGGTGTCGCTTATCCTGGTGCGCTCTCTCGGCCGCACCAGCATCGGCCTGGGCTATGCGACGATTTTCGCGGAAATTCTCATCGCGCCGTTCACCCCTTCCAACTCCGCGCGTAACGGGGGCATCCTTTTTCCCATCATCCGCAACATTCCGCTGGTCTATGACTCCCGCCCCGACCACCAGCCCCGCAAAGTGGGCGCGTATATCGTCTGGATGTCGATGATCAGCACCTGCGTGAGCAGCTCCATCTTCTATTCGGCCTGCGCGCCCAACATGCTGGCGGGCAGCATCATGTCCACCCAGGGCGTGAACATCACCTGGATGCAATGGTTCTGGGGCTTTTTGCCCGTGGGCATCATTCTGACCCTTGTGTCGCCCCTGCTGCTGTACATCGTCTATCCGCCGGAAATGAAGCGGGCCGACGAAGCCCCGGCCTGGGCCGCCGAACAGTTGCGTGAAATGGGGCCCCTGTCCATCAAAGAAAAACTGATGGCCCTTTTCGCCACGTTGGCGCTGGTGCTGTGGATAGGCGCGAACCAGTTCGGCATCAACCCCACCACCTCGGCCATGTTGGTGCTCTGCCTTATCACGCTGTTCAAGATCGTCGAGTGGAAAGACATTGTCAGCCACACCGCCGCCTGGAACATGTTCTTCTGGCTGGGCAGCCTTGTGACCATGGCCGACGGCCTGAAGAACGTGGGCTTCTTGTCCTGGTTCGCCCAGAAGAGCGCCGCGGCCTTTACCGGTTACCCGCCCATGACCATTCTGCTGGGCCTGATCTGCGTGTTCTATGTGTCCCACTACTTCTTCGCCAGCATGACGGCCCACGTCACGGCACTGTATGCCCTGTTCCTGACCACCATCCTGGCCGTGCCTGGCCTTGACCCGACGAAATCCGCCCTGATGCTGGGCTATACCATCGGCCTCTTCGGCATTCTGACCCCCTACGGCACCGGGCCCAGCCCCATCTGGTACGGCCTGGGCTATATCACCACGGCCCGCTTCTGGGGCCTGGGGGCCATATTCGGAGCCTTCTTCCTGGCGGTGCTGCTCCTGGTTGGCCTGCCCTGGATCAACTGGATCACGCTGTAAGCAAATCGCATTATCCGCCATTCCGCGCCGGGGGCTCCCGCTCCCGGCGCATTTTCTTTTCCCGAAGATTGATGATACGGACAAGGCATGCCCGCGGAACAAAACAACTACACCTTTGCGCTGATCGCGCCTTACGGCAACCTGGTCACCGTCTTTAAAAAGCTGGCCGCCGACCTGCCGTGCTCGCTGCATATCCGGCCCGACGTGTACATGGAAGCGGCCGTGCCCGTGGCCCGCGAAGTGGCGGCAATGGCGCCCGACGTCATTCTCAGCCGCGGCGCCACAGCGGCCTATATCCGCTCCACGGTCGATATCCCCGTGGTTTCCGCTTCCACTTCCGCGCTGGACCTGCTCCGCACCCTCAGGCCTTTTGCCGGGCAGGTCCGCCGGGTGGCCTTTTTCAACTACAAGGACCACATGCTGGGCGCGCAGATGATCGCCGACACGCTGAACCTGCACATCGACGAATACCCCTTTCACGCCACGCGCGATATCCTCTCGCAGCTGCTGACCGCCAGAGCCAAGGGCACGGACCTGGTGGTGGGCGGCATCGGCGCCGTGCAGGAAGCGCGGGCCATCGGCTTTGACGGGGTGCTGCTTGAAACGGGCGAAGAAGCGGTCTGGCAGGCGCTGCACGAGGCCATGGCCCTTGCCCAGGTACGCCGCAAAGAGCAGCAGCGCCAGGCGCGGCTGTTCACCATTCTGAACACCATCGCCGAAGGCGTGCTGGTCACGGACGAGCGAAATATCCTGATGCACATGAACCCCACGGCGGAACGGCTGCTGGGGCTGAAAAGCAGCGAAACCCTGGGCAAAAACGCCGACGAGGTGGTGCCGGGCACCCAGACCGCCAGGGTGCTGCAAAGCGGCCAGCCGGAGTTGGGCGACATTCAGGATGCCGGCGGCACCACCATCGTCACCAGCCGCGTGCCCATCGTGGCGGAGGGCGCCGTGCTGGGCGTGGTCTGCACCTTTTCGGAGGCGGGCCGCGTGCAACAGGCGGAACAGCGCCTGCGCGGCAGAATGCAGCCCAAAGGCTTTCAGGCCCGCTATTCGCTCAGCGACATCCTGACCCAGAACGAAGCCATGCGCCGCATCGTGCAGCTGGCGCGCCGCTATGCGGTCACCGACGCCACGCTGGTGCTGCAAGGCGAATCAGGCACGGGGAAAGAGCTGTTCGCCCAGGGCATTCACTGCGCGGGCAGGCGCGCATCCGGCCCGTTTGTGGCGGTGAACTGCGCGGCCATTCCCGAGCAACTGCTTGAAAGCGAACTCTTCGGCTATGAAGAAGGCGCTTTTACCGGCGCGCGCCGCCAAGGCAAGGCCGGGCTGTTTGAGCTGGCCCACCAGGGCACGCTGTTTTTGGACGAGATCGGCGATTTGCCGCAAATGATGCAGGTGCGCCTGCTGCGGGTGCTGCAAGAGCGGGAGATCATGCGGGTGGGCGGTTCGCAGGTCATACCCGTGGATATCCGCATCATCTGCGCCACGGCCAGCGACCTTGCGGCCCAGGCCAGAACGGGCCGGTTCCGCAAGGATCTTTTCTATCGCCTCAACGTGCTGCGGCTCAAAATACCGCCGCTGCGCGAACGCGGTGAAGACGTTCTGCACCTGGGGCACGCCTTTTTGCGCGAACGTTGCCCCCTGCCGCCGGACAAGGCCTTTTTTGACCGCGAGCTGGGGCCGCGCCTTATGGCGCACGACTGGCCCGGCAACGTGCGCGAACTGGCCGGCGTCGTCGAACGCCTGGCGCTCGTCGCTTCCATGACCGCATCCCCGGTCTGGCCGAAACTGCTCGATGAAGTGTGGGAGGCGGACAGCCTGCACGAGGCCGCCCCGCCGCACGGCGAAGGGCTGTACGTGCCCTTGCAGGGCTCTCTCAAAGACATGACCCGCAACCTGGAACAGCAAGCCGCGCTACGCCTTTTGGCCCTCTATCGCGACCGCGATGTGGCGGCGGAAAAGCTGGGCATCAGTAAAGTCAGTCTGTGGCGCAAGGCCCAGGGCAAGCAGAATTCTTAAGCAGCGGCGCGGTTTGCCCTCAGACGAGGAAGAACGTCTGACAAAGCATCACGGCAAACCGCGCCGCTGCTTCACCGTGCTTTCGCGCACCACCAGCGATACCGGCAACGTCAAAACAGGCGGGCAGAGGCGGTTTTCCGGGTGGGCGATGAGGTCCAGCAGGGTTCCGGCCGCCACCTCGCCCATGCGCTGTTGCGGTATGCGGATGCTGGTCAGAGGGATATCCAGGGTTTCCAGAATATCAATATCCGAAAAGCCCACCACGGCCACATCATCGGGCCAATGCAGCCCGTGGTGGCGGCAATAGGTCAGAACCCCCAGCGCCACCTCGTCGTTGACCACAAACAGGCCGAACGGAGGGTTGTGCTTTTCATGAATGGCCGCCATGGCCTGGTACCCGGCGGCGGCGGTCAGCCCTTCGACGGGAAAGCAGGCTTCTTCCGCATTGCAATCCGGCCGGGCGTCGCGCATGGCCTGCACGAATCCCAGTTTGCGGTTGATCAGCCCCGATTTGCCCCAGCCCCCCTCGATGTGAAAAAGAGGCCTCTCGTCAAGGCTCAGCAGATGCTCCGTGGCCAGCCGCCCCCCGCGCAGGTTGTCCGCCTGCACGGCGGCGAAACGGTCTTCCAGCGCGTGGCTGATAAGCACGATGGGAATGGAAAAGGTCTGGCTGACCGCCGTTAAGTGCTCATGCTCAGACGAGCAGTTGAGCACGATGAGCCCGTCCACCCCTTGCTCCGCCATTTTGCGGGTCAATTCCCGCTCTTTCTCCAGCCTATCGTGGGTCTGGGACATGGAATAACTGACCCCGGCCCGGTCGAGCACCTCTTCCAGGCCCAGCACGAAATGCCGGAAAAAGGGGTTGTTGAAATAGTTGATGACCACGCTGACGGCGTTGCTGCGCGCCCCGCGCAAAATGCGGGCCGCCGGATTGGGGCTGTAATCCAGCGCGGCCGCCGTCTCTTTGATGCGGCGGCGCAACTCGTCCGTCAGCGCGCCCTTGTCGTTCAAGGCCAGCGACACGGCGGTGGGGGATACGCCGACCACCTTGGCGATATCTTTCAACGTCGCCCGGGGTCTGCTCTGTCCGTTTTTTTCACTGTCCATACGGCCGCTTGCTACCATTTTTCCACCCCATTGTGAACAAAGGCACGGATACTTGTTGACAGTTTTATTCGCTTTAGTTTAACGATAAACCACATTGAACACACAAGCAAGAACTTGTTCTCTCTCATAGCGTAAGAACATATTTACTGTCTCTACTTTAAAATAGCTAAATATTTACATAATTTTGTAAGTATTGTTGATATAACGTTTTATCAACCTGTTATGTAAAGGAGAGTTTCATGGGTTCCACCGCTATCGACAGCCTTGCCATTGGCCCCCTGTTCAGCACGCCGGAAATGCGGGAAATCTTCAGCGACCGCAATATGGTGCAAAAATGGATCGACACCGAAGTGGCCCTGGCCAAGGCCCAGGGCGAAATAGGCATGATTCCCAAGGACGCGGCCGCCGAAATCGCCAAAAAGGCCGACGCCACCCTGCTTGATTTCGCCGCCATCGGCGAAAACTACAAAAGCTCCATCACCATCGTTCCCCTGCTCAAAGAATTCAAAAAGGTTCTGGACAACAACGCCGGCGAGTACGTGCACTGGGGTGCCACCAGCCAGGATATCGTGGATACCGGCCTGATTCTGCGCATTCGCGAAGCCCACGCCCTGATCGCCAAACGCGTGGCCGATTGCAGCGTGGCCGCCCGCGAACTGGCCGCCAAGTACCGCGACCTGGTCATGGCCGGCCGCACCCACGTGCAGCACGCGTTGCCCATCACCTTCGGCATGAAAGCCGCCACCTGGGTGTATGAGCTGGAAAACAACGAAGAACGCCTGAAAGAGTGCACCAAACGCCTGTTCATCGGCCAGCTTTCCGGCGCGGTGGGCACCCTTGCCTCCATGGACGACAAGGGCCTGCAGGTGCAAAAGCGGACCATGGAAATTCTGGGCCTGGGCGTCACCCCGGTGCATTGGCATTCCACCCGCGACCATATCGCGGAATTCATGAACCTGCTGGCCCTGATCGCGGGCACCATCACCCGCATCACCCACGAAGTGCTGACCCTGCAGCGCACCGAAATCGGCGAGCTGGAAGAGCCCTTCTTCATGGGCAAGGTCGGCTCTTCCACCATGCCGCACAAGCGCAACCCCCAGGTCTGCGAAAACGTCATCGGCCTGTGCCGCCTGGTGCGCGCGCAAGCGCCCGTGGCCGTGGAGTGCATGAACATCGAGCATGAGCGCGACTGGAGCTGCGAGATCTCTGAATGGGAATTCGTGCCCACCGCCTGCATCCACCTGGACGCGGCCCTGGAAAAGACCGTGGACATTCTGAAGAACCTCATCGTGTACCCCAAGAAGATGGAGTCCAACCTCTATCTGCTGCACGGCCTGATGCTGTCCGAATCCATCATGATTCACCTGGCCGAAAAGATGGGGCGCCTCACCGCGCACGACGTGGTGTACGAAACCAGCATGCACGCTTTTGAAAACCAGGTTTCCATGGTCGAAGCCATGTGCGCCAACGCGAAAGTAATGCAACACTTCACCCGCGCCGAGATTGAAAAAATGCTCAGCCCGCACGCGTACACCGGCATTGCCGCGGCTTCCGTGGACAACACTCTGGCCCGCAAAAGACCGTAACCGGGTAGCGGCCCATTTTGGCGTGATACTTCGTCAGACTCGTCCCGCGCGACCCCTTTGAGGGGACACTCATGTAGTGTTCGTATGGAACTCGCCTGACGGGACCCGAGGGTCCGTCTGACGCGCAAACTGGGCCGCCACCTCATTATGAGGTAATTATATGAGTAAACAACTACGCAATGCTTGCATTACCGTCGGCGTCGGCCTTGTTCTGTACTTTCTGCCTGTGCCCGCCGGGTTGTCGGCGCAGGCCTGGCACCTGTTCGCCCTGACCGTGGCCATCATTCTCGGCTTCATTCTTGAGCCGCTACCGCTTGGCGCCGTGGCCTTCCTCGGCCTGACCGTCATCACCCTGACCAAGACCCTGAAAATAGGCGAAGTGCTGGGCGGCTTTTCCACCGGCGCCATGTGGCTGATCGTCTCGGCCTTTATGTTCGCCCGCGCGTTTATGAAGACCGGTTTCGGCAGGCGCATCGCCTATGTCGTGCTGTCTAAAATTGGCGGCAGCACCCTGACCGTGGGCTATTCTCTGGCCATCAGCGATCTGATTTTGGCTCCGGCCACCCCGTCGAGCATGGCCCGGGCCGGGGGCATCATCTACCCCATCGCCCGGGGCATCTGCACCGTTCTGGGGTCCGAGCCCGATTCAAACCCCCGCCGGGCCGGCGCGTACTTGATGCAGGTCGTGTACCAGACGGAAAGCACCGTCTGCGCCCTGTTCATGACCGCCATGGCGGGCAACCCGCTGATCGTCTCTCTGGCGGCCAAAGCGGCAAACATCGAGATCACCTGGGGCATGTGGTTCCTGGCGGCGCTGGCCCCCGGCATCGTGGCCATGATCGTCATGCCGTATCTGCTTTACATCATCAATCCGCCTGAACTGAAGAAAACCCCCGAAGTCAAACAGCTTGCCAATGACGAGCTGGCCAAGATGGGCCCCCTTTCCCGCGAAGAGCGCATCTTGGGCTTCACCTTCGTCCTGGTGCTGGCGCTGTGGTGCTCCGGCCAGGCCACCGGCATCGACGCCACCGTGGTGGGCATGCTGGCCGTGTGCATTCTGCTGGTGACCAACGTGCTGAACTGGAACGACGTGCTGAACGAAAAAGGCGCGTGGGACATCTTCGTCTGGATGGGCAGCCTTGTGGCGCTGGCCGGGCAGCTTTCATCCAAAGGGTTCATCGCCTGGTTCGCCAAGGGCGTGGCCGGGAACATGGCCGGCATACCCTGGCTGCCCAGTCTGGCCTTGCTGGTCGTGGTCTACATGTATTCGCACTACGGCTTTGCCAGCCTGACCGCCCACATATCCGCCATGTACGCGGCTTTTGTGGCCGTGGCCATCGCGGCGGGCACTCCGCCGTATCTGGCCTGCCTGGCGCTGGCCTATACCGCCAACATTTGCCTTGCGCTCACCCACTACAGCGGCGCGCCCGGGCCCATGTATTTCGGCGCGGGATTTATGTCGCTGAGTTCATGGTGGCGCGTGGGCTTTATTGTATCTGTATTCAACCTCATCAACTGGGTCGGCGTCGGCGCCGTCTGGTGGAAAGTGCTCGGCCTTTGGTAAAAGCGCAACCGCAAGTGCCTGAAGCCGCCCCCCGGCTTCAGGCACTTGTCCCATTATTTCGGAGAACACCATGCGCATCGTGAACATTATCGACAAAACCGTTCCCTTTGCCTCCGCCATACGCAACTCCGTGGTGGATTTCAGTCAAATGACGGGCAGCGTCGTGGCCATTGTCAGCGACGTGACCCGAAACGGCAAACCGCTGGTCGGTTACGGGTTCAACTCCATCGGCCGCTACGCTGTCAGCAGCCTTTTGCGCGACCGTTTCATTCCCCGTTTGATGAACGCCCCGCAAGGCAGCTTGCTGGACGAGAGCGGCAACAACCTTGACCCCTTCAAGATCAAAGCCTGCCTGATGCGCAACGAAAAACCCGGCGGCCACGGGGAGCGCGCCCACGCCGTGGGCTGCATCGACATGGCCGTGTGGGACCTGATCGCGAAGATAGAGGAAAAACCCCTCTGGAAAATGCTTTCGGAACGTTTCAACGGCGGAAAGGCCGACGACAGGGTCTTCACTTACGCGGCGGGCGGCTACTATTACCCGGACAAGGGCATTCAGGGCCTGAAAGACGAGTTGGCCGGGTATCTGGACCAGGGTTTTACTCACGTCAAAATCAAAATCGGCGGGGCAAGCCTTTCCGAAGACATGGCCCGGCTGGAAGCCGCGGTTGCCGTGGTCGGCCGCGCGGACAGGGTGGCTGTTGACGCCAACGGCCGTTTTGGCCTGGAAGCCGCGCTGGAATACGGCAAGGCGCTCAGCGCCATACAACCCCTGTGGTATGAAGAGCCGGGCGATCCGCTGGATTACCGCCTGAACGCCGTGCTTTGCGAATACTACACCGGCCCCATCGCCACCGGCGAAAACCTGTTCTCGCTGCAAGACGCGCGCAATCTGCTGCGCTATGGCGGCATGCGGCCCGACCGCGACTTTATTCAGGTCGACCCGCCGCTCAGCTACGGCTTGACCGAGTATATGGCGCTGTTGCAACTCATGCGCGATTCCGGCTGGAGCCCCCGCCGCTGCATACCCCACGGCGGCAACCAACTCAGCCTGAACCTGGCCGCCGGGTTGCAGATGTTCGGCAACGAATGCTACCCCGGCGTGTTTCAGCCTTTCGGCGGGTACGCCGATAGCGTTCCGTTTGAAAACAGCTACGTGCGCCTGCCCGATATCCCCGGCGTGGGCTTTGAAGCCAAGAACAACCTGTATGCCGTGCTGAAAGAACTTGTGTAGAAAAGCGAGAGGGGGCAGCCGCCCCCTCTCAAACGTCTTACGAAGGCAGCAACACCTTGCCATTTCTGACAGTAAACCGCCCATCTTTGACAGTGAACAGCCTCTCCGGCCGCCGCAGCACGGCGGCTTCCACATCTTCCGCCATAACGGCGGTCAAATTGGCGGACATGCCCGCCTTCAACCCGGCCAGACTGTGGCCTTTCAATCCCAACAACTTGCCAGGATTTTCCGTAACCATGCCGTAACAGCGCATGATGGGCTCGTCCGCCCGGAAATTGTTGCGATAGGCCAGAAACATGGCCCGCTCCAACTGGTCGCCGTTCCCCCAGGGTGACCACATATCCTGAATGTTATCGGACATACCGGCATAGAGCACTCCGGCGTCAAGCAGCGCCTCAACAGGCGGAAAATTCACGGCCCCGGGCGCGCTGGTGGTTACGGAGATGCCCAGTTCCGCCAATTGCTCCAGAACGGCGTCCAACTCTACCCTGGGTATCTGACCCAAGGCATAGGCGTGCGACAAATTGACCTTGCCCTGCATGCCCAAAACCCGGACCCGCTCGATAATCGCCCTGATGCTGGCAAGGCCCGTTTCACCCGGTTCGTGCAAGTGAATGTCCACAGCCGCGCCGGTCTTTTCCGCAATGCCGAATACTACATCCAGATGGCCGTCCAAATTTTCGTCATAAACCTGCGGGTCAAGGCCGCCCACGATATCCGCGCCCAGGCGCACCGCTTCGAACAGCAGTTCCGCCACGCCCGGCGATTTGACGATGCCGGACTGGGGAAAGGCCACGACCTGGATATCCACCCAGCCCTTGTATTTTTCCCGCAGCCGGAGAACGGCCTCTACGTGGCGCAACTTCACGTCCGTATCCACATCCACGTGGCTGCGGATATGGGTGGAGCCCATCAGCGCCAGCTGCCGCACCAGGTTCCCCCCCAAAACAAACGGATCATGCCCCAGTTCTTTGCGCAGCCGCCGCTCGTTCTCCGCGCGCTGGGCCACGCTGGCGGTCTTTTCGTGGTGCAGGCGGGGCGCGCCGATGCGGGTTTTATCCAGATGCACATGGGGGTCGACAAAACTGGGCAACAGCAACGCGCCTTTACAATCGAGCGTTTCCGCTTTGCCCGCGGCCAGACCCGGCCCAACGGCTTTGACAATGCCGCCCGCCACCAACACGTCAACTTTTTCCCTGCCGACAATCACGTTTCGCAACAACATGCGACCTCCAGCGGGCAACACCCCGTCAGAAATGCAGAGCAAAAACTCTTCGCCAATCACACTATGACCAATAGCAATTCTTTCGCGAACGCGAAACCAAATGCGGGGGTGCAGGGGGCGGCTTAGCCCCCGCCGGGGGAGCGAGAGGGGGCAGCGCCCCCTCTCAAAAATAGCCTTTATTCCGCCGTGATCCGTTCCACGCCGCCCATATAGGGCACCAGCGCTTTGGGCAGCACAATGGACCCGTCGGCCTGCTGGCCGTTTTCCATAATCGCGACCAGCGTGCGGCCCACGGCCAAACCCGACCCGTTCAGGGTGTGCACAAATTCCGGCTTGCCGCCGCCCGCCGGGCGGAACCGCAAATTCGCCCGCCTCGCCTGAAAATCCACGCAGTTGGAGCAGGAGGATATTTCACGATACTTGTTCTGGCCGGGCAGCCAGACTTCCAGGTCATAGGTCTTGGCGGAGGCGAAGCCCATGTCGCCGGTGCACAGGCAGACCGTGCGGTAGGGCAGCTCAAGGGCTTCGAGCAGGCCTTCGGCGTGGCGGCGCATGACTTCCAGTTCGCTATAGGAATTGTCGGGATGGCTGATGCGCACCATCTCCACCTTGGTGAACTGGTGCTGGCGGATGAGGCCGCGCGTATCCTTGCCGGCGGAGCCCGCTTCCGACCGGAAGCAGGGCGTCTGGGCGGTAAAAGCCAGGGGCAGAACGGATTCGTCCAGAATTTCGTCCGCGTGCAGGTTGGTCAGGGGCACTTCCGCCGTGGGGATGAGAAAATAGTCCCAGCCTTCGATCTTGAAAAGGTCGGCCTCGAACTTGGGCAGATTGCCCGTGCCGGTCATGGTTTTGCGGTTGACCATCAGCGGCGGCAGTATTTCGGTATACCCGTTTTTCAGGGTATGCGTATCCAGAAAAAAGTTGACGATGGCCCGTTCAAGCCGGGCCGCCCAGCGCCAGTACACCGTGAACCGGCTGCCGGCCAGCTTGCCGCCGCGTTCGAAATCAAGGCCGCCCAGTGTTTCGGCCAATTCCCAGTGTTCTTTGGGCGTAAAGGCGAAAACCGGCGGTTTGCCCCAGCGGCACTGCTCCACGTTGGCGTTTTCGTCCGGCCCCACAGGCACGCCGGCATGCGGCAAATTGGGCACG
>JAVBNL010000083.1:0-16611 GCA_031551515.1 Desulfovibrionaceae bacterium
ATTTCTTTGACAAGTTGCCTTTCGCTTCGTATTCCAAAGAGATATCCTATAAACAGCATTTTAAACAACACAACCGGGTCAACCGCCGGTCGTCCATTGTCATGACAATACAGATGCGCTGTTTTTTCTCTGATAAATTCAAAATCAACAGTCTTATCTATCTTTTTAAAGATATGTTCATCGGGAATAAGATCATCAAGACAGACAAATTCCATTTTCAATTGGCGTTGTTGCTTCTTTTTTATCATACTTTCACATAACATAAGAATAAAAAAAAGCAAAGTCCCTGCTCTTGCAAACAGGGACTTTGTCAGCAGTCTGAGAGCCGCTGTTTTCAGCGGCTCTTTTTGACTCTTTCATCGGAAAAGGTATATAGTGGCGGCATGGCTCACCATCATAACAATTCGGCTTACGGGCGTCTTACCGAACGCTTGAACCGTTTTCCCCAGGGCGCGCCCCTCTCGCCCGTCCTGTTTGCGATCTTGAAAATGCTATTTTCGGAAGAAGAAGCGGGCCTGGTGGCTAGGCTGCCCATCAAGCCGTTCACGGCTGAAACGGCTGCTGCTTGCTGGAAGCGCCCCCTGGCTGAGACCCGAAAGCTTCTGGAAGCGCTGGCCGGACGCGCGGTGCTGCTGGATATGGAGCAAAACGGGCGGCAAGAATATTGCCTGCCCCCGCCCATGGCCGGTTTTTTTGAGTTCGCCCTGATGCGGGTGCGTACCGATATCGACCAGAAGGCACTGTCCGAGTTGTTGCATCAGTATATCAATGTGGAAGAAGATTTCATGCGTGACCTCTTCGTGCAGGGCGAAACCGGCCTGGGCCGTGTTCTTGTCCATGAAGATATGCTTGATGAAGCCGCGCGCCTTGAAGTTCTGGATTATGAGCGGGCGTCGCGCATCATCGACGATTCTCCGGAAATCGGCGTCAGCATGTGCTATTGTCGGCATAAAAAAGAACACCTGGGCACGAATTGCGGCGCGCCGATAGATATTTGCATGACCTTCAATTCCGCCGCGCATTCGCTGATCAAGCACGGCCACGCGAAAGCGGTAAGCCGGGCGGAGTGCAAGGCTTTGCTGGAGCAAGCCCAAAACGCGGACCTGGTGCAGTTTGCCGAAAACAACCGCCAGGGCGTCAATTTTATCTGCAACTGCTGCGGCTGTTGCTGCGAAGCGTTGGCGGCGGTGAAGCGTTTCGGCATCGTGCAAACCATGCATTCCAATTTCGTCGCCAGCCTGAATGCGGCGAAATGCCTTGGTTGCGGCAAATGCGCCAAGGTGTGCCCGGTGGAAGCGTTGTATGAAACCGCTCCCAAGGCCGCGCCGGGTTTTCGCGAAGAGATTTGCCTGGGTTGCGGGGTCTGCGTGCGGCGTTGCCCCGCAGGCTGCCTGACTCTCGTTTCACGCCCCGGCCGGAAAATTACCCCGGTCAATACGACACATCGCGTCGTTTTGATGGCGGCGGAGCGCGGCACCTTGCAAAACCTGATTTTCGACAACCAGGTTCTGTTCAGCCACCGGTTGGCCGCTGGTGTGCTGGGCGCCATTTTGAAACTGCCCCCCCTGGCGCGCGGACTTGCGCAAAAGCAGCTTAAATCCCGCTATGTGGAAAAGCTGCTGGAACGTATGTAGCCGCCGCCTTCCTTCCCCTTCATCATACGGGTTTTTGTCCGGGTATTGGCATGTTCATTGCCATGCCTTGCGGCGTTATAGAATAATGCTTTTCGCAAGGCATGAAGCACAGTATGTGTGGGGGGAGATAATCATCATATGGGAGGACTTACCCGATATCAGGACGAATTTTGTTTGCGCTGGGTCTGCCCGCGCGTCGGCGGCGATCATCGACCGCATTTCGGGCCGCACCATCGAGTGGAAGAAGACCGAACGGTTCCGCAAGGGGTAGAGTATCCTGTTCGGGCGTTATTTAAAAAAAAATCGTGACAAATCAAGGGGGCTGATACGCTTCGTCGACAGTTGGTCCAAATCCGGGCTGGGCAAGCCGGCTTTCCGGTGCTATTCTGCGCCGTACTTCAGCGAATAAAGGCGTATCATATGAATAAACCGGAATTGCCCAACATTTTGCCCTGCGCCATCTGCGGCGGGTTGCAGCAGGAATTGGAGTCTTCGCGGCCGGAGGGGCGTCAGCAGGATATCTGGCGGGTTGTCTGCAAATGCGGGCATGCGCCGTTGCGCTGGTCCATCTCTCCTTCCTCGGCCATCAGGCTGTGGAATCAGCACATGAGCAACGCGGATGACACCGCCATCCGCTCCCGCTGAACGCTGCGAGTTTTCAACCTCGCAGCGCCGGTCAGCCGAGAACGTGTTTATCCAGCACAAAACAGGTGAAACGGCCGGTAAACACTTCCGTTTCATCACGGCGCACGCTCACGGCCACCAGGCGCTTGCGGCCCGATTCTTCCTGTACGGCCGCTTCCGCCGTCACGGTTTCACCGACCCGCACAGGCTTTAAAAAGCTGGTATCCGCCGCGCCGAGCACCACATACGGGTGGTTTACGGCCAGCATGGCCGCATAGTCGGCCAGGCCGAAGATAAAGCCTCCGTGCACCAGATCCGCGTCATCCGCGCGCATTTCTTCCGTCGTCGTCAGGCGCACCACGCTGCGGCCGGGGGCGAGAGAGAGGGGTGTTCCGCACAGTTTCGCCGAAATATCTTTGTGGGTGTTCACGTTCATTCAAGCGCTCCTGAAAGAAGTATACGAGCTCAGACCGCGCCGCGCCGCGCTTTGGCAAGAACGGTAGCGGTCTTGCTTTTTTGCCTGTTTGCGCCAATATATGCGAAGCGATATATGGGAGACGTTTCAGTACAAGGGGCCAGGCATGCCTTTCGCTTTTGACCCGAAAGCCGCCGTTCCGCTTTTTGCCAACGAATATTGCGCGCTCCATCCGGAACGCGCCCGCCCTTTTGCGCTCAAGCATCTGAACTTGACCTTTCACGTCATAAGCGACTGTCTGTGCCTCGGCTCTTCGCAGCAGGCGTTTCTTCCGGCGCATGGCGGGGCGTTGCCGTATATTCTTAAAGATTCATGCCCCTACCTTGCCAACGAGCATGGCCTGCCGGGCATCGCGGCGGGTGCTTTGCCGGGGGGCGTTGTCGAGCTTGACGAAGCCGCGCCGTTTTTTCCGCCGGGTGCGCAGAATTTATGGCACTGGGTGGCCGAAAGCCTGCCCAAGCTGCTGGCGCTTGAGCAGACAGGCTACAACGGGCCGTATATTCTGCCGCAAGACAGCCGCGTGGCGGAAGAAACGCTGGACCTCATCGGTATCGCTCCGGAGCGGCGCCTGCGGGCGGGCGGCGTGTACCGGGTGCGGCGGCTTCTTGTGCCGCCTCGCCTTTCGGGCTTCACCCTGGCTGACAATATGCCGCTTACCGCTTTTTTACGGCAAAGCCTGCTGGATGCGGTTGGCGGCCTGCCCGGCGGCAAGCGCTGCTATGTGCGGCGCGTCGGCACCCGCGTTATCGCCAATGAAGAGGATTTGCTGCCCGTTCTGGCCGATTTCGGCTTCGAGACGATGGTGCCCGAAGAGCTATCCTTGAAAGAGCAGTTGCGCTATATGACCAATGCGGACTGTTCGCTTATGCCTCACGGCGCCAACGCCACCCTGACGCTGTTGCAAAAACCCGGTTCCGTGTTTATCGAACTGTTCGGCAACCGCTATGTCAGCTATAACAACATGCACGCCGTGCGCCTCTTGGGGTTGCGCTATCACGCGGCGGTGGAGGACCTGGATCTTTCTTCCTGCCGCGACCCGCTTATGCCTGTGGGCGCGTATCTTGAAGAAGGCGCCAGGGCCGACATCATCGTGGACCCTCTGCACGTGCGTATTCTGCTGGAAACAGCGCTTGCCGGGATCTGAAGAAGGAGCGAGTCTTTTGCCCAGCTTGATGCATCGTTTATTCCGCGCCCTTTGTCCGGGCGCCTTGTTGTTTGCGGTTCTCTTTCCGACCGCTTCTTTCGCCGCCGCCGACCCGGCAGCCGCGCTCGCACCGCTTTTGGGCGTGCCGTATCGCGAAGACGGCGCTCTTGATACAGCGGGGCGCTATACGCTGTTCGCCGCTCCAGAACGTTTTTTTACTACGCCCGGCCTGAACTGCAGCGGCCTGACCCTGCAAGGGGCGCGCCTTTTGTTGCGGCGTGAGCTGCCTCTTGCCGCCGTCGCCCGCGACCGACTGGGCGACAGCGGCGAAGGGGCCGCTCTGGGGCGGGACTGGGATTTCGGCTGGGACCTGATCATGAATATCAGTGAAGGCCTGCCCCGGCGCATGCTGCTGCCAGGCGGCGCGCAGGACGGCGCAGAAGGGGATATCGCGCGCGCGGACGGCCGCTTTCCGCGCGGTTTTGACATCCATGCGCCGAATTTTTGGCCCGACCTTTTGCCGCGCATCAAAGCGGGGCATCTATATCTTGCCGACTTCAGCAAAGAGGCGGGCCGGGCCGGCCCGAAACCATATGTGCTGCTGCATTATCACGTAGGCCTTCTTGTTCGCGCCGCCGACGGCGGCATCTGGTTTTACCATACCACGCACGCTTCACGAAAAAGCTTCCGCATGAACCTCGCGACCGACGAGGGCAAGGCGCAATTTTTGCGCAGTTTCAGCAATACCGGGGCGATCCGCAAAATGCTGCTGCTTATCGAAGTGCCGATACCGGAGTAAACGGCCGCCTAAAGTTTCACCGCTCTCTGCCGAAGAGGAGATAGCTGCCATGGATGGCGGCTTTGGAACTCAGGGAGAGAGGCTATGCTGGAATATTACCGTTTTAAGGAAATCCACGATCTATTCCTCAAAGGCAAAGTGGATGAGGCCCGGCAGCATATGGCGGAGCTGCAGGCCCGTTACATCGCGTTGTGCGATGAAAACTCCATGCTGCGCACCCAGATTCAGGGCTATGAGGATATTCTGTACCTGTCACGCAACCTGATTTTTGACGGGGCTTTTTACTGGCTGGTTACAGGCAGTATCAAGCAGGGGCCGTTTTGTCCGGTTTGTTACAACCGCGACGGGTTGTTGCTGCGGCTCGCGGATGACGGGGTTTCTCGTCAGTGCCTGAGCTGCGGCTCTCGTTTCGAGCGTTCCAAGACGCCTGCCAAACCGGCTCTCGCCGGCGCGGTAGGTGCGGAGCCGGAACAGGCGCAACCGCTTGCCGTGGGCATGAGCGCGCCGCGCAGCCCGCGCAAGGCAACCGTCATTCCTTTCGGAAGATAGGGGGAAAGCCATGACTTCCCGCCCCATGCTCAACGCCCTGATCCTGGCCGAAGATGAAGCGCTGCTCAGCCTTGACAAGCAAGTGCTGCGCCGTCTCGGTGTAGTGCGGCCGATTTTTTTCGCATCAGGCCGTAAAGCTCTGGATCATCTAAGCGCTTTGGCCGCCAAGACGAAATGCCGGGCGGCCGGGGAAGAGGCTCACGCGGTGTGCGCGGAACCGGTCATGGATATGCTGATCTGTCATGAACGGCTGGCGGATATGAGCGGTTTGCAGTTTCTTGCCCATGTGCGCAAAACAGCCGGGTTGACCCGCATACCCGCGCTGCTGCTTGTCAGCAACGGCGAAAGCCCCATAGCGCGAGCCGCCGTGGCGTGTAATTCGTGCGCCGTGCTGGCCAGGCCGTATACTGAAAAAGCCGCCGAGCTCGCGCTTGCAACTGCAACGACGCCGGAAGCGCTGCACGCGCCGTTGGTGCTGCCTCCTTCGTTCGTCGAGAGTTTCGGCGGGCAAACACGGGCCCTGGGCGAGCGCCCGGTGCTTTCGCCGTTGCCGTTATCCAAGGAAAACAGAGTGAAGACCACAGCGCGGCAAATTTTGAAACCCGCGCCCGTGGTGGAAAGCGCGGAAAGCATATTTCGCGAAGGTTTTGCCGCGTTGCGCGACGGGCAGTGGGAACGGGCTGAAAAGCTGCTGTTGAAAAGCTATCGCCTTGATTCCGCGCATGCCGAGACCAGCCTTGCGCTCAGTCGGGTGGCCAATGAGCAGGGCCGAGACGATGATGCCCGCATCTGGCTGTGCCGTGCCGGTTCCGCGTATTTGCGCGCCAATTCGCGCGCCAGAGCGCATGATTTGTTCTCTCGCCTGCCCCGGGGGAAAAACGGGCAGGCGCCTCTTCTGCGCGAAGCGGGAGCGGCTTTGGAAGCGGGTGAAGTGAAGGCGGCGGCCTTGATGTTCATGGAAGCGCACGACCTGGACCCCAGCGTGCCTTTGCACGCCATGATCAGCCGGGCCTGCATGTTTACGCCCGCGCCGGAAGAGCATATTCGCGGCCTGATCAGGGCGCTGCTGGATACCGGGCACGCATCCACGGCCGGGCGTTTGCAACTGCGTTTGCTGACGAACGAAGCGTCTCGGGGAGAAGAGGGCAAAGAAGGCTTTCTGTCCCGGTTCCCCGTGCTGCACGACATTCTTTCCGTCGCGGGGCATACCTTCAAAGCCTGGCGCACCGCTGCCTGAACGGGGGTAACCGGGCCGGATGCTGCGTCAAACGCCGATTCCGGGATAGGGATAGTACTCTTACGGTACAGCTCTATCCCGGAATCGGCGTTTTCCCCGCGATCCGTTCTCGCCCGTTCGGGCATGCGCGCGGCATCCGCTCAGGATTTTGCCGGGGCGCTTCAGATCCCCTGTTCGTTTTTGCGCAGTCTGCGGCGCATGGCCAGGCAGAGAATCAGCAGATATACGCCGGCGGCGAGGCCGGCGGCGCAAAAGCCCAGCAGCCATTTCCAGCCGCTCTGGTAAAAGCGTCTGGCTGCTTCCTCTGTCAGGGGGGGCGCGTCTGGCATGATGTGGCGGGAATACGCTTCCAGCCCCACGGCGGGCAGGGCCAGCCAGATGTAAAACAGGGTCAGCCCCATCAACAGCCAATACAGACGGGGAAATCGCGGTCCGTAAAAGGCGCAGGCCGCCGCGATGCAGGTCATGGCCAGCGCGCCCTTGCCTGTCACGGCAATGCGGCCGGAAACGGCCCCGGACAGCAGTTCGCAGGTCATAAGGCCGAAAATGGCGGCTAGAGCCAGGGCACAGAAAATAAGGGGTTTGTACGGGATGCTGCGTTCCAGCTCATGTCGCAGGTCGTAAAACAGCGCGACACCGGCGATCAGGCCGACCGCGCAGGTAAGCGCCACAGCCTGAAACCAGATCTCGTTCTGGAAGTGCAGCAGGTTCAGCCCCACGCCGCCGTAAAGAAACACGGCGGCCAGAGCGGCCAGGCGCAGGTCTCGGGCGGAGCCTGTGCCCGCGCCGGGCAGAAAATAAAGCAGGCTTATGCCCACGACAGTCGCGGCGCGGAGAATGAAGGGCGTGTCAATGGCGTTCCAGAGGCCGAGGACGCCGAGATAGACGAACACCAAAGCGGCTATCCCGGCCAGAGCCGGGATGGTCAGAAGCGCGGGGAACAACAGGGCATGGATGCGGTCTTGCAAAATAACCCCTAGCAAAAATTTTGAAAGGAGAGGGTGCGGGAGGGGAAAATTTTTATAAAAGCTTTCCCCTCCCGCAAAATCATCCGGCAATAATCTTTTTCAGCTCTTCAAAGGCCGCGTCAATGCCGCTGGCGTCGTTTCCGCCGGCCTGGGCCATGTCAGGCCGGCCGCCGCCGGAACCGCCGATTTTCGCGGCCACGTCCTTGATCAGCGCCGGGGCCGCGAAACGGCCCACAAGATCTTTGGACACGCTGATGACCAGCGAAACTTTGCCGTCTTCTTCCGCCGTCAGGCAGGCGATGCCCGAGGGCAGTTTGGAGCGTACGTCGTCCATGGTTTCGCGCAGGGCCTTGATGCTGGGCGCGCCGGAGCGGGCGGCCAGCACCTTGACCCCGCCTATTTCCATGACGGAATCCATCAGATTTTTGCCCTGGTTGGATGCGGCGCTGGCTGCGGCTTTTTCCACATCCTTGCGCAGCGCGCGTATTTCGCCGTACAAGCCCGCCGCCTTGGCGGCCAGCTCGCCCGGCCGGGCTTTCAGGGCGGCGGCCAGTTCGTTTATTTCGGCGCGTTGCTCGCGGGCCAGGCGGATGGCGTTCCAGCCGGTAGCCGCTTCAATGCGGCGGGTTCCGGCGGCAACCCCGGATTCGGAAAGGATGGTGAAGAACCCGGCCTGGCCGGTGCGGGCAAGGTGCGTGCCGCCGCACAGCTCGGTGGATTCGCCGGGTACCGAGACCACCCGGACCGTATCGCCGTATTTTTCACCGAACAGCGCCATGGCGCCTTTGGCGATGGCCGTGTCATAGCCCATTTCTTCGGCTTCAAGGCTGATGTCGGCCATGATGGCGGCGTTGACCTTGTCTTCCACCGCCGTGATTTCTTCAGCGGTCATGGCGGACATGTGGGTGAAGTCAAAACGCAGGCGGTCGGGCGCGACCAGCGAACCCGCCTGGTGCACATGGCTGCCCAGCACGTCGCGCAGGGCCGCGTGCAGCAGGTGGGTGGCCGTGTGGTTGCGGGCGGAAGCCGTGCGCGCGCCTTCGGTCACGGTCAGGGTTATCTCGCTGTCCAGAAAAAGCTCGCCGGTAGTGACGGTCACAGCCATGACCGTCAGGGCGGGCAGAGGTTTCAGGGTATCGGTGACCATCGCCGCGCCGGCGGGGCCGGTTATTTCGCCGGTATCGCCCACCTGCCCGCCGGAAGCGCCGTAAAAAGGCGTGCGTCCGGCAGCCAGATAGCCTTTTTCACCGGCGGTAAGGCGGTCCACGCGCTCGCCGCTTTCATTCAAGAGGGCGGTGATGCGACTTGCGCCGGAAAGGCAGCTATACCCAAAAAATTCGGAGGACAGACCTTCTTCAAGCATGGGTGCGAAACGGGCGGTGATGTCGCTTTCGCCGGAGCCTTTCCAGGCCGCCTTTGAGCGTTCTTTCTGCCGGGCCATGCAGGCGCGGAAGTTGTCTTCATCAACGCTAAAGCCGCGTTTTTCCGCCACGTCGTTGACGATATCCAGCGGAAAGCCGTAAGTGTCGTACAGGGTGAAGGCCACTTCGCCGGAAAGGGTCGCCTTGGCGGGCAGTTTGCCCAATTCGTCTTCCAGCAGGGCCAGGCCCTTGTCCAGGGTTTTGTCAAAGCGCTCTTCTTCCTCGCGCACCAGGCGGGCGATGAAATCGCGCGATTCCGTCAATTCCGGATAATCGCCGCCCATGATGTCCACCACCTTCACGGCGGTCTGATGCAAAAAGGCGCCGGGCATGCCGATCAGTCGGCCGAAACGATAGGCGCGGCGGATCAGGCGGCGCAGCACATAGCCGCGCCCTTCGTTGGAAGGCATGATGCCGTCGGCCACCATGAAAGCCACGGCCCGGCTGTGGTCGGCGATGACGCGCAGGGCGGTGTCGATGTCGTTGGTATCCGGCGCGCTGAACGAATAGCTGACCTTGGCCAACCCAGCGATGTACTGGATCAGCGTTTGGAACAGGTCGGAATCGAAGTTCGAGCGCTTGCCCTGGCAGATGGCTGCCGTGCGTTCCAGGCCCATGCCGGTGTCGATGCTGGGTTTGGGCAGTTTTTCACGGTTGCCGGGCGCGATCTGGTTGAACTGCATGAAGACCAGGTTCCAGATTTCCAGAAAGCGGTCGCAATCGCATTTGCCGATGCCGCAATCCGGCCCGCAGGCCATGTCCGCGCCCTGGTCCACGAAAATTTCGGAGCAGGGGCCGCAGGGGCCGGTGTCGCCCATGGACCAGAAGTTGTCTTTCTCACCAATGCGCAGGATGCGCTCGGGCGCGACCCCGGCGATTTCCCGCCAGTAGCCTTCGGCTTCGTCGTCGTCTTCAAACACCGTGACCCAGAGACGGCTTTTGTCCAGCCCCAGTTCAATGGTCACAAAGTCCCAGGCCAGGCGTATGGCTTCGGACTTGAAGTAGTCGCCGAAAGAAAAGTTGCCCAGCATTTCAAAAAAGGTGTGATGCCGGGCGGTTCTGCCCACGTTTTCCAGGTCGTTGTGTTTGCCGCCCACGCGTAGGCATTTCTGGGCCGTGACCGCACGGGTGTAAGCGCGGCTTTCTTTGCCCTGAAAAATAGTTTTGAACTGGACCATGCCCGCGTTGGTAAACAGCAAGGTGGGGTCGTCGCGCGGGATCAGCGAGGAGGAGCGGACCGCCTCGTGCCCGTTTTTGCGGAAAAACTCAATAAATTTACTGCGTATTTCGTTAGCTGTCAGCACTGTCGTATCCTTCGGCTATTCGTCGTCACTGTCAGAGGGCGACGAATGAGGAATTTTATCCGGGTTCATGCCAAGGTGCTCGATGATTTTCTTTTCGATGGACTGGCGCAGTTCGGCGTTTTCATCCAGCATGGCGCGCACGTTTTCTTTGCCCTGGCCCAGGCGCTCGCCGCTGAAGGCGAACCAGGAACCGCTCTTTTCAATGATGCCCGCGTCGGAACCGATATCAATGATTTCTCCGGTGCGCGAGATGCCTGTGCCGTAGAGAATGTCGAACAGCGCCTCGCGGAAGGGCGGCGCAACCTTGTTTTTGACCACCTTGACGCGGGTGCGGTTTCCGTAGCTTTCATCTTTGTCTTTCAGAGTCTGGATGCGGCGGATATCCATGCGCACTGAGGCGTAGAATTTCAACGCGTGGCCGCCGGTGGTGGTTTCGGGGTTGCCGTAGCCGGTCATGCCGCCGATCTTCATACGGATCTGGTTGATGAAGATGACGGCCGTGCGCGATTTGTGAATGGTGCCGGTCAGTTTGCGCAGGGCGTGCGACATAAGGCGGGCCTGGCCGCCGACCTGGGTTTCGCCCATGCTGCCTTCCAGTTCCGCCTGCGGGATAAGGGCGGCCACGGAGTCGATGACCACCAGGTCCACGGCGGCGGAACGCACCAGCATATCCGCGATTTCAAGGGCCTGTTCACCGTAATCGGGCTGCGAGATCAGAAGTTCGTCGGTCTTCACGCCCAGACGTTTGGCGTACGAGACATCCAGGGCGTGTTCGGCGTCGATGAAGGCGCAGGTGCCGCCCAGTTTTTGCGCTTCCGCGATGACGTGCAGGGCCAGCGTGGTTTTGCCCGACGATTCCGGGCCGTAGATTTCGGAAACCCGGCCGCGAGGCAGGCCGCCCACGCCGAGCGCAAGGTCAAGCCCGATGGATCCGGTGGGAATGACCGGTATGGCCACGTGGGCTTCGTCAGACAGCTTCATGATCGAACCCTGTCCGTATTTGCGCTCGATGGTGGCAAGGGCCGTGTTCAGCGCTTCAAGGCGCATGTCTTCAGGGGTAAGGGCGGGCTTTTTGGCCATTGGTCGTCTCCGAAAATGAGTGTTGTTGCAACGCGGATACATAGCAGAAAAGGCCCGGCGCGGCAATGGAGGAGGGGCGGCAACCCGCGCCCGGCCAACCGCGCATTTTCGCGCGCCGGCCGCTGTTATCGCGGCAGATAGCGGATGGGGTCTTGCGTCCCGTTGGCCGCAAAGGCTTGCAGGCGTTCGGCGCAGGTGCCGCATTTACCGCAGCTGAATTCTCCGGCGGAATAGCAACTGCGGGTCAGGTGCAGCGGCGCGGCAAGGGCAAGCCCAAGGCGTACGATTTCGGTCTTGGATATGCCGGCAAAAGGCGTCAGCACCCGCACTTTGCCTTCGGTGCTCTGCTGCACGACGGCCGTAAGCGCCGCGTTAAACGCGGGGCGGCAGTCGGGGTACAAGTGATGGTCACCCCCGTGGGTGGCCAGCGCCACAGTGGGTATTTCGCGGCTTTCGGCCAAAGCCGCCAGTACGGATGCGAAAATCAGGTTGCGGCCGGGCACCATGGTCTGGCTCATGGTGGCTTCGTCATAGTCCGCGGCGGGTATTTCACGTTGGTCCGCGGCAAGCAGGGCGCTTTTTATGTGCGTGAAGGTCGCGGAAAGATCGATGACGGCAAGGTGCAGGCCGTAATGCGCGGCCACGGCGACAGCGGCTTGCTTTTCCCAGGGGTTGTGTTTCGAGCCGTAGTCAAAAAAGACCGGCGCCACGGCGCCGGGGCCGTGTTTCGCCAAAAGATCGGCGCACAGTACTGCGCTGTCCAGGCCGCCGCTCAGGCTGACGGTGAAAAGAGATCTGGTGTTATTTTTCATACGGCAGGTTAGTAATACAAAAAGGGAAAGCCCGGAAGGACTTTCCCCTTGTTTGTATGCGTTCGTCCGGCTCAGTGCTTGTGGTTCAGGGCATTCAGGCGGTTCATGGCTCGGTGCATGGCCGCTTCCGCTCTGGTGGCGTTGATGTTGTTTTCTTGCTTGGCGCGGGCAAGGCGTTCTTCGGCGCGTTTCAGGGCAGCCTGGGCCCTGGCCCTATCCACGTCTTCCGCTTTTTCCCCGGCATCCACCAGCACCTGCACCTTGTTGTCCGAAACCTCGGCAAAACCGCCGGTGATGCAGGCGTACCAGGTCTTGTTGTCTTTGATGTAGTGCATGCAGCCGATGGTCAGCGCCGCAAAAAAGGGAATGTGCCCCGGCAGCACGCCGAATTCGCCCTCAAGCCCGGGCAGGGACACGTAGTCCACGTCCTCGCTGAGCACGATCTTGTCAGGGGTCACTATTTCCAGGTGGAGCTGTTCCATGCCGCCGCTCCTATGCCGCGCCCTGGCGTTTCTTCTGCTTTTCAATGGCCATGTCTATGCCGCCGACCATGTAAAAGTCGTCTTCAGACAGGTCGTCATAGGCGCCTTCAAGAATGCCCTTGAAGCCCTTGATGGTGTCTTCCAGTTTGACGTACTGGCCGGGGGTGCCGGTAAAGACTTCGGCCACGTGGAAGGGCTGGGACAAGAAACGCTGAATGCGCCGCGCCCGGGCCACGACGATTTTGTCTTCGTCGGAAAGCTCGTCCATGCCCAGAATGGCGATGATGTCCTGCAGGTCTTTGTACTTTTGCAGCACTTTCTGCACGGAACGGGCCACCTGATAGTGCTCTTCGCCGACCACCAGGGGGTCGAGAATGCGCGAGGTGGAGTCGAGCGGGTCCACCGCCGGGTAGATGCCCAGCTCGGAGATGGCGCGCGAGAGCACCAACGTGCCGTCAAGGTGCGAAAAGGTGGTGGCGGGCGCGGGGTCCGTCAAGTCGTCGGCGGGCACGTAAATGGCCTGCACCGAGGTGATGGACCCCTTGGTGGTGGAGGTGATGCGTTCTTGCAGCGCGCCGAGGTCCGTGCCCAGGGTGGGCTGGTAACCCACGGCCGAAGGCATGCGGCCGAGCAGAGCGGACACTTCCGAACCCGCCTGGGTGAAGCGGAAGATGTTGTCGATGAACAACAGTACGTCCTGGTTTTCTTCGTCGCGGAAATATTCCGCGCAGGTCAGGCCGGTGAGCGCCACGCGGGCTCTGGCCCCCGGGGGTTCGTTCATCTGGCCGTAAACGAGCGAAGCTTTTTCCAGAATGCCCGCTTCCTTAAATTCGTTATACAGGTCGTTGCCTTCGCGGGTGCGCTCGCCGACCCCGGCGAACACGGAAAGGCCGCCGTGCTGCTTGGCGATGTTGTTGATCATCTCCATCAGAATAACGGTCTTGCCCACCCCGGCGCCGCCGAAGAGGCCCATCTTGCCGCCTTTGGGGAAGGGGACCAGCAGGTCCACGACCTTGATGCCGGTTTCAAGCAGCTCAACCTTGGTGTTCTGCTCGATAAAAGGCGGGGCGGAACGGTGAATGGGCAGGTAGGTGTCGGTTTCAATGGGGCCCATTTCGTCCACGGGTTTGCCCACGACGTTGATGATGCGGCCCAAAGATGCTTTGCCCACCGGCACCATGATGGGCTTGCCGGTATCAAGCACGTCCATGCCGCGCACCAGCCCTTCCGTCGCATCCATGGCGATGGTGCGCACCACGTTGTCGCCCAAGTGCTGGGCCACTTCGCAGACAAGATCAGGCGCGTTGGCGTTGTTGGGGTTTTCAATCTCCAGCGCGGTCAGGATGTTCGGCAGCTTGCCGCCGGCGAATTCGACGTCCACGACGGCGCCGATGACCTGCACGATTTTACCGATGTTTGCACTCATAGCCTTTACGCTCCCTCTCATTATCCTTTGAGCGCCTCAGCGCCGCCGACGATGTCGATGAGGTCGCTGGTGATGGCGGCTTGCCGTGTTTTGTTAAACAGCTTGGTCAAAGACTGGATCAAGTCGTCGCAGTTGCGCGTGGCGTTATCCATCGCCGTCATGCGCGCCGCGTTTTCACTGGTGGATGTGTCTAAAAGCCCCCGGTACAACTGGGCTTTCACCACACGCGGCAACAGCGTTTGCATCAGGGTGTCGCCCGAAGGCTCGTAAATATACTCTTTGGCTTCCTGCGGCTCTTCAGGGGCATGCTCTTCCGGGCGGATGGGCAGCAGATTGCGTATGGACGGCGTCTGCCGCAGCAGGCTGAAAAACTCGCCGAACACCAGCACCGCCTCGTCGATTTCGTGCTTCAGGTACGCGTCGATAAGGTCAAAACCCAGGCGGTCGGCAAGCTGAAAATCAAGCACGCCCATATGCCCGGCCAGGTCGCGGGCGATGGTGTAGCCCCCCTTGCGCGCAGCGTCGCGGCCTTTTCTGCCCACGCAGTAAAAGACGACATTGATGCCCTGGGCTTGCTTTTCTTTGGCCAGCTTCATGGCCGCGTTTATCAGGTTGGCGTTGAAACCGCCGCACAACCCCCTGTCGGAAGTGGCCAGCACAATGCCGACGGTGCGCACGCTTTCGTGCGGCGTGAGCAGCGGGTGGGTGAGTTCGTGCTCGCCCCCGGCGATATTGTGCAGCATGGCCCGGAAGCGGTCGGCAAAAGCGCGGAATTTCTCCATGCGGCTTTGCGCGCCGCGCAGCTTGGCCGAGGCCACCATGTTCATGGCCTTGGTTATCTGCTTGGTCTTGCCGACCCCGGATATTTTAACCCTGACGTCTTTCAGTGACGGCATGCCCTACCTCCGGCGCTCAGGCGCTGAAGCCTTTTTTGAAAGCCTCAATGGCGGAGCGAAGCATGGCTTCGAGATCCTTATCCAGTTGCTTCTTGGTTCTGATCTCTTCCAGCACTTTGCCGTCAGTCTTCAGGTATTCCAGCAGTTCCGCTTCAAAGCGGGACACGGCTTCCACCGGGATATCGTCAAGATACCCTTTGGTGGCCGCGAAAATGGAGGCGACCTGCTGTTCTGCGGGCAACGGGTTGTACTGGGGCTGTTTGAGCAGCTCGGTCAGCCGGGCGCCGCGTTCCAGTTTCTGCAGGGTCGCTTTGTCCAGGTCGGAACCGAACTGGGCAAAAGCCGCCAGTTCGCGGTACTGGGCCAGGTCAAGGCGCATGGTGCCCGCGACCTGTTTCATGGCTTTGATCTGGGCCGCGCCGCCCACGCGGGAGACCGAAAGGCCCACGTTGATGGCGGGGCGCACCCCGGCGTTGAACAGGTTCGATTCCAGGTACACCTGACCGTCGGTGATGGAGATCACGTTGGTGGGAATATACGCGGAAACGTCGCCCGCCTGGGTTTCGATGACCGGCAGCGCGGTCAGCGAGCCCGCGCCCAACTCGTCGGAAAGTTTCGCCGCGCGTTCAAGCAGGCGCGAGTGCAGGTAAAACACGTCGCCGGGGAAGGCTTCGCGCCCGGGGGGGCGGCGGAGCAAAAGGGACATCTGGCGATAGGCCGTGGCCTGCTTTGACAAGTCGTCATAGATGATCAGGGCGTGCTTGCCGTTATCGCGGTAATATTCGGCCATGGTGCAGCCGGAGTAGGCGGCGATGTACTGCAAAGGCGCCGGTTCGGATGCTGTGGCCGAGATGATGGTCGTATATTCCATGGCTCCGTGTTTGCGCAGGGTGTCGGCAACGAGCGCCACGGTGGAGCGTTTCTGGCCGATGGCCACGTAAAAGCAGTGAATGCCGGTATCTTTTTGCGCCAGAATGGCGTCAAGGCAGACGGCGGTTTTACCGGTCTGACGGTCGCCGATGATCAGTTCGCGCTGGCCGCGGCCGATGGGGGTCATGGCGTCGATGGCTTTCAGACCCGTGGGCATGGGTTCATGCACTGATTTTCTGGCGATGATGCCGGGGGCTTTGAGTTCCACGGGGCGGGTTTCTTTGCTGTCTACCGGTCCCAGGCCGTCAATGGGCTGGCCCAGCGGGTTGAGCACGCGCCCCAAGAGCGCGTCGCCGACGCGCACGGAAAAGATCTTGCCCGTGCGCTTTACCGGGTCGCCTTCCTTAACGCCGGTGTCGTCGCCCAGCAGGGCGACGCCCACGTTGTCTTCTTCAAGGTTGAGGACCATGCCCATGAGGCCGCCGGGGAACTCGAGCAGCTCCATGGACATGGCGTTCCGCACGCCATGCACGCGGGCGATGCCGTCGCCGACGTAAAGCACGGTTCCGGTTTCGCTCAGCTCGACGCGCTGCTCGTAGTTCTGGATTTGTTCCTCAATGATCTTACTGATTTCTTCGGCTTTGATCTGCATGATCCTATTCACCCCGCTTAATGGTGTCATGAAGGAGCGAAAGCTGCGCTTTCAGGCTGGCGTCAAAAACCTTGTCGCCGATGGAAAGAACCATGCCGCCCAGCACCGCGCGGTCCACCCGGAAACCGAGGGACAGGCCCCGTGAGGCTTTCTTTTCCAGCTTCGCCCTGATCGCATCGCGTTTTGTGTCGTCAAGAGGTATGGCGGTGACCACTTCGCCCCGCAAAATGCCTTTTTC
>JAVBNL010000005.1:0-62215 GCA_031551515.1 Desulfovibrionaceae bacterium
GGGAATAAGATCATCAAGACAGACAAATTCCATTTTCAATTGGCGTTGTTGCTTCTTTTTTATCATACTTTCACATAACATAAGAATAAAAAAAAGCAAAGTCCCTGCTCTTGCAAACAGGGACTTTGTCAGCAGTCTGACGGCCCGGATTTTTCCGGGCCGTTTTTACTGGTTCAGGGCGCCGATGATCAGCAACCCGCCGCAAGGCGCAAGTGCCGGTGCGGGTTCGCTTATCCCTTGCGCAGATTGTTCACCAGGCGCAGCAGCTCTTGCGATTGGCTGGCCAATTCGGAAACGGCCTGCGCCGACTGCTGCATGGCGGAGGCCGTTTCGTCGGCCATGCGGTTGATTTCGTCCAACGAGCGGGTAATCTCTTCGCTGACCGCGGACTGCTCTTCCGAGGCCGTGGCGATGTTGCGCACCTGGTCGGCGGTATGGACGGATTCCTGCACGATCTCCGCCAGCGCCTCACCGGATTTCTTCACCAACCCCGTGGCGGCGTCAAGATTGCCGGTCGTGCGCTCCACAGCGCCGACGCTCTTCCGGGTGCCGGTCTGAATGCCGCTGATGGCGTTGCCCACTTCTTTGGTCGCGGTCATGGTCTTTTCCGCGAGTTTGCGCACCTCGTCCGCCACCACGGCAAATCCGCGCCCCGCCTCCCCGGCCCTGGCCGCTTCAATGGCGGCGTTCAATGCCAGCAGGTTTGTCTGGTCCGCGATGTCGGAAATCACGGTCATGATCGTGCCGATGGCTTCCGCCTGTCGGCCCAGATCTTCCATGTTCTTTTTAAGCTCCAGCGTATCCGCCTGAACGTCGCCGATGGCCTTTATGGATTCGCGGACAATATCCTCGCCGCTACGGGCTTTGTTTCTGGCCCGCTCCGAACCTTCAGAGGCGACCCCGGCGTTGCGCGCCACTTCAAGCACGGTGGAGTTCATCTCTTCCATGGCGGTTGCGGAACTGGCCACGCGGTCACGCTGAATATCCGTGCCCCGGCTCGACTCTTCCACCTGGGCGGAGAGTTCTTCGGTCGCAGCGGAAAGGCGGTTCACCACCAGCTCCACGTTCTCAGCGGCCTGCAAAATCGCCTGCCGGCCCGCTTCGGCCCTGCCTTTGGCCTCCTGAGCCTTGCCCATGGCCTGCAAGGCTTTTTTGCTCTGCTCTTCCGCTTCGCGGCTTTTTTGCTCCGCTTCGGCTATGCGCGCGCAAATTGGAAACCATCTGTTCCAGCGCGGCAGCCAATGTGCCGATTTCATCGGAGCGCTGGAAGTGAAACTCCTGGTTCAAGTCCCCGGCAGCGACTTTTGCCGCTTTGCCCGCCACGCTGACCAGCGGGGTGGCTATGGCCCGCTTGACCAGCATGCTGAACAGCAGGCCGAAAAGCAGGGCCGCCGCAAGAAGAGCCAGGAAGATGTAAAGAGTGCTGTCATAAAGCGCGTCTGTGGCCACGGAGCGCTTATGGCCTTCCGCGTCAATGGTTTTGACAAGCTCGGTCATCAGATCGTCAGCTTTGTTTTCATCAGGCCTGCCAGCCGTGATGGCGTCAACGGCGGCACTAAACTCCATGCCCGCCGCGATCTTCTTGATAAGCTCGCGCTGTTGCGCTTCTGATCGCCGCGTAGCCGCGGTTGTGGCCGCGAAGGTTTTTTTCCCGTCAGGGCTGATGGCGCATTTGCCGGCCTTTTCAAGTTCCTCCCACATGGCCTTGCTGAACCGTTCGTAATTGTCCGTGTATCGTTTGATCGCCGCCGCATCGTTCTTACCACTGTAAAGAGCCATGTTGCGCAACGCGCGCGAAGCGGAAAGGAACTGGAGGTTCGCCTCTTTAGCCGCGCTCAAACCATTCATATCCACATCATACAGTGAATTGAGCTCATTATTGATGGTATGGAGAGAGTGAATTCCGTATCCGGCAACGGATGCCATAAAAACAAGCAAAACAAGGGAAAGGATGGTTATCTTGCTGCCCACTGTAATATTTTCCAGGAATTGCATACGCTCTCCTTATAGTGTTAATAGAGACAGAAATTAACGGCTAGCAATGTAAAATCAATAATATATATTATAATTCAGCATTGTAATGAAACATATGTAGAACATATATGTTTTAGTAATTTAAAATACTATTTATAAAATAATATATCGTACCTTGAATGAATACGTGTTGTACTACCAACTTTTCGGCAGACATTTAATTTTCATTACCTTATTTTTTGACTGGTAATCTTAAATATGTATGCATACAATATTCTTTTTTAAAAAATTAGAAGATAGCAATCTGAATATAAAATAACTTATAAATGAAAATTTTTGCCACTCTATTCACATGACCCTGCATGCGGCTTGCCGGGATCTTGAACCCGGCGGCGCCTTTGTTCGCTTCTGCCTCAGGGGCATACGGAATCTCTTGCTGCCAGGGCACACTTTGTTTATAGATAACGAATGTCCGGGTTGAGCCGGGCTGCAGCAATTTAACCTTGTGAGGACAGGTAGATGAAACAGATTCGGGCAGGACTTGTGGGTGTTACCGGATATACGGGCATGGAATTGACCCGGCTTTTGGAAAATCACCCCGCGATCAAGCTCACCTATGTTACTTCCCGATCGGAAGCCGGCAAGCAGTTGTATGAAGTATACCCTTTCCTTCAAGGGCTGCGATCAGGTGAACTGACGATACAAAAGCCAGACCCGGATGAACTGGCGAAACAGTGCGACATGGCCTTCTTGGCGGTGCCCCACGGCGACGCCATGGCTATGGCCGCCGTGCTGCGCGACAAGGGCGTCTCTGTGGTAGACCTTTCCGCGGACTACCGTCTGCGCGATATCGCTGTTTTCGCCAAATGGTACAAAGCCGAACACAACCAGCCCAAAGTGCTGGCCGAGACCATATACGGCCTGCCGGAGTTGTACACCCCGCAGATCGCCAAAGCGAAAATGATCGCCAACCCCGGCTGCTATCCCACCTCCGCCATTCTGGCGCTGGCCCCCGCCCTGCGCGAAGGGTTCATCGACCAGGACGGCATCGTCATCGACGCGAAATCCGGCACCTCCGGCGCCGGGCGCAAAGCCGTGGTGGGGAGCCTTTACTGCGAAGTGACGGATACCTTCAAGGCGTACAACCTGACCAAGCACCGCCATACCCCGGAAATCGAACAGGAACTCAGCCTGATCGCCGGCAAAGAGATTGTGGTGTCTTTCAACACCCATCTGCTGCCGGTCAACCGGGGCATTCTTTCCACCATTTACACGCGCCTCGTCAAAAAGGTCACGGTGGAAGAGATTCACGCGGCGTACAAGAAAGCTTACGCTCCGCATCCTTTCGTGCGTATTCTGCCCCTCGGGGCGATGCCGGAGCTGCGCAACGTGCGCGGCACCATGTTCTGCGACATCGCGTTTGCGTATGATCCCAGAACGAACAGGCTCATCATTCTGTCGGCCATCGACAACCTGTGCCGGGGCGCTTCCGGCCAGGCCATCGCCAACGCCAACATCATGAACGGCCTGCCCGTGGAAACCGGCCTGCACTTTGCCCCGATGGTGCCGTAACGGCGCGCAAGCGCTCGGAACAATGTATTTCTGACGAGGAGCGTAGTTATGCCTTCCATTCAAGAAAAAGCACGGTTTCTGATCGAGTGCCTCCCCTTCATCCGGAAATTCTTCGGCCGGGTGGTGGTTGTGAAATACGGCGGGCACGCCATGACCGACGAAGCCCTGAAAGCCTCTTTCGCGCAGAACATCGCGCTGATGAAATTCGCGGGCATCAAGCCCGTCGTCGTGCACGGCGGCGGCCCCCAGATCACCCGCATGCTTGAAAAACTCGCCATCCCCGCATCTTTTTGCGAAGGGCTGCGCGTGACCGACGACGCCACCATGGAAGTGGTGGAAATGGTGCTCAGCGGCCAGACCAACAAGAGCATCGTCAACTTGCTGAACCAGACCGGTGTGCGGGCAGTCGGCCTTTCCGGCAAAGACGCCCAGCTGTTCACCGTGCGCAAAACCGAAATCATGACCAAAGACGCCAACGGCAAACCCGTGCCCGCTGAACTGGGCTGGGTGGGCGACGTCTCGCACGTGGATACCGATTTGATCAACAGCTTGATTCAGAACAACTTCATCCCGGTCATCGCGCCCATCGGCGTGGATGAACACGGCAACACCTTCAACATCAACGCGGACTCCGCCGCCGGGGCCGTGGCCGCCGCCATGAAGGCCGAGCGTTTCCTGAACCTCACCGACGTGGCCGGCGTTTTGAACAAAGACAAGCAACTCATGCTCTCCATGTCCATTGATGAAGCGGAGGCGTATTTCGCCGACGGCACCATCGCGGGCGGCATGATTCCCAAGGTCAAATGCTGCCTCGACGCCGTTCGCGGCGGCGCCCAAAAGGCCATGATCATCGACGGCCGCGTTGAAAACTGCATCATTCTCGAACTGTTCACGGTTCAGGGCATCGGCACGGAATTCACCGCCTAGCGCCCCATTCGCACAGCATCACAGGCCGTCCGGTTCGCCGGACGGCCTGTTTTTATGCACCGGACGGGGCTGCCGGACTTGCCCGCCCTCTTTTCCTTCTCCCGGTGTCACAAATTTTACATTTTTCTTGCAAATTTTTTAATGTTTATTTACATTTTATCACAATATTTAGACAAAACGTTTTTTTATGTGAATTCGTAATCTCTTCCAATCATGTGAAATAGCTATTCCAGATCGACAGGGAGAATTCCGCAGAAAATACGCTTATAATATTTTCACAAGGAGAAGACCGTAATGGACCCGCAAGGACAAAAGTGGAGCATCAAGGGCATCATCGCTTTTTTGTTTGCCTGCGTTTTTTTCTCCGGCTTGCTGCAAAGCAGCCAATGGTGGGGAATTTTTGATTTCCTCACCCTGGCGGGCAATTTCGGCAAGGTCGCGCACACAGCCACCGCGAAAATGTCCGATGGGCACGTAAGCGGCATCGTCATGTCCATGACCGATTTTCGCGGCAAAGGCGGCGCCGGCGCCATGGACGGCTTTCTGTTCGCCCTGACGCTCGCCCCCATGGTCATCTTCGCCATGGGCGTTTTCGCCGTTATAGAAGCCATGGGCGCACTGGAAGTGGCCCGCAGGCTTATGGAGCCCCTGTTCCGGCCGATCCTGGCCATTCCCGGCATCTGCGGCCTGACGGCGCTGGGTTCGTTTCAGACCGTGGACGTGGGCGCAGCCATGACCAACGACCTGACAGCCAAAAAGCAACTCACCTTGAAAGAGCGGGCGCTGTTCACACAATTCCAGTTCTGCGCCGGAGGCCTTTTGACCAACTTCCTTATGACCGGATCGGTGCTTCTGGCCACCGCCTCCAAAGACGGCAGCGTGGCCATGGCCAGCATCGGCCTAGTTCTGATCGTCAACTTCCTGATGAAGATTCTGGCCACAAACCTGCTGCGGCTGTACATGCGGTTTTTCGATAAAGACATCGAGGCCCGCGACATATCCGAACAGCCCACCGCATAAGGAGAAAAACCATGTCCACCGCAGGCAGCAAACTGATCACCGAAGTTTTCGTGGAAGGCGCCCGCAAAGGCTGGAACGCGGCCATCGGGTCCATGATGCCCAACGTTCTCATGGCTTTCGTCATCATTAAAATACTGACCCTGAGCAAGGGGCTGGATGTGGTCTCCGCCGTGTTTCAGCCGGTCATGGGCGTGTTCGGCCTGCCGGGCGCCGCAGGCATCATGCTGATCGGATACTGGCTGTCCATGGGCGGCGGCCTGGGGGTGGCGCTGGCGCTGTTTTCAGCCGGCTCGCTGAACGGTTACGCGCTGGTCGTCATGGCCCCGGCCTGCTATATCGTCGGCTCGAACATCCAGTATCTGGGCCGCATCCTTTCGGTCATCCGCACGGAAGGCAAATATTACACCGTCATGCAGGTGATAAACTTCATCGTCGCCTTCGTCTCCATCGCCATTATGCGTCTTATTGTTTCCTAGGCCGTTGCCGCGTACACATACAACCAGAACGGAGAGCAGCATGAAATTCGACATAGCCGTTATGCCCGGCGACGGCATAGGCAACGAAGTTACAGAGCCCGCGGTTCAGTTGGTGCAGGAAGCCGGAGCCCAGTTCGGCCTGCAGTTCAACTTCGAGACCGTTGCGGCCGGAGCCAAGCTGTATGCGGATACGGGCGACGCCTTTCCCGAAGAAAATTTCGCCCGGGCCGCGCAAGCGGATGCCATCTTCCTTTGCGCCATGGGCCTGCCTGACATTCGCTATCCCGACGGCACCGAAATCGGCCCCCAGCACGATCTGCGCAAACGCCTCGGCCTGTACGCCGGGGTGCGGCCCTGCAAGACCATGCCGGGCATTCCTCTGCCGCTGGCCGACGAACGCACGAAAAAGCTCGATTTCGTCATTATCCGCGAATCTACCGAGGGCCTTTTCGCCTTCCCTCGCGGGCATGAACTGGATGACGAAGAATACGCCCACAATCTGTTGCGCATATCCAAAACCGTGTGCGACAAGCTGTTCGACTTCTCTTTCCGCCTGGCCCGGCGCCGCCAGGAACAAGGCGTGGGCAAGAACCTGGTCACCCACATCGACAAGGCCAACGTGCTCTCTTCGCAGCACCGGGCCCGCACATGGTTCTATGAGGCTGCGAAAAAGCACCTCGACGTGCAGGCCGCGCACCAGTATGTCGACTTCGCGGCCCTGGACATGGTGCGCAAACCCTGGATTTTTGACGTGATGCCCACGGAAAACCAGTACGGCGACATCCTCTCCGATCTGGCCGCGGCCCTCATGGGCGGCATGGGCATGGCCCCTTCGGCCGAAATAGGCGACAACCACGCCGTGTTTCAACCCTGCCACGGCTCCGCCCCGGACATCATGGGCAAGGGCATAGCCAACCCCACGGCCATGGTGCTTTCCGGCGCGATGATGCTGGACTATCTCGGCGATAAAAAGAACGTGCCCGCGGCCGCTCAGGCCGGGCGCAAACTGACCTTGGCCGTTGAAGCGGCCTATAGCGCCGGAAAGATCATGCCCTGCGAACTGGGCGGCACATCCGGCACCAAAGAGATAATTGACGCCATCGCGGCGGAACTGACCCGCTAGGGCCTTTTCGCCGGAATGCTTGCAGACGGCGGGCCGGGCCATCCCCCCGGCCCCGCCGCGCCGCAAACCCTCAACCCGTTGGAACAGCGCATGCACAGCAGCACTTCCCCTTCCACATCGCGAGCCATACGGCTTGGCGTGATTGCCGACGACTTTACCGGCGGCACCGATATCGCCGGGTTTTTGGTCGAAAACGGCCTTTCCGTCATCCAGTTGAGCGACGTTCCGGCGCTTGATGCGGCCGTGGATTCCGAAGCCGTGGTCATCAGCCTGAAAAGCCGTTCCTGCCCGCCGGAAAAGGCTGTACGCATGAGCCTGGCCGCGTTGCGGTACTTACGCGAGCGCGGTTGCGAACGCTTTTTTTTCAAATATTGCTCCACCTTTGACAGCACGGCGCGCGGCAACATCGGCCCGGTCACGGACGCCCTTTTGGACGAGCTGGGCCAGGATTTCACCGTCGTCTGCCCCGCCCTGCCGGTGAACGGCCGCACGGTTTACCACGGCTATCTGTTCGTCAACAACGTGCCTCTAAACGAATCGGGCATGCGCGACCACCCCATAACCCCCATGCGCGACGCCAACCTCATGCGCTTGATGGAAGCGCAATCCAAAGGCAAAGCGGCGAATATTCCCGCCGCCGTTGTGGATGAAGGCCCGGAAGCGGTCGCGGCCGCAATCAAAGCCTTGCGCTCGAACGGCGCGCGCTATGCGGTGACAGACGCGCTGACCACAGCCCACCTGTTCACCCTGGGCAGCGCCGCGCTGGCATTGCCGCTGGTTACCGGCGGTTCCGGCCTGGGCGCGGGCATGGCCACGGCGTTGACGCAAGGCAAAACCGCAGGAAACGAAGCCGCCGCTTCGGGCAAACCGCATAACGGCGGTAAAAGCGTCGTGCTTTCCGGTTCCTGCTCGCAGATGACCAACGCGCAGGTGGCCGTCTATGCGGCGGAAGCGCCCGCGCTGGCCGTGGACGTGGCCCGCTGTCTTGAAAACCCGCAAAAATACGCCGAAGAAGCGGCCGCCTGGGTGCGCGCGCACTGGGGAAAGCGCTGGGCGCCCCTGGTTTATGCCACGGCCCCGCCAGAGCAGCTTAAAGAATCGCAGGGCCGTTTCGGCGCGGAACGCGCAAGCCTGGCCGTTGAAGCCTGTTTCGCCCATCTGGCGGCCGTGCTCAAAGACCTGGGCGCGGACCATTTCATTGTGGCCGGGGGTGAAACTTCCGGCGCGGTCATGCAGAGCCTGAACGTTTCCGCCCTGCGCATAGGGCCGCAGATCGCCCCCGGCGTGCCCTGGGTACGCGCGGCCGGCGCTACCGGTGCGGGCGACGCGCCCCTGGCCCTGGCCCTCAAATCCGGCAACTTCGGGGACGAGCGCTTCTTTTTCACCGCCCAAAGTTTTTACGAGGCCGCTGAATGATGGAAACCAAACTGCGTACGCAACTCACGGCTTTCGGCGCTTCTTTTTACCAACGGGGCTATGCCCAGGGCGGCGCGGGCAACCTATCCGTCCGCCTGCCCGAAGGCGGCATTCTGGCTACTCCCACCAACTCCTGCCTCGGCCGCCTGGATTCGGAAACTTTGGCGAAAACGGACATGAACGGCCGTTTGCTCGGCGGTCTTGCCCCATCCAAAGAGCTTGCCTTGCATCTTGCCGTGTATCGCGGCAAGCCGGAATGCAAGGCCGTGGTCCATCTGCATTCCACCTATCTGACGGCCCTCTCGTGCACGGAAAACCTTGACCCTGACAACGCCATACGCCCTTTTACGCCGTATTATGTGATGAAGGTCGGCCGCTTGCCGCTTATTCCCTATTGTAAACCCGGCAGCAACGAGCTTGTGCAGGCCCTGACGGCGCGCCTGCCTGAATCGAACGCCTTTTTGCTGGCCAACCACGGCGCCGTGGTGGCGGGCGCATCGCTGGCGGAAGCCGCGGACACCATGGAAGAACTGGAAGAAACGGCCAAGCTGGTCTTTGTGCTGGCGGGCCACAAGGTAAATTACCTTTCCGCCCCGGCGGTGAAAGCGTTGCGCCGCACCTGAACGCGGCTTTGGCGGCACGGCGCTTTGCTTGGCCGTTAAAATCCGGTATACGGATACCGGTTCTGAACGCGGCAGGAAAGGGACGGTTTGATGATACCAGCGGAACGGCAGCAAATTATTCTCTCCATCCTGGCGGAACGCGAAGTCGTATCCATCAGTGAACTGACTTCGCTCCTCGGCGTTTCCCACATGACCGTGCGCCGCGACATTCAGCAACTGGAGCTTGACGGCAACGCGCTGACCACCTCCGGCGGGGTTCGCGCTTCCGAAAAAATCACGTCCGAACCTTCCCACTCCGCCAAGCGTTCTTTGCAGCATCCGGAAAAAGCGGCCATCGCCCGCAAGGCGGCGCAGCTCGTGCGGCCCAACATGACGGTCTATCTTGACGCGGGCACGACTTCGCTTGCTCTGGCGCGGCTGCTGGCGGGCATTTCCGACCTTGTCGTCGTCAGCAACGATTTGCCGGTCGTGCTCCACCTTCTGGAGCATTCCGCCTGCCGCCTGTACCACACCGGCGGGGCCGTGCTGCGCGAAAACCGCTCTTGCGTGGGGGACGGGGCCGCCCGCTTTCTTGAAAGCCTGAATCTGGATATCGCATTTCTTTCCGCCTCGTCCTGGAACGTGCGCTGCATATCGACCCCCACGGAATCAAAGGTCTGCGTCAAACAGGCCGCGGCCAGGGCGGCTGCGCGCAGCGTTTTGATCTGCGATTCGAGCAAGTACGGCAAGGTGGGTATGTTCAACGCGCTGCCCCTGAATGCGTTGGATCTCGTCATTACCGACAGCGGCCTGCCTGAAAACGCGCAGGAAGCGGTCAGGCAAAGCGGCGTGCAGCTTCTTGTCGCGCCGGTCGAAGACAAAGGCCGGTCTGAATAACGCCGCCGCGCGAAAAACAACTCTACCCGCAACGAAAAGAGCCGCCCGGCAAACCGGGCGGCTCTTTCATTCAGGCGGCCGCATCGGCCGCGCTCTTTTCGGTTTTATCCCAGTATCAGAGCGGCGATGGTCGTCGTAATGACCGCGCCGAGACCGGGTATATAGGTTCGCTTCATCAGGTCAAAGGGCGAGATGCCCGCAACCCCGCCCACGGCCACGACCACCGCGGTGATGGGCGAAAGCACGCGGGAAGCGCCCGCCGCGATCTGCATGGGCAGCAGCATGAACACGGGGGGGAAGCCCACGTCGGCGGCGATTTTGGGCACCAGCGAGGCAAAGGCGAAGAACGAGGCGTTGCCCGACCCCAGGATGATGGAGGTTATCACGATAAAGATGGTCATCGTGATGGTCATGGCCAGGGGGCCGAAGCCGGAGCTCTTCGCGGTCTCGATGAACAGGCCCACGGCGCCGGTGGCCGTCAGGCCCTGGGCCAGGGTTTCGCCGGCGATAATCAGGATGATGACCTGGGCGAACATTTTGCCCATGGTATCGAAAAAGACCATGCAGACTTCAAAGCTTTTCTTGACCTCGCGGTGGCGTATGCACTCACAGATCAAGGCGATGTTGAAGCTGATGAGCATGGCCGGGATAACGGTCATTTTGATGCTCGTAATGCAGTACGGGCTGAAGACCAGCAGCATGACCAGGGGGAGCGTGGGCAGCAGGGGGTAGAAGAAAGGCGCGGAAGCGTGCTTTTCTTCTTCCGTTTTAGCCACGGCAAAGGGTTCTTCTTCAACGCCGCTGTGAATTTTGCCGACGCCTTCTTTTTTGTCCAGCCAGCGCGCGGAGAAATAGTGCAGCACGGCAAGGGTGACGTAGCCGATGGAAACCACGGGCAGCTGGTGCTTGATGTAATAGGCGGTGACTTCAATGCCCGAATTGTTGGCGGCAAGGTTGGTGTTGCCGTCGGCAGGGCCCACATCGAAGCAGCCGCAGGTGATAACCATGGCGGCGGCGGCGATTTTGCTGACGCCCAAAGCCACGATGACGGGGTAAATGGTCACCATCAGCAGCATGGACAGGCCAGCCGCGCTGGGAATAAACGTTTTCAGAGCGGCGCCCAAGGCCGCGGCGAGCGCCAGCACAAGGTACGGCGACTTCAGCGCGGCGAGCGGCCTGATCATGACCCTGACCAGCGACTGGCTGGCCCCGATCTTATCCATGTAGGTGGCGAAAGCGCCCGCGGACATGATGATCAGGCCCAGGCCCGCGACCCGGCTGCTCATGGTGTTGGCGATAAACTGGTATATGTCGAAACCGATGAAACCGAAACTTTTCGCTTTGCCGAGGATGGCCGAAGGAGCGGCGCCGAGCAGAACGGCGACGCCCATAAGGATTATGCCGGCGGCAGCCAGAACAATATGCGGCTGATACCGTTTCAAAAGATAGTAAATGGCAATGGCTAAGACGACGACAGAGGCAATGGCTCCCAATGTCACTTGCATAAACTCTTCCTTGTTGCAATGGTTGTAAATGTTCTCAAGGCTGCCAAAATACTTTTCGTTTTTACTTTCCCGGTTTGAATTCCGCCAGTAATTTTATCGCGGCCGCCGCAAGATAGCCTACCCCTACGGGCAGGCATCCCGGATCCGGTAAAAACCGCGCATGGTGCAGGGCCGGCTGATCTTCCGGCTTGATGTTTTTGGGGCGGCACCCAAGAAACGCGTATGCCGCCGGCACCCGTTGCGCGAAAAAGGCAAAGTCTTCTCCGCCCGGATCTTTGCCCTGCGGCGGCAAAAGCCCGCCCTCGCCGAGCAGGTCAACCACTGCGGCGCGGCAAATTTCAGAAGGCTCGTGAGCGTTCACGGCGGAAGGGTACCCGCTGGTATACGCAACCTCGGCGGTCGCGCCGTATGCGGCCGCTGTTTGCTGCGCCGTGCGGGTGATCCATTCCGGCATCTTCTTCGTCACTTCCGCGTTGAAAGTGCGCACCGTGCCGTTCAAAACGACTTCTTCAGCGATAACGTTGTAGCGCGTGCCCCCCTGAATGCTGCCGATGGTAATGACCGCCGTGTCGTCAGGGTTGACGTTGCGCGAAATAATGCTTTGCAATGCCCCCACCACGGCGCAGGCGGCCACGATGGCGTCGGTTCCCTTGTGCGGCAACGCCGCGTGGGAAGCTTTGCCCTTTACCGTGATAACGAGCCTGTCCGAGCAGGATGAAATGGGGCCATCCTGCAGGTTGATTTCGCCGACCTGGTGCAGCGGACGCACATGCAGCCCCATGATCGCGTCAACATGCGGATTCTCTAGGGCACCGGCCTCGATCATGTCAAGCGCCCCGCCGCGCGGGGTCTTTTCTTCCGCCGGTTGGAAGATGAATTTGATCGTGCCGGCGATTTCGTTTTTCAAGGCGCACAGCACATGCGCCGCGCCGAGCTGCATGGCGGTGTGCGCGTCATGCCCGCAAGCATGCATGGCGCCGGTGTTGAGTGAGGCGAATTCAACGCCCGTGTCTTCCGTCACTTCAAGGGCGTCCATATCCGCGCGCATGGCGACGACCGGGCCGGGTTTCGCTCCCCGAAGAACGGCGGTGACGCCGTTGCCGCCGACACCCGTTTTTATGTCTTCAAGAGGCAGCGAGCGCAGCTTTTCAGCCACATACGCCGCGGTTAAATGTTCTTGGTAGCTCAATTCGGGATTTTTATGGAGATGGTAATAGTATTCCATGTAGGTATCATGAAACTTTTTCTCCAACTCTCGTATTTCCTTAATGATTTTCTCCATAGCACTCTCCGCTTTCCTCTTTGATGACAAAATGCCGATCGCCTCATAAAAAAAACGGACCCGCGCGCGAATCCGTTCATCCTGTACAAAACACTATCTGCCCGCGCGCCCCGCGAGCGCGCAAACACGCACGCAATGCAAGGAAGTTGTTTTCTCCCGGCTTCCGGATGTGAAAATCATCATTTGCGGCTACTCCCGGTTGCGTGAGCCGCGCGCCATACGTGCGCGCAAGCCCTCCCCCGATTAAGCCCGGATAATAGTGTTTGTGACAAAACAAAGATATAGGGCAGAGACTATTTTTTCTTTTCTTTTTTTGGTACAGAGAACAAAGACAAACAGGGTTATCAATATGAGTACCATAAATTTCAATATTATACAGCTTTTCACGCAACTGCATACTGTTTTCAAAAACAACATTCTGGCTATGGCCGATATGGACGGCCTCATTCTTGCCAGCACGGACCCCAAGCAGGTCGGGCTCTTTCACGAAGGCGCCCGCAAAGTCATCGACGAGCGCCTTGAAAGCCTTATGACGCCTTGCCAGGGGCACGCCCCGGCCACACGCATGGACCTCAGTCTGCCCCTCGTCGTCGACGGCGCGGCCGTCGGCGCGGCCGTTGTCCGGGGCGAGGTGAAAGAAACCATGCGCCACGGCAACTTGCTGAAAAAAACCATGGAATATCTCTTGCGCGAATCGGACGCCGTGGAACAGAAAAAAATGGAGGAAAACGCCCGCCACCGGTTCATGGAGCAGTGGCTGACGCAAAAAGAAGCCGCCGCATCACAGCAGTTCATCAAAAGAGGCTTGTCGCTGGGCATAGACATCACCGCGGAATACAGGGTCATTATTATAGAGGTGGAAGGCATAGCCCGGGTCGAATACACGGATACCATTGAAGACACCGTGGCCGAAAACGTCATTTTCTCAAAAATATACGACCTGCTGTCGGAAGAGGTGCAGAGTGTGCGCGGCCACAGCACGCACATAGATTTTCAGGTGATATGCTGCGTTCCGTTGCGGTCAAACAGCATGGTTCTCGGTTTTTCAACGAAAATCCGTCAATTGGTGGAAGAACGATACGCCAAGATAGTAAAGATAGGCATTGACGAAAAAGCGGAGAACGTCAGCGTTTCACTGAAAAAAGCGAAAAAGGCCCTTGAACGCTCACTGCGCATGATTGAAGAAGATATCAACCTGTATGAAAACATCGACATCGACATCTTCATCGATGAAGTGCAGGACGAGATAAAACAGCAATATATCAATAAAATATACAAAAATTGCACGGAAGAAGAAATCGAAGAAATAATCCACATTGTGAACTCGTACTTCAAAAACAACCGCTCAATCGCTGAAACGTCGTCCGAGCTGTTCATGCACAAGAACACCCTGCAGTACAAGATTAAAAAGATCTTGTCCGCCACGGGGTATGACATGCGCGACGTCAAAGACGCCACCGTTCTGTACCTGGCGGGCCTGTTCAAAAGCAGCCAGAACGTCGTCAGATAGCTCACGCGCCTGCAACCGGTCTCGAAAAAGGCATGGATTGCCGACGACTCACGCAAAAAGGGCGCGGCTCACGGCCGCGCCCTTTTTGCGTTTGTATGCCGCCAGATTATTTGCCCGGCGTGAATGAAGAGGAAATGCCCAGTTTTTCCGGCTCACGCATCATAAGCATGCGCGCCTCGCGCGTGGAAACGGGCTTTTCAGGCGCTATGGTCAGCCGCACGGTGCCGCCCGGCAGTTTCAGAAATTCCGCTGCCGAGGTGAGCACGCTTTTCAACGTTTCGTTGGGCAGCGAATCGCGCTGCGCTTCCACCAGCGCCACCAGGGTAGCGCGCAGGGCGTCCGCGTCGGCGCCTTCCATCATGGCGCGGGCCGTGAAGATAATTTTCATGGCCCCTTGGTCCGTCACGGAAATGTCCAGCTTGCGCAAAAGCGAATCCGACCGGCCGCCCGCCATGGCGATATCCAGAATATCGCCGGAAATGGCCACCGCGCCCAGATCTTTGATCGAGGCGTTGGCCTTCTTGATGTTCACGTCGGCCACGTCTTTGTCTTTGCCGGTTACAACGACGTCCACGTCTTTATCCAGCAAAGTGCGCTTGGGCAGCAATTCCCGCACCGACAGAGCAATCGGGTTGTCTTGAACCAAAAGGGCTGTCGGCATATCAAGCTGGTCCACCTTCAGGGCCAGCGCGCCGCTGCCTTTATCCATAGTGAAGCTCAGGCCGAACGCGGCCATGCTGATGGCGTCCTTGTTTTCCGTGGGCAGGACGACGTCCAGCTTTTTCAGCTTCAGGTCTTTCAGCGAAATCCTCAGGTCTTTGAACGGGGGTTTGTCGCCCGTTTCGCCCATCTTCATTATTTCTTTGTGACTGGGCATGTCCATGCCCTGCACGGACATCTCGTCCAGGCTGAACAGGGGGGCGCCGTTCATGGTCACTTTCAGGCCGCGCGCGAAAGCCGGGCCGCAACGGCCCACGGAATAGTCTTTACCCTCGGAAGAATCCATGAGGAAGCCGAACTTGCCGCCCTTGAAATCTTTTCCGGCGGGCAGGGTAAAATTCGCCGCATAATTTTGGGTCGCGGCCCTGCCGACGCGCACGGTTTCCAGGGCGGCGAAAAAAGCCGGATCTTTGAAGGCGGCCATCAAATCGGCCTGCGCCTTTTTGGAAGCGGCTTTGTCGCCAGCCTTGTCGGCGTTGGTACCCGCACGCACGATGCTCCAGATCTTAACGCTTTGCTCGGCCAGGGCCACAAAATCGCCCTGCATTTTGTCAATCTGGTACATGCCGACCTGGGCGTCAAAAAGATCCCCGCCGTTGATTTTCAAATTGCGCAGCACCAGGCTGTCGGCCAGGGTGGTCACGCCTTTTTCTTTGAAAGCGTTCAGATTCAAGCCCGAAGCCTCCGCCGAATCAGCCGTCAGGGTCACAGCCACGCCGCTTTCACCGATCTTGCCCGAGCCGCTGAGCCCCGTCAGCACGGCGGACTTGCTCAGCGCGTCAACCTTGATGCTTTGGGCTTTCATGCTGTACCCGGCGGGCAGGTTGGCAAGAAAAGTTTCGATATCGCCGGCCATTTTCTTTTCAATCATGGTCTTGGCGAAATACCCGCCCCCGGCGAGGATCAGTACCGCGACGAGGATCCAAATTTTCCAGTTACGTTTCGCTTGTTCAGCCATTGTGTCGTCTCTCTGAGTGAAGTTTACATAGCTTGCACGATAAAACAAAGCCCAGTGTATACGCCTGCCTGTCGTGCACGGCAAGCCTTTTTGCTTTGCCCGCGCGCAACCTATCAGATGCTGAACAGCAACTTGTTGCCGCTCCGGGCCGGAGTCCGGGGCGCCGAAGGCGCCGTGGGCACGGCGGGCGACGGCGAAGGCTCGGGCGCGGCCACCGCGGGGGCGGGCGGCGCTTTTTCCAACAGGTCCAGAACGGCCTTGGGCGCGCCCGCCTTGCGGGCGTATTCCAGCGGCGGCGCGCCATCCTTGCCGCGCGCCGTGCTGTTCGGGCTTGAGCGCAGCACCAGCGCGACCATGGCGGTTCCCAGGTCGGGCCCGGCTTTGGCGGAAAAATCAATCACCAGCGCCAGCGGAGCGGCCTGGTCCGCGCGGTCCGCGCAGCCCCATGTACGCATAAAATCAAGCCCGCCCTTCTCTTGTATCGCTTTGGGCACCAGCAGAAACCGGTCGCCGCGCTTCTCCGCCGCGTAGGCCGCCGCCACGAGCATCCGCCCGGCCTCGCGCCAGATCTCCGGCGGCAGCGCCGCGCGCAGGGCGCGCAGATTCGCCAGTTCCGCCGCCTTTTTGGGCTTTTCGTCGCCGGGCTCTTTTTTCGCCCCTTGCGCCCCTTGCGCGGCAACGGGAGCAATGCCCGTGTTCAACCCTTTGGCGGAAGCAGGCGCGGCAGGCGCGGCCCCGTCAAGCAGCAGCCAGGCCATCAGCGCGGGGTTTCTGGCTTCCGCGCTGTCGCCGCGCTCACGTATCGCGGCCAGCGCGTCGGCGGAGGGGTCGCGGCGAAAGCGGTTCATGGGGTCGTTCGCTTTTGGGGGAAGACGGTCTTGCAAGGCCTTCAGCAAAAGAGCCATCTTGGCCGCCGGGGGCATATCCCAGGCGTTCCATTCCGTTTCAACGGGAATGGCGCTTGCCGCTTGCGCGCTTTTTGCGGCATCCGGCCCGAGCAGCGTGGAGAAATAGTTGATGGTGCCCGGGTACGCTTCCGGCAGCATGCACTTCAGTTTCGCCATGGCCGCGCCGGAGCCTTCGCGCAGATCAATGCCCTTCCACAGCGGGGGCGTTTTTTCCCGGTTGCGCGCCAAGGGATCGTTCATGTTGCGCGTGATGTCGGCCAGGAGGTCCGGCGGCGGCCCAACCAGATCGCCCGTAGCCAGAGGCAGCGTCACGCCCGCGTCGCGGCATCTGATTCTGGCTTCCGCCAGCAGGGTGAAATAGCGCTTGCCTTCCAGATCGCTTACCTGGCTGGCGATGCTGACGAATTTCGAGCTGTTTTTCTCCCTGGCAAAGGGATCGCGCACGCGAAAACCGTAACGGCCGAACTTTTCACGCTCCGCCTGGGTGACGGACCGGGGCATGCCGCCCCAGGTTTCAAGCAGGGCTTGCACCGCCGTGCGGCCCGCGTTGTCGCGAATCATGGGGTCGCCCCCCAGGCCGCGCAGAACCAGCGTCACCGCGCAGTCTGTGGCGGAAGACGCCGCCAGGTGCAGCGGGGTTCTGCCTTCGCTGTCGCGGGCGTTTATGTGTTCCGCGCCGCCGGGCCGCCTGGCGATAAAGGTCAGCACGGCGGGGCTGGCATTGCTCGCGGCCAGAATATGCAGGGGCGTCTCCCCTTTTTCGCCCGGTTGCAGCAGCTCGGGCTGCTTTTCCAGAACGCCGCGGATCGTTTCCAGGTCGCCGCTGCGGCACAGGTTCAAAAACTCTTCTTTGGAGTAAGGCTTGTTGAGATGCAGCACCCGTGAAAGCCCGGGCGCCTTGGCGGCCAGGGGGACGTTTTCGCCCCGGATCTTCGCCATGCCCCAGGCGGCCACGCCCCGCACGTCGGCGCGGTATATCCAGCCGATACCAGTCAGGCCCAAAAGCAGCAGCGCGAAAAAGACGTGCTTTGCGGGAACGCCCCCGTCGCCTGAACTTTTCTCCGGCCGTTTGCCGTAGCGCCGTTGCGCCTCTTCATATGATATGCCGCCGTAGCGTTTGTTCGCATCCTCGTCGGTCATGCCGCGCGGGGAGGCCGCCTCTTCGCGCGCATGGCTGTGCGGCTCTTTGTTCAGGCCCTTGCAACTGTCGGCCCCATCGGGGTCTATGGGGTCGCCGTAACGGTCAACAGGCCTGCCCTGTTCATCCTGGCGGGCTTTCTCCCCGTAGACCAGCCGCTCCCGCAGCTTTTTCGTCGCCTCGCGGGAGCCTTCGCTTTTCAGCTCTTTCCATCCATCTTCAGTCATATGGCCTCCGCCGCCCGGCGCGGCATGGCGCGTGACGTTCCGGCGGCAGATTCGCCGCAGGACTCCGCCTTGACCGGGCTATGCAGACAGGGTAGATTCTCGCGGTTACGCGCCGGGCGATGCCGAACGACGGCTGTCCCCCCCGTGGCGCAGGTGTACTGTATCTTATTTTTTTTTCGAGGCAACCTTGCCGAACGACGCCATCTTGCCCTTGCGCCACATAGCCATAATCATGGACGGCAACGGCCGCTGGGCCACAGTCCGGGGCCTTTCGCGCAGCGACGGGCACAAAGCGGGCACCGAAACGGTGCGAGCCGTCATTACCGAATGCCGCAAGCTGGGCCTTGAATGTCTGACCCTGTATACGTTTTCGCACGAAAACTGGGCCAGGCCCAAAGAGGAAGTCGGCTTCCTTTTCGATCTTCTGGTGCGCTTTCTGACGCACGAACTGCCCGAACTGCAACGCCAGAACATACGCCTGCATCTTGCCGGAGAGAGCAACCGGTTGCCGCTGGCCGCACGCAAAACGTTGGAGCACGCCTGCAAGGCCACGGCAGGCAACACGGCCATGACGCTGAACCTGGCGCTGAACTATTCCGGCCGCGAAGAAATCGCCAGGGCCTGCCGCCGTTTGATGGAACAGGGCATATCCCCCGCCGCCGTTACGCCGGAAGCGATCGGCGCCAATTTGTACACGGCCGGGCAGCCGGACCCGGACCTGGTCATCCGCACCAGCGGCGAGCTGCGCATCAGCAATTTCCTGCTTTTTCAAAGCGCGTACAGCGAATTTTATTTTACCCCCACCCTCTGGCCCGATTTTACCCCTGAAGAACTGCGCCGCGCCATTAGCGAATACGCCGGCCGCAATCGCCGATTCGGCAAAGCCGGAGAAAACCCCGCATGATCTCCTTCTCTCCGCTGACGAAACTAAGCGGCCACCTGCCCCGGTTGGTCACCGGGCTGACCCTGCTGGCTCTTCTGATAACCGCGCTGATCGTGGGCGGCCTGCCCCTGCGGCTGCTGGCGGGCCTTGCCGCCACCATAGCCCTGGTGGAATTTTATTGCCTGTTCTGGCCCCGCTGGGACAAATGGTGGATAAAACTGCTCGGCGTCGGCTTTTGCCTGCTGCAATTCACCGCCGCCATCGGCCGCGACCCGGCCGGTGCGGCCGTGGTCTGCGCCGCCGTGTTGCCCGTGGCTTTTGTGGCGGCGGCCCTGGCTTTTCTGTTCGACTACGGCCGGGGGAACGAAGCGGCAAGCATGCAGGAATATGCCCTGCTGCCCCTGGGCCTGTTGTACGTCGCCGTGCCCCTGCTGCTGGCCCTGACCTTTTCCGCCAAGGAGCAGGCGCTCTTGATGCTGGCGGCCATCGCTTCCGACACGGCCGCCTATTATGCGGGCTGTTCTTTCGGCAAACACAAGATCTGGCCGCGCATCAGCCCCAAGAAAAGCTGGCAGGGCTCGCTGGGCGGCATGGCGGCCTGCGTGGCCGTGACCACTCTTTTCGGCGCGTTCTGCATAATCGAAGTCCGCTACTGGCACCTGAACCTCAGCGCGACGCCCTCAATAGCGCACTGGATCATCCTGGGCGTCATCTTCAACGTCGCCGCCCAGTTGGGCGACTTTTTCGAATCCGCCCTGAAACGCGCGACCAACGTCAAAGACTCCAGCATGCTGCTGCCGGGCCACGGCGGGGTGCTTGACCGCATCGACAGCGTGCTGTTTCTGGCGTTGGCATACAGCTTCATTTATTACGGCCGCATTCTCTTCTGACCATGAACATCGCGTACATATCCCGCTTGCCCGAAACGCCGCCCGCCTGGCCCCGCGGCATCGCGGTCATGGGCTGCACGGGTTCCATAGGGGTCAACGCGCTTAAAATTCTGGCAAGCCACCCGGATCGCTTTCGCGTGGCCGCCCTGGCCGGGGGGCGCAACATGCCGCTCTTGGCCGGGCAGGCGGCCTTTTGGCGGCCCCCGCACTTGGGGGTTCTGGACGATGCGGCCCGCGCGGCGCTTATCCCCCTGCTGCCCGCCGGGTATAAACCCGAGATACATGTCGGGCCCGAAGGCTACGCAACCCTGGCCGCCCTGGATGCGGCGGACCTGGTTCTTTCCGCTCAGGTGGGCGCGGCTGGCCTTGCCGCAACGCACGCGGCCGCCGCGGCCGGCAAGATCATCGCCCTGGCCAACAAAGAATCGCTGGTGCTGGCCGGGGATTTGATCCGCGAAACCTGCGCGCGCACCGGCGCGGCCATTTTGCCGGTCGATTCCGAGCACAACGCCATTTTTCAGTGCCTGGCCCACGTGCTTACCGGGCAGACGCCCGACGGCGCGGCCCGCCTGATCCTGACCGCATCAGGCGGCCCTTTCAGGGGCAAAGACGCGGCCTTTCTTGCAAACGTGACCCCCGAGATGGCTCTGGCCCATCCCAACTGGTCCATGGGCGCGAAAATCAGCATCGACTCCGCCACCATGATGAACAAGGGGCTTGAGGTCATCGAGGCATATCACCTGTATGGCCTGCCGCTGGAACGCATCGAGGTGCTGGTGCACCCGCAGTCCATCGTGCACTCTCTGGTGGAATTCGCCGACGGCGGCCTGCTGGCCCAGATGGGTCCGCCGGACATGCGCCTGGCCATCAGCCACTGCCTCTGCTGGCCTGAACGCCTAAATGCGGGCATCGCCCCGCTGGATTTGGCCCGCACGGCCGCCTTGACCTTTGAAACGCCCGACCTATCTGTATTCCGGTGCCTGCCGTTGGCCAAAGAAGCCTTGCGCCGCGGCAAAGGCTTGCCCATCGTGTTGAACGCGGCTAATGAAATAGCTGTGGCCGCTTTTTTGGAAAAGCGCATACCGTTTACCGGCATTGCCGCCCTGGTGGAACGGGCCATGGAAGAACACGAAGCGCGCGGCGCGATGCTGTCCGCATCCGGCCCGCGCAATCTGGAAGACATCCTCCTGTTGGATGAAGAAACCCGCCGCCGCGCGGCGCTGTAAAAATCACAAAGGGGCGCCGCCCCTTTGAAACCCCGCAAGGGGCTGAGCCCCTTGGCCCGCAATGGGCCGGGGAGAAGTAGGAATCATGGAACAAACGGCCCTGACGCATGCCTTTCTCGGTTTATCCTCTTCCGGCGCGGCCGCCAGCACGCTGACCATCGCCATCGTGCTGGGCGGGCTGATCTTTTTTCACGAGCTGGGGCATTTTCTCGCGGCCCGGCTTTTCGGCATCGGCATCAAGACCTTTTCGCTGGGTTTCGGCCCCAAAATTATCGGCTTCAAACGCGGGGCCACCTTGTACCAGGTGGCGGCCGTGCCGCTGGGCGGTTACGTTTCAATGGTGGGAGAGCAAGATCCCGCCGACATACCCGAACCCTTCACGCCGGCGGACAGCTTCGCCCTGCGCCCGGCCTGGCAACGCCTGATCGTGATTGTGGCGGGCCCGCTCTTCAACCTCTTTCTGGCCTGGGTGCTCTATTGCGGCCTGTTTTTCGTGTACGGCCAGGGCTATTTGCTGCCCGAAGTGGGCAGCGTGAACGAGGGCACGCCCGCCATGAGCGCGGGCATCAAGAGCGGCGACAAAATCCGCACGGTGAACGGCGCGCCCATATCCCGCTGGGACGAGCTTCTTGCCGCCGTGGTTTCGGGTAACGGCAAGCCCCTGACCCTGACCCTCGAGCGCGGCTCTGAAACGCACAGCATCACCGTCACCCCCGCGCCCTTCAAGCGCGAGAGCATTTTCGGCGAAACCAAGACTTCGTGGGCCATCGGCGTTGCCGCCAGCGGCGCCGAGGGGCACATTGAATACGGCCTGCTGGACTCGCTGACTCAGGGCTTTCGCCACTCTGTTCTGATCACGAAACTGATCGGCCAGAGCGTGGTCAAAATGTTCGAGGGCGTGGTGCCGCTTGAATCTATGGGCGGGCCCATACGCATAGCCAAAGAAATACACGACCAGACGAAATCGGGCAGCACCACCGGCATTTTGCTGCTGGCGGCTTTCATCAGCCTGAACCTGGGTTTTTTGAACCTCTTGCCCATCCCCGTGCTTGACGGGGGCCACATCTTCTTTTTGCTGATCGAGATGCTGCGCCGTAAACCCGCTTCCGAACGCGTGCAGGAAATTTCCGCCCGCCTGGGCGTCGCGTTGCTGCTGGGGCTGATGATCTTCGTAACCTATAACGACATCAGCAAATGGATCAGCGGCAAACTGTGAACGCGCAATCAGGTCCCACTCGGGGCACGCTTTCTGAATCGAGCGCACCCGCCGTATCCGGCGCGCCTTCGGAATCCGGCCTGACGCTGGCCCTGAACGCGGCGGAAAACCGGCTGCAAATCGCCCTGGCCGATGAAAGCGGCGCGTACCTGTATGGCGCGGAATGCCGCGCCGCCTCGCAAGGGGCGGAAAAACTCGCCCCTGCCTTGCGCTCTGCCCTGCAATCGCTTGGTGCCGATGTGGCTGACATACGCCGTATCGCCTGCGTGCGCGGGCCCGGCTCTTTCACCGGGCTGCGCCTGACCGCGGTGACCGCCGCCGGGTTGGCCCGCACATCCGGCGCAGCGCAGGCCGGGCTGGATTACCTCGCGCTGCTGGCCCGCGAAGCCATGCCCACGCTGCGCGCGGCGAAGCCGGCAACGCATCTTTGGGTGCTTGTCCGTGCCCGCCGCGACCTGGTGTACATTCAGGGCTTCCGCACGCTGGACATCACACCAAGCCACGCAGCGCATCACGAATCAGATTTCACGACGAATTGCGCGGCGGATCACAAAACAAACCGCACGGCAGAATGTTCCCCCTCCTCTCTTTGCGAGATCTGCCCGGCTCTGGTGGCCTCTCTCGACACCGTGCCGCGCATCATCGCATCCTATTCCGACAAGGCCCCGGTACTGCTGGCCGGCAGCGGCGTCACCGCCAACGAAGCCTTTTTGCGGGATGCGTTTGAACGCGCCTCTCGCCCGGATGCGCTGCTTTTGCCGAACGCCCACGACCACCCCCGCCCGGAGACCCTGCTGGAAGCCGCGCTGGACACGACGTACGGCCGGGAAGATATCGCGCCCTTCTACGCCCGCCCTTCCGATGCGGAGGAAAACCTGCCTGCAATCGCCGCCCGCCTGGGCCTGAACCCGGAAGAAGCGCAAAAACGCCTGCGCGAATTGACCTCCTCCACGCCCGGTTGAAACCCTCCGCCGTTTACTGTTTCACTTCTCCCCGCAGAAACAACTTCCTGCCTTTTTTCTCCGCAATATACGGCCAACCCTTCACAGTCACGTCAATCTGCTAGGCCGCGATGCCTTGATTTTTTCGCGCCCCGCACCCCCCGGATACACCCCGCCGCCACGCGTTGCCGCCCTCTTCACTCATGCCGGAGCGCAAAAAATATCAAAGTCTGAGCGGCCCCCTACGCCGCCTCTCCCGGTCCTCTCTCCTCTTCCCTAAACATCCCCGCCCTCCCGCCGATAAGACGAGTGCGCAACTGGAACCATATCCTGGCACCGCACTTGCATAAAACAGGGTGCCCCTCTCTTTTTCGGCGAGCGGTAGGCAAAATTTTCCAGCAGGCGGGTACGACATGTCCCAGGCAACTTCCGATTATATTTCCGGCTCGATAAGCATCCAGGGTCTCGGCAACGACACCAACTGGCTCGAGACAATCGACAAGCTGCGGCAAATCGAAGAAATTCCGGCGCGGCGGCTGCTCAAGTGGAAAGCCGACTGGCAAGAACGCCAAGAAGCCTTCCGCGTCGTGCGCCAGCAGCTCGTTTCTTTGCGCGAAATAGCGGCGGGCATGAACAGCGTTGAAAAGTTCATGACCAAAGCCGTCAGCAGTTCCAAATCCGACGTGGCCACGGGCGTCGCCAAAAGCGCCGCGCAGGAAGGCGTCTACAAGCTGGAAGTCAACCAGCTTGCCACCAACTCCATCTGGAGCGTGGACACGGGCTTTGACGAGTTGACATCCAAGGTCAACTCCGGCTCCGGCCCCACCAACTTCACCTACCAATACGCGGGCAAAACCCGCACCATATCCATCGCCGCCGGCACCACGCTTGAGGGGTTGAAAAACCTCATCAACAACGACGCCCAGAACCCGGGGGTACGCGTATCCCTGGTCAAAGGCGCGGACGGCTACACCTTTCAGATGCGGGGCATGGACCTGGGCAGCGCCAACGCGCTGCACATCACATACACGGACCTGAACGGCTTTCCGCCTCCCTCGGACTATGCGAATGCCGAGTACAAGCTCAGCTTCGACACGGGCCTGGCCAACTCCACCGACTCGGTGAACGACAGCGGCGAGGCGCAGACTTTCTCTTTCACATACAACGGCAAAAAAATATCCCTTTCCGTCGCTGACGGCACCACGCTGGAAGGGCTGCGCGACGCCATCAACGCCAGCGGCAACGGCAACATCGCCAGCATTGAGGCTTCCGGCGGCCAGCAGACGCTGAAGTTCACCGTGCCGCAAGGCTCGGCCGTCACCTTCAATGAAACGGCGGATTCCGGCCTGATCGCCGGATTGAAAAAACCTTCCGAATCGTTCACTCCCAGTTCTTTTTACACCGCCACCATCAGCACGGGCCTTTCCACCCCGCAAGATATGGTCAACGGCAGCGGCGGGGTCAAAAACTTCGTGCTGACCCACGGCGGGGTGCAGTACACCTTCCAGGTGCCCAACGACAGCACGCTGAGCGATTTCGTCGAGCTGATCAACAGCAACACCTCGACCACCAACGTCAAGGCTTCGCTCGGCACCGGCGCTGACGGCAAGCAGGAGCTCAAGCTCGATTCGCTGGACGGCAAGACCATCACCGTGGCCGCCGACCCGGCCATGACCGGCGTGACCGGCATGCCCGCGTATTCCGCGCCCACCACCAGCGGCTGGTATGTACAGCAAAGCCAGGATGCGAAAATCCGCATCAACGGCTGGCCCGCCGGGTCATGGCTGACGGTGGGCAGCAACACCGTGGACAACGTGGATGAAGGCATGACCTTCACCCTGAAAGACGTGGGCACCACCACGCTGACCGTCAACACGGACACGGAAAAGATAAAGGAAAACGTGCTGACCTTTATTGAGGCGGTCAACTCGTTTCGCGCCACCATTCTGGAGCTGACGAAGCTCGACACCAGCAAGCAGACCACGGACCCCTCTTTGGCCACGTCGCTGTATGACATGCAAAAAGGCTCCATCCTGACCGGCAACTACGGGGTGCAGCTTCTCTCTTCGCAGCTCAAGCAGGCCACGGCGGGCATGCCGCTGGGCTTTATGCCCATGAAGGAAATTGAAGGCTATCTTACCGGCGACATGTTCACCTCGCTCTCGCAGCTCGGCATCAAGACCGAAGCTTCCGGCGAGGGCAGCCTGAACTACGGCATGCTGGTTTTGAACACCGATACCGACCTGCCCACTCTGGATTCGGTGCTGGCCAAGAACCCCCTGGCCGTGGCGGAATTTTTCGCCGCCAAAAACCAGGGTGTTTCCGATTCCGCCAACTTCAGCTTCATGTCGCAGATCGAAAGCATTACGGTGCCCGGCAGCTACGACGTCAAATATGAGATAGGGACTGACGGCAAGGTAGTTGACGGCACCGCATTCATCAACGGCAAGCCAGCGAAATATTACGAAGACACAGGCGAAATAGCCCTGGTGCGCCAGGACCCCTCTTCCAGCAATTCCGCCGCGGTGACCGCGAAGCACCTGGACGGCACGGCGGACGGCGACTACACAATTGACGTCCTCAACCTGGCCAAGGGCGCGAGCGTCAGCGCGGATACGGGCCTTACGGCTTCCAACCTGCCGCTTTCCGCCTCCGAAGAAGAATTCTCGCTCAAACTCAACGGGAAGGAAATCAGCTATACGGTCGCCGCGGGCGAAACGCTGGATGACTTTGTCACCCGCATGAACAAGGTGGCCAAAAACCCGTTTACCATGTCCATAGACACCAGCGGCGGCACGGCTGCCCTTGTGTTCACCAGCAAAGAAACCGGCGCGGACATGGCGGTTTCCGATTTCACCGGTCTTTCCGGCTGGACGGCGGGAACCCCCGCGGCCGGCGACGACGCCCATTACACAATTAACGGCGGCGCGGTCAAAAGCTCCAAAACCAACACCGTGACTAACGCCGTCAAGGGCCTGGAATTGACCCTGAAAGGCGAAACCGGCGGCACGCCGGCGACCATCACCGCCCAGAAGTACAACGCGGCCGACGGTATCAGGGTGCACCCCGACAACCTGACCCCCGGCAGCTACACCGGCACGGTGCGTATCAAGCAGGGCAAGATCAACGAGCTTTTGCGCCTGCTCGACGGCCCCCCCAACAAGCCGGAAGAAGGCATGCTGGGCAGCAAGGGCGCCCTGCAAATCTTGCAGGACAACTACGACGACATTATCGCGAGCATCGACGCCAAGGTTGAGCGTGAAGACGCCCGCATCACCAAGTGGACGCGGCTGATGAAGCTGCGCTTCGCCCGGCTGGACGCCACGCTGAAACAGTATGACAGCCTCAGCAAATCCATCGAATCGCAAATCAAAACCTTGAGCAGCGGCTCCAGCAGCTGATAGAGGACGACGACCATGCGCCAAGCGGCAAAAGTGTATTTTGAAACCCAGGTGACCACCACCTCGCAGGGGCATATACTGCTCATGCTGTACGACGGGGCGGTCAAGTTCCTGACCCAGGCCAAAGAACGCATGGCTGCAAAAGACTATGCGGGCAAAGGGAACCTGATCTCGAGCGCCATCGACATCATCAACGAGCTGGCGGGTTCGCTGAATGCGGAAAAAGGCGGCGACCTGGCCGCCAACCTGAACCAGTTGTATTTTTACTGCAACAAGCGGCTCTTTACGGCCAACCTGAAGATGGACCCGGCGCCCATCGACGAGGTCATAAAAATATTGACCGGCCTGCGCAGCGCGTATGCCCAGATAGTGGATACGCCCGAAGCCCAGGCGGCGGCCGCCCAGGCGGCTGCCGGCCGCGCGGCGGCTGCCCAGCCCGCGCGCGTGCCGCTGGGCGTGCAGGCCGCGCCCTCGGGCGCGCCGATCAGCGGCGCCAGAGCGAAAAACGCGTATGTTTTTCAGGGCGCGAAAGCCCAGGCCCAAGACACGCCCGCCCAAACGCCTGAAGCGACCGCGCAAACGGCCCCGCAAAGCGCGGCACAGGCCCGGCCCGCCGCACCGGAACAAGCCCCGGCGCAAGCCCAACCCGCCGCCCAGGTCGCCACGCACACGGCCGAAGCCCTGCCCGACCTGCCGCCGCTGGATACGCCGCCGCCCTCGTTCGGCGCGAACAAACGCTTTGCCGCATCAGGGCTGTATCAGAAATTCGCTTCCTAACTGACAAGGCGGGTTTTGCCCTCCGGCGGCGTCAAAAGGCCGGTTTCAGGTCGGGTCTGTACCATAAAAGTACTATCCCCGCCCTGAAACCGGCCTTTTCCTTGCCGAAAAACAAAACTCGCCTTGTCAGCAACCGCCTGTGAAACGCTTATTCTCAACTGGCATCACGGCTGCTGTGGAGTCGTTTTCGCCGCCAGCGTGTGCGCCTTGGGCAAAATCACAAAGGTGTAGATCAGGCCGGAGATGATGTACCCGATAAAGATAAGGAACCCCAGCAGCTTCGGCGCGGAAACGATGAACACGAAAAGCAGGATGGCCGTGACCATCGAGCTGAACGGGTGCGCGGTGATGAACCCGTATTCTTTGAACGAATTGTAACGCACGCGGCTGACCATCAAAAAGGCCACGAAAATGGTCAGGCCCAGGGTGAACGAAGGCAGCACCCCCTGGGCGAAGGTAGGCACGTAAGGCTGAAAATAGACCAGGGTGGCCAGGGTGCAGCCGCCCGCCGGTATGGGCAGGCCCACGAAAAACTTTTTGGAAGCGCCCGCTATGCTCGCGCTGACGTTGAAACGGGCCAGGCGCAAGGCGCCGCAGGCGGCGAAAAGAAACGCGGCCGCAATGCCCAGGCGGCCGAAGCCGTGCAGCATCCAGGCATAGACCATAAAGCCCGGCGCGACGCCGAAAGCCACAAGGTCGGCCAAAGAGTCGTATTGCACCCCGAATTCGCTGGCGGTGTTGGTCAGCCGGGCGATCTTGCCGTCCAGGCCGTCCATCAGCGCGCTGAACAAAATGGCCAGGGCCGCGTCTTTGAAATACCCTTCGGCGGCCCAGAGAACGGCCAGAAAACCGGCGAACAAACTGGCTGTCGTAAACAGGTTAGGCAATATATACACGCCCTTATGCACAGGGAGCTTCTTTTCCATGCAACCTCCGGCGAACGCGTCGCCCGCTGCTGTCACTTGCTCTTTTTACGGGGTTTAGTCGTATCCGCGCTTTCTTCCGGCCGCGCGTCATCACGCTTTTTCCTGCGGGCCAGAACGGTCTGCCCCGCGAACACGGCATCACCAATCTTCACATCCACAGCATAGTCATCCGGCAAATACAGGTCAACTCGCGAGCCGAAACGGATCAGCCCGAAGCGTTCGCCCCGGCCCAGCGCGTCGCCTTCGTCCACGCGGCAGACGATGCGCCGCGCGATAAGCCCCGCGATCTGCACCATGCTGAACGATCTGCCTTCGCCGTCTTCAATGGAGTAGGCGCAGCGTTCGTTGTCGGTGGATGCTTTGTCCAGCGCCGCGTTGACAAAGACGCCGGGGTGGTAGGCGATGCTTTTGACCGTGCCCGCAACGGGGCTTCTGTTCACGTGCACGCTGAACACGTTCATGAAGATGCTGACGCACATGCGAGATTCCCCGCTGAAGGGGTCGGGCATGGGCTGCATCTTGACGATTGTGCCGTCGGCAGGGCTGACGGCAAGCCCCGCCCCCGTGGGGGTCACCCGTTCGGGGTCGCGAAAGAAGTGGCCCGCGAACCAGGTCAAAACCAGAAAAATAACGGCCACCGGCCAGCATTTGATCAGGGCGAAAACAACGGCCGTAAACGCGCAGAGAAAAATAAAGGGAAGTCCTTCCGGGGCGATGCCTATTGAGGGCTGGCGCATGCGTACTCCTGTCTGTTCATTTACCGAGGGGATGGTTATATCCTTTTTGGCTCTCCCCGCAAAGGGCTATTCACCGGGTAGCGGCCCGGTTTGCCGTGATGCTTTGTCGAGCATCGTTTTTTGCTCCGGTCGAATACCATAAGAGTATGCTCCCTTCACAAAAAACTCGCTCTCCTCGCCTGACGGCAAACTGAACCGCTACCCACGTCAGATTCGGCTCTTTTCAGTGCGCACGGACCGTGCTATGTCTCGCCGCCGAGGTACTTATGGATTCCGTCACCCATCTCGTGGCCGGGGCTTTGACCCCGCTGGCCTTTAAAAACGCGCCCAAAGCCCGCCTGATGACCGTTTTCGGCATTCTGTGCGGCGAGTTGCCCGATATCGACATTCTCGCGGGCAGAAGCCCGGAAGTCATTCTCTCGTTTCACCGGGGCATCACCCACGCCCTGGTTTTGCAGCCCGTTTTCGCCCTGGTTATGGCTCTTCTTTTTCATTGGGCCCTGAAAAAAAGGGACGTCACCGGAAACTGGACCTTCGGCAAAACCTGGGCGGTGGCGCTCACCGCGCTGTGCATACACCTATTTCTTGATTGCATGACCACCTTCGGCACCCAGATTTTTCTGCCTTTTTCCGCCTATCGCGTGGCGCTGCCCGCGATTTACATCATCGACCTCGCCCTGACCCTGCCGCTCATCATCGTCTGGGTTACGGCGCTGCGCAGGGGGCGCGCCCGCCGCATGGCGCGCGGCGCGCTGGCCTGGGCCGTATGCTACCCCCTGCTCTGCCTGGGGCTCAACTACGGCCTTGCCGCCCATCTGAACGCGCGCTACGCCGCTCCCGGCAACCCCGGCGGCATAACGCGGCTGCAACTTTCGCCCGAACCGTTCAGTCCGCTGAACTGGAAAGTGGTGGCTGAAACAAAGGCCACACCGGGGCACCCCGGCGGCCAATACCTGATGGCGCGGTATTTTCTGCCTCATGCCGGTGGGCCGCTTGCATTCACCGCCTATGACAGGCCTGACCCGGTTTTATGGGCGCGTTTGCGCCGCGAAGCGCCGCTTTTCGCCATGTATGCCGATTTTGTGAGCTTTCCCGCGGTGACGGCGCAGCATGAAGCAAACGGCGACAGTTTGCTGACTTTTCGCGACGTGCGCTATGAGGCCACCTTGCCGGGTTTGATGGCCGCCGTGGGCCGCAAAGACGGCCTCTTTCTGATGCAGGCCGAATTGAGGCCAAACGGCGCGCTGGCCGCATACCGCTTTTTGCATCGGGGCCGTGAAGCGGCCGATACCCCCTGGCGGCGCCCCGCGCTTGCCGGCAAAGGCTAACCGGGCATGACACCGAAAGCGTTCCCGGCAGCGGCCAAACGCCGCACGCGGCGAAAGCCGCGCCCGCCCCTGCCCGCCCCGCGCTGGTCCGCCTGCCTGTATCTGCGCCTGGCCAAAAGCGACGTGGGCATGTTCCGCTTTTTGCTCGAAGCGGAAGACAACCTAGGCTACATGACCGTGGTGGACCGTAAAGCCGCCGTGGTGCAGTTCGTGTTTTCGCCGCATCAAGAAAAAGCCGCGCGCGCGTATCTTGAAAGCATGCGGCCCCTCGTGCCCTTCAGCCTGGAGTATGACCCCGCTGCAAAGGATTTTGCGGCAGCCTTGCCCTTCGAATAAAATGCGGTTATCCGACTCGACCACGGGGCTGATGCGGTGTATGTAGCGACGAGCAAGCCTTTTACGGGAGATGCGCCATGCAACACGCGGAAGCCAAGAATTACACCTGTCCCATGACCATAGGCAAAGACAAGGAACAGCCCTGCCGGGGCGGCGATTGCGCTGCCTGGCGCTGGGCCGAGCCCAAATGGGGCGATCGCGAACAGCGCCGGGGCTGGTGCGGCCTGGCCGGTGAAGCCCGCTACCCCCTCAACCCCGAACACGAACACCCCTAGGGGTTTTTCTCCTAAAGAAACTCCGGATATCTCCGATACGACTGATGGACGCAATCAGCCGTATGGAGATGACCATGCAACTCACTCCTATAGCCAATGAAAATACGGGTACAGGCCTGACCGAAAGCCTGCGCGAACGCCTGCGCCGGGAAACGGAGCGCGAAAGCGCCGCTCTCGTCAAAGGCGACACCATATCCATTTCCGACCAAGCGCGCGAAATGCTCTCCGCCGCAAGCGCCGAAAAGGCGGCCGGCGAAGAGCAAGACGACCGTATGGAAGATGCCGCCCAAAGCGAAGAGCAGAACTGGCAAGAGGTCGTTCAAGCCCAAAAGCGGCAGGAACAAGGCCTTGGCGGCGATCTGACCTTTGTGGACCCTGCGGCAAGCGGCGGCAGCGTGCAGGCGAAGACGGTGGACGAAGAAAAAATCGCCGCGTTGCGCAAACAGATCCAGGAAGTGCAGCGGCAGTTGAACAAAGAGCAGCAGAATCTGCAAAAGGCCCAGGCGCAGCAGCAAGCCGAACCAGCCCAGGCCGACCCCGACGCCCCGGCGCAAGGGGAAGATTTACCGGAACTCGAAGCTGCCAAAGGAAAAGTCGGACAGCTGACCGACCAGCTTTTGCAGCTTAACCAGCAGTTGCAGGAAGCCCTCGGCCAGGGCGGCGGCAGCGGCGGCGGCCAGATTCAGGGCACCCGCGCGGGCAGCGGCGGGGTTGGCCGCATCATCGCCCATATCGGCGAAGCGAACGACCCGTACGCGGCGGCGGCCGCCACCGAAGCGGCGGAAATGGGCGCATCGGAACCCCTGTCTTTTTAGGCCGGTTAACGAAGGAGCCTGTCATGGAACTTACCCCCATAGCCTATGAAAGCGCGGGCCTCGGCCTGCCCAGAACCATACAGGAACGTGAAAAGCAGGAGGCTGAACGCGAAACCGCCGCCCTGGCCAAGGGCGACAGCGTCTCCATTTCTGACGAAGCGCGTGAAAAACTGAAAATGGCGGGCAGCGGCGAAAGTTCTCAAACCGCCTCGCAAGACGCCGGTGAAGAAAAGAGCCAAAGCGGCGGCACGGGCGGCGGCACGGGTGGCTCGGCCAGCTCGGGAGAATCTTCCGGCGACGTCGCGGCGGACAAGATCGCCCAGTTGCAGAAACAGATTAAAGAAGTGCAACAACGCCTGGCCAAAGCGCAGGAAAAATTGCAGCAGGCGCAGGCGGAAAGCGAGGGGCAAACCAATCCCGACGCCGCCCCCGGTGAAGAGTTACCGGCGGTTAAAGCCGCGCAGATGGAAGTCAACCAGCTGAATAACCAGCTGCTGCAACTCAACCAGCAACTGCAAGACGCCATGGGCGGCAGCGGCGGCGGCAGCGGCGGCATGATTCAGGGCACCAGGGCCAGCAAAGCCTCCGGTTCCGGCGGGGTTGCCGGCTCTCGCGGGTCGCTGAACGTGGGGACCATAGAAGGGCATGTGGGCTGAAGGAATTTGCACCGGCAGAAAAGGGCGCGCGTAACAGCGCGCCCTTTTTGTTTCGCCCGGCAGGCTTTTCTATTCCACCGTCCGCCAGCCGCCCTCGCACTTGGGCGCGGCATCCGCCGGGGCGTCGCTTTCACCGGAAAGGTTCTGCAACTCCTCGCGGGTCGCCAGCGTTTCCGGGTGGTTCGGGCCAAGGCGCTTTTCGCGTATGGCCAGTAGCGCCGGGCGCAGCAGGGGGGCAAAGGGCGGGTCGATAGGGTGAAGCGGGCCAGGTATTTTCGCTTTGCGCTTGCAAAATCCTTTTCCGACCGCGCATAGCACCTCTATTTATGTAGCGGCTCAGTTTGTTGTCAGGCGCGAAAGGCAAGGCGCGGGCGGAAGGAATGGGCTCTTTCGCCCATGACTGAGCACCGCGCCGAAGCCTGACAAAGCCTGACGGCAAACTCAGCCGCTGCACCTCGACAAGCGCATGACGATCCCCTATAAAACACTGACCTTCTTCGCGCAACGCCCCACCCGTTTCAGGAGTTTTTCATGCGCCGTTCTTTTATGGCCGCCTTTGCGGTTTGCGGCATACTGCTCTTTTCGCCCTTCGCGCGCCCCTCTTTCGCCGCGCAGCCGCCGCAGGCGCTTACCATCGTCAGCGCCATGCCGCAGGAAGAAGTAAAAAAGCTGACCCAGATCACCGTGCGCTTCAGCGAGGCCATGCGGCCGCTGGGCGTTATGGAGCAAAAGGCGGCCTCGTCGCCCCTGCACCTCTCCGTGCCGGGCGGCAAGCTGCCCGCCGGGAACTACCGCTGGATTGACCCCGCCACCCTGGCCTATCTCTTTGACCAGCCCGTGGAAGGCCCGGTACACATCGAGGCCTTTGTGCCCGCCGAGGTCACGGCCCTTTCCGGCGCGTCTTTGGCGGCTGAAAAGCGCTGGAACGTCACCACCCCCGAAATCGCGATCACCTGCAACACGAAAAGCGGCGACCCTTTGCCGCCCAAAGACGGCGCCATCTCGCTTTCCAGCAATTATCCCTTGCGCCTGGACGACCTGAAAACCAAAACTCGCCTGGAAATGGACGGCAAAAGCCTGCCCGTTGAATGGCGGCAGGAAGGGTACAGCTATTACGCCGGGCAGCTCAAAAACGACCTACCGCCGGGCAAAACGCTGGTGCTGACCCTGGCCGCGGGCATCCGTCCGGAAAAAGGTTTTGTGCCGTCAAAAGAATTTCGCTTTGCGCTGGCTAGCTACGGCCCCCTGACCGTGAATCGCCTGACCACCGACAGCTATACCAGCGGCCCGGAAAAACTGACGCGGCCCGGCGCAGGCAGCGGCCTGCACATTCGCCTGTCCAACCCGGTGAAGCGGACCGACCTGCTTGCGCATCTTTCGGTCAGCCCGGCCGCGGGCACTCCCGATTCCAGCTACCACGAAGACGAAGCGCGAAAAAAAGACTGGCTGGAACAGCCCGACCGCGACGTCAGCTTTCGCTTCGCCTGGCAGCCGCGCTCCAACTACACCGTGACCGTACGGACGGGGCTCAAGGATGTTTACGGCGGCGTGCTGGAAAAAGACGCCGTGTATAACTTCACCGTGGGCGACTATGAGCCGAGTTTTTCTCTGCCGGACGGCGAGGTGCTTGAGGCCAAACTGGGTGGCATTCTGCCTTTTTTCGTCAGGAATTTCAGCCCCATCGCCCTGCACCTTCGCTTTCTGCCCTGGGGAGATGATCCGGCCGCCGTTTTCGCCGACAACGCGAGCGGCCCCTCAAGCGTTCAGGGCGCTATCGACAAAAAGCTGCTTCTCACCTTCGCGCCCAATGAAATCATCCGCCACACTCTGAACCTGCCGGAAACGCTGGGCAGAGCCGCAACGAACGGTTTGATCCGCCTGACCTTCGCCGTTTCACGGCTGGGCGGCGGCGATGATGATGAAAAGACCCGCACCTACACCCGCACCTTGCAAGTGACCGACATAGGCTTGAGCGTCAAAAACGGCCGCACAGGGGGCCTTGCCTGGGCCACCAGCCTTTCCGGCGGCGATGCGCTGGCAGGGGCCAAACTTTCGCTGCATGCGGAAAAGAAAGGGTTGCTCTGGCAAGGCGTCACCGACGCCAAGGGCATGGCAACCCTGCCGGGCAGCGACACTCTGCCGCCAGGCGAACGCGCCTGGTTGCGGGCGGAACACAGCGGCGATACGGCCGTTCTCGCGCTGGATTCGCGGAATCTTTCCGCAACATTCGGCGATTACGACAACTTTCCGGAAAAAAACCGCCCCTGGAAGGTTCACCTTGTCAGCCAGCTCCCCTTGTACCAGCCGGGGCAGACCGTGCGCTTCATCCTGTACGCCAAGGCCTACAGCGCGGGAAAGGCCGAGCAACGGCTGGATGTGGGCGAATGGCAGCCCCTGCCCGCCGGGCGCGGCGTTTCGTACATCATCTGCGATCAGCAGGGCAAAGAGGTGTTTCGCGGCGAAGGCGTCGTCAACGCCTATGGATCGCTTACCGGTCAGTTTACGCTTTCAGAAGAGGCTACTCTGGGCCAATACACCGTGATAACCAGAACGCCGGGCATTGAACGGGCAAGCCATGGTCGGGCCTTCAAGGTGGCCTCGTTCCGGCCGCCGGATTTCAAGGTGGATGTGGCCGACCCTGCCACGCAGCCCGTGCCCGGCCGGGGCGAAAACGCGCTCGGCGCCGTTGTGACGGCGGGCTATTTTTCCGGCGCGGCTCTGCCCGGCGCACAAACCACCCTCGCCGTGACCGGTCGGGAGGGCAGCTTTGCGCCCGCCAGCCTGTACGGCTACGCCGTGGGCTCCAATTGGCGCCACCCGCGTTTCGGTCACGGCCTGCCTTATCATTATAACCGGGCCAGACAGATCGCCGCGCTGAACGCCGTGATGGACGGGGCGGGCAAGGCTTCGTTCACGCTGCCCGCCATTCCCGTGCAACCGGGCCGGGTGGAAGAAATCGGCCTGGAGGCCACGGTCGCCGACGCTTCCGGCTTAACCAGCCAGGGCACGGCCGCTTTCACTCTGCACCCTTCCGCCGCGTATGTGGGCATCAAGGCGCCCTATTTCACCCCGGCGGGCAAAGAGCTGCGCCTGGAACTCAAAGCCGCCTCCTTTGACGACAAACCCTTGCCCGGCGCGCAGGTGCGGCTGACCGCCGAGCGGCGCATCGAACAGGACAAATTCGATTCTCCGGTTTTTGACAAAAGCGTCAGCCTTGGCGCGGCCGAAGGGGGCAAAGCCGCCTTTACCCCGGCCAAGGGCGGGGTATACCGCATCCGGGCGGAAATCGCCGATGCCAAAGGGCGCAAGAACCTGAGCGAGCTGTTCCTGTATGTTACCGGCCCCGGCCTGACCTGGGACCGCACGGACGCGCGCACCCTGGAACTGATGCCCGATGAAAAAGCCTATGCGCCCGGCGCGACCGCCCGCATAGTGGTCAAGAACCCCCTGGCGGATGAAGGGGAAAAGACCCAGGCCCTGGTCACGACGGAACGCGGCGGCGTGCGTGAAGCCAGAGTCATGGAGCTGACCGGCCCCGCGCCGGTCATTGAGGTGCCGCTGGCGGAAAAGGACGTGCCCTACGTCTATGTTTCCGTGGTGCTGATTCGCGGCCGCACCGCGCCCCCGCCGGATGGCGAGCGCAGTTTCGGGCCGGATAGCGGCGCGCCCCAGGTTCGCGTGGGGGTGGCCCGCCTGGATGTGACGGGGCCGCCCGCGTTCCTGACGGCGACAGTCGCCACGGATGCCCCAAAATACCGCCCCGGCGGCAAGGTCACGGCAACCGTCACGGTGCGCGATGCCGCGGGCAAAGGCCGCAAGGCCCAGGTCACCCTGCTGGCCGTGGACAACCGCGTGCTGCGCGCCGCCGGAGAGCAGAACAACTATTACCCGGGGCACAGCTTTCAGCCCCTGTATTCCCACGGCGTTTCCACGCTGGATATCCGCAGTCTGCTGGTCAATCTCGGCGCGCAGGACCTGAAAGTCCTTAACGAACAAACGCGCCGCAGCGCGCTGTACGCCCCTTCGCCGATGGGCATGGCCGCGGCCGAGGCCGCGCAAGGGGGCACGGACGGCGAGCCGCCGTTGCGCGAAAACTTCAGGCCCGACGCCTTTTGGCTGGCTCAGGCGGAAACGGATGAAAGCGGCGCGCTGCAAGCCGAATTCACCCTGCCCGATTCGTTGACCAGCTACCGCATCGTGGCCATAGCCGCCGACGCGGGCAAAGAGTTCGCCCTGGCCCAAACCGACATCACCGCGACCAAGCCTTTGCAGCTTCTTTCAGCCCTGCCGCGTTTCGCGGTCGCGGGCGACACGCTTTTCGCCCGGATTCTGGTGCAGAACCTGAGCGAGGATGCAGGGGAAATCACCGTCACGGCCAAGGCGGAAGGCATGGCCCTGACCGCTGAAAAAAGCCGTTCCATCCGCCTGGAAGCGGGCAAGAGCGGCATTGTTTCGTTCCCCTTGCGTATGGGAGACGTCGGCACAGGCACTTTGCACGTGAAAGGCGCCATGACCGCAAAGGGCGCGAAAGAAAACGACGCGGCGACTTTCCGCTTGCCCGTTCTGCCCGCCCAGCCCCTGACCACCGTAGCCGCGGCCGGGCTGCTGCACGCGGACAAAACCTATACCCTGCCGGTCAACCTGCCGGAAAAACTGGACGGCCGCAGCCGTCTGGAGGTTGTGTTCGCGCCCTCTCCGGCGGCCGGGCTGCCGCTGGCGGCGCAAAGCCTGCTCGATTACCCCTGGCACTGCCTGGAGCAACGCCTCAGCCGCATCTGGGTGCGGGCGCTACGCCTGAAGCACGGCGATTTGATCGGCCTGCCCGCCGACCCGGCGGACAAGGAAATGATCAAAAAGACCATGCTGGCCGTGCCCAAGTTCCAGAAAAACGACGGCGGTTTCAGTCTGTGGGCGGAATCGGCCCATTCGGACCCCTACCTTACCGCCTACGTGCTGCTGGTAAACAAGCAGCTTGAAGGGCTGGATGCAGCTCTTGATTCCAAAGTCGCGGATCAGGCCGTGCGTTTCCTGGCCCAAGCCTTGCGCGCGGCCCCCAAAACCCGCACGCCCGACCTGCGCGCCGTGGCCCTGTGGGTGCTCTCGCTGCATAAAGGCAATGAAAATGACGTGCGCGCCCTGTTCCCGGCATTGCTCAAAGAAAAGGGCAAGAACCCCCTGGGCCTGGCCGCCATGATGCTCACCGCCGCGAACATGCCGGATCTGAAAGACAAAGAGGCGGTTATCGCGGGCCTGCTGGCGGAACTGGAAAAAACGGCCGCCGTCACCGCCGCGCAGGTGCACTTCGCCCCGCAAAACCCGGAATGGTGCCTCTACACGCTGGGTTCCACCCTGCGCGACAACGGCCTGGTTCTTTGGGCGCTCACAAAGGCGAAGCCGGATTATCCCCGCCTGGAAGCCCTTGCCCATTGGGTAAGCCAGGGTCTGGGCGAAAAGAAGATCCTTTCGACCCAAGAGGCCATGTTCGGCCTGATGGGCCTGACAGCCTATCTCGAACACCTGGGCGGCAACCGGCCCACGACGCTGAAAGCTTTGTGGAACGGCAAAGAGAGCATGTCCAAAAGCTTCGAAAAACTGATCGATCCGCCCCAGACCTGGGTGCTGCCCGCCGACAAGCTGCCGGACGGCGCCAAAACCACGCTGGTGCTGGCAGCGGACAAAGGCTCGCCCTATTGGGCGGCGCGGCTTTCATACGCCGCCCCCCAAACCGGGGCCAAAGGCAGAAACGCGGGGCTTACCCTGACCCGCGCCTGGAGCAAAACCGGACCCTATCGCGTGGGTGACACGGTCACCGTGACCCTGACCCTGACCGTGCCCGCAACCCGCCGCCACGTGCTGCTTTTTGACCCTTTCCCGGCCGGGCTTGAGCCGCTGCACGCCACCCGCGCGGATTTGCAGGCCGAAGATCTGCGGCAGCGTTACCCCTACCCCTGGCAGCGCACGGAACTGCGCGACTCCGGCCTCTTGCTGTACACCGAGCAGGTGGAACCGGGCACATACGCCTATACCTACACCTTGCGGGCCACGACGCCGGGCGCCTTTACCCGGCCGCCCGCCCTGGCGGAAGAGATGTACACGCCGGAAGTGTTCGGCAGAACCGCCGTGGAACGCGTGGAGGTCGCGGAATAGTGAATGCGGCCTTGCGGCGGGCCGAGCCGGAATAATTTTCATGCTCTTGACTCCGGCCCATTGAGGCCCTAGGGTTCTTCAGTGCGACGGTATGCGTTGCCACATTATTTTTGAGAATGCATATGAATGACACGATACCGGCTGTTTTGGATTTTTCAGGCCTGGCTGACGAAAAGCCCGGCGACTCCTACGTTCAATCTCTGGCCAGAGGGCTTGCGGTCATTCGCTCGTTCAGCACGGAGCGGCCCGAACAGACCCTGACCCAGGTGGCCCAGTTCACCGGCCTGACCCGGGCGGGCGCCCGCCGCATTTTGCTGACGCTTGAAAAACTCGGCTATGTGCGGTCCAACGGCCGCCTTTTCCGGCTGGCCCCGAAGATTCTGGACCTCGGTTTTTCCTATCTCAGCTCCATCCCATTCTGGCAACTGGCTCAGCCTGTGATGGAAGACCTTTCGGCCGAGATCGGCGAAAGCTGTTCCATCAGCGTGCTGGACGGCTGGGAAGTCTTGTACGTGCTGCGCGTGCCCACCCGCAAAATTATGTCCATCAACCTTTCCGTGGGCAGCCGCCTGCCCGCGTATTGCACCTCCATGGGCCGCGTGCTGCTGGCGGGCCTGCCGGAAACCGAGCTGGACCACGTGCTGCGCATGTCTCCGCTGACCATGCACACTCACAAGACCGTCACAGACATTTTCGAGCTGAAAAAACGCATCGCCGAATGCCGCGCCCAGGGCTGGGCCCTGAACCATCAGGAACTTGAAGAAGGCCTGATCTCCATGGCCGCGCCCATCATCAACCGCCAACGGCACTGGATCGCGGCCATCAATATCAGCGGGCACGCCCTGGCCTATTCGCCTGAAGAATTCAAAGCCCGTTTTCTGGAGCCGCTGCTCACCGCCGCCCGGACCGTGTCGAACATGCTGGTGTGAGCGGGCGGGCTCTGCCCCGCCCCCCCGCAAGAGGACTGAGCCCCTCGATCCCGTAAGAGCGAAGGCGTTTTTCCTGATGGAAAAACGCCTTCGTCTTTCAAAACAATTTCACGTTGCGATGCTTGCAGACGGGCCGGATCTATTTCAGACAATTCCTGCCGTCAATGTACGCTTTGCGCCAGCGGGTAATGTTCACCTTTTTGAAAAGATCCGCCTTGCTGAACGGGTCGGCGGCAATGAAGCGTTCCGCTTCTTCGCGCGTCTCAAGGTCGACGATGTAAATGCCGCCGCCCTGATCCTTGCCGTCGTCATTCAGCTTCGCGCCGCAGGCGAGCAGAAGGTGCTTGTTCGCTTCCAGGTAGACCAGATGAGACTCCCGGTGCGCCATGCGCACGGGCATGTGATCGTCTTTATCCCAGGTCTCGATAAGATAGGGCATGCTCCGCTCCTTTGCTTTTCCGTCCCGTGCCACAAAAGACGGACGGTTTTACGTGATCGCTCCAAAAAAACCGGCCAACAGGCTTGCCGCTTTTTCCGGGTGCTCCGCCGGAACAAGGTGCCCCGCCGGGGAGAAAAACTCCAGCCGCGCGCCGGGTATGCCCTTGGCTATGGCCTCCTGCTGTTCCGGGGGCGTCGCCACGTCATTCTTGCCGCCGATGGCGATCACGGGGCGCTTGATTGAAGAAAGTTTATCCCTCACGTCAAAGCTGCCCAGGGCTTCGCAAACCCCGGCATAGCCTTCGCCGCTCGCGGCGCTGAGCGAATCGAGCAGAATCGCCACCCGCACGGGGTTCGCCTCCGCAAAACCCGGCGCGAACCAGCGCCCGGGGGACGCTTCGCGCATGGCCTTCGTGCCCGCGCTCCGCACGGTCGCGGCCCGTTCAAGCCAGGCGGCCTTCTCGCCTATCTTCGCCGCGGAGTTGAGTATCCCGGCGGCCCTGACGCGTTCAGGCGCGTCAAGCAAAAGCTGCAGCCCAATGCACCCGGAAACGGAAACCCCGGCGTAGAAAAACTGCGTTCCGGCTTCGCCCCGCTTTGCCAGCGCCGCGTCAACCCCGGCGATAACCGCTTTGGCCAGGGCCGCCATGTCGTTGACAGGGGCAACCTGCCAGGAAACGCCGTGTCCGGGCAGATCCACGCCCAGAACGTTGAAGCGCCCGGCCAGGTGCACCGCCGCCGGCCCCCACAAGGCGGCGGCGCTGGTTCCCAAAGAGGGGCCAAGGACCACAAGCGGCTTGCCGGGCTGAAACGGAACCAGTTCCACTGTTTCCAGCTTCACCATGTCATGCATACCTATTCGCCCTCCACAGTAAAAGAGTGTCTTTACGCATCAAGCCGTTCTTACTTTTTGGCCTTGATGTCTGAGGGGTGGGTGGCCAGCGGCACCACCTGAAAGGTGCTGTAGGCGAACAGGGGCAGGTTTTGCAGCATGGAGTGCAGCTCGTCGTTGTTCTCGGCCTCGAATATGGAATAGTTGCTGTACGCGCCGACCACCCGCCAGATGTGCGGCCATTTGCCCTTGCGTTGTAAATCTTCCGAATACGCTTTTTCCACGGCCTTGATCTTGTCGAACTCTTCTTTCGGCATGTCTTTGGGAGGATAAACATCCATTCTGATAAGATATTGCATGGCTGCCGCTCCTTTTTCCGGTTACAGACAAAAAACTATTCGCCGAACTGCCGCAGCAATTTCAACGCCGCGATAAGACGCTCGTTCTTTTCGCGGTGCACGGTGGGGATGTCTTTTTTCGTCCAGTCGAAAAACCCCTTGCCGGTCTTGATGCCGTAATTGCCGGCCGCCACCGTGTCTTTCAGCAAGGCCAACGGGGTCTGCGACGCTTCCAGGTCTTTGTACAGATATTCCGCGATGGAAAGGTGCGTGTCCAGCCCGTTGAAATCGCGCTGCTCCATGGGGCCGGTAAAAAGCAGCCGGATGGCAAGGCTGGTCTTGACCACCGTATCCACGTCTTCGGCGGAAGCGACGCCCTTCTCCACCAGGCTCATGGCCTCGCGCGCAAGCGCGTGCTGCAGGCGGTTGCCGATAAAACCGGGGATGTCCTTGCGCACGTGCACGGGCTTTTTGCCCAGCTTCGCCAAAAGATCCATCAGGCCTTTGATGACCTCGGGCTTGGTCTTCTCCCCTTCAATAACCTCCACCAGCGGCACGAGGTGCGCGGGCATGAAGAAATGCGTGCCCGCGAACAGCTCCGGCCGTTTGGTCATGCCCGCCAGGGTATTGATGGGTATGCCCGAGGTGTTGCTGGCAAAAACCGCGTTCGGCGCGGCGCAGGCCTCAAGTTGCGTAAAGACCGTTTGCTTCAGCGCCGGTTTTTCGGGCACGGCTTCGAATATCAGGTCCGCGCCGTTCACGCCTTTGGCCGTGTCGCTGCAATAGGCGATTCTGCCCAGCACCGTCTCAAGGTCCGCGGAATTCGCCAGATCCGATTCGATCAGCTGAATCATGGAAGCGCGCAGCTTTTGCTCCGCCGCGCGCAGGGCGTCTTCGCTGATATCCACAAGGGTGACGGGCAGGCCGCCCCGCGCGCAGACCAGCGCGATGCCGTGCCCCATAATGCCGGAGCCGATGACCGCTATTTTTGAAAATTGCATCATTCTGTCTCCCTTTATCCAGTTATAAATTGCAGCACCGGCTTCACGGCCACCTTGTTCACAGCGTCTTCAAAAGCCTGCACGGCTTTATCCACGGGGTATTCCGTCAGCAGCGGCTTGATGTTCAGCATGCCCGATTCAAGCAGCGCCAGAGTCTTTTCGTAGTCGTTCCAGGACGAAGTATAACTGGTGATGATGTTGATCTCCGCCCGGATGGCGTTGGCAAAGGGAAAAGAAACTTCTTTGTTCGGCAGCCCCAGCAGCAGCATGGAGCCGCCCTTGCGAACGGCCGCAAGCCCGCTGATGAATGCGGGGGAAGCCCCGGAGCACTCTATGGCGAAGTCCACCTTGCCGCCCATGCGTTTGACGACACCCTCCACCACGTCTTCCTTCTGACAGTTGAATACCTCAAGGCCCATGCTTTTCGCCATGGGAATGCGCGATTCTTCGTCCACGTCCGTGCCGGTCATGACAACCTTGCCGCCGCAGGCGCGGGCCAACTGCGCCGCCGCAAGGCCGATGATGCCCACACCGGAAACAAAGACCGTATCTCCGGGTTTGATGTCGATGCGATTCAACACTCCGTGCACGCTGACAGTTACGGCCTGGGCCGCCGCGCCTTCGGCGAACGACAGCTTTTGCGGCACGTGATGCAAGTTTTTCTCCGACCAGATCACATATTCACGCATGACGCCCGGCGTGGTCAACCCGCGCATGAGGTTGTTGTCGCAGATGTGGGTCATGCCCAGGCGGCAGTTGCGGCAACTGCCGCAGAAGATGTTCGATTCGCCCATGACCCGGTCGCCGGGCTTGAACTTGCTCACGGCTTCCCCAACGGCTTCCACAATGCCGCAGCCTTCGTGCCCCAGCACCACGGGCACGTGCATAAAGCTTTTATACGAATCGATATATTCGTAGGCGTGAATGTCGCTGCCGCACAGGGCCGCGCTGTAAATCTTGACCAGCACTTCGTCGCCCTTGGGGGGCGCGGGCTTTTCAATGTCGAAAACCCCGACCGCGCCGTGCTCGCGCGCGTGTTTCATTACCGCTTTCATATGGTCCTCCTTACAAACCGGGCATATCAGGGCTGCGGTACGCGGGCACACCCTTGATCACGGTCAGACGCGGCAGCATATACGTGTTGCCCTTCATAACCGGGCTGTCGGGTTTGGCCGTTTCGCGGAAAGTCACCTCGCGGTCCACGATTTCCATGACCGTGACGTCGGCGTAGGCGCCCGCTTTCAAGGTGCCGAGCTTGCCTTCCATACGGCAGAGCTTCGCCGGGGTGGTGGTTGTCGCACGGATGACGTCCATCAACGGCATGCCCAAGTTCAGATACTTGGACATCAGGTGCGGCATGCTGATCACCGGCTCAGCATGCAGGGTGATAAAGGTCAGGTCCGTGGAGATGATATCCGGCGCGAATCCCTCCGCCAGCGCGGCTTTGGCCACGGCAAAGCTGAAGTGCCTGCTGCCGTTGCTCGCGTCCATCCAGACGCCGCGTTCACGCGCGGCCCACAGCTCTTTGTTGACCTTGCCGTCCGGATCGATGATGGTCTGGCCGACCCCGTGCAAAAAGTGCACGAGAATGTCGTCTTTGCGCAAGCGCTTTGCGATGGCCGCCATGGGCTCGGCCGGGTCCGTGGTATGCACGGCCACGGGCACGCCGAGTTCCCCGGCTATTTCCAGGGTTCTGTCCAGCGCGGCCAGGTTGTCGTTGATCTCTTTTCCGGCCATGTACTTGATGCCCAAAACGTGATGGCCGTATTCGCGGAAGATATGCTTCAGGCGCGGAACGTCAAAAACGGCGGCGTCCACTTTGGGATGAATACGGAAGGTGGCCAGCCCCATGGGTGTGATATTGACGAAGGCCTTCATCCGGATTTGCGCGGCCTCGATTTCCGGCATGAACCCGGCAATGGCGCCGGTTCCCGCCGTGCCTGGGTCAACGGCCATGGTCACGCCCTGGGGCACCAGGGTGGTATGCGGGTTCACGCCGAGGTCGGAACCGCCCATATAGACATGGGTGTGAAAGTCGATAAGGCCGGGCATGACGTGCATGCCCTTGGCGTCGAGCATATATTTTGCCGTAGCGTCTTTGGGGGCGTCGACGATAAGCCCGTCTTTGATGCAGACGTCGCCCTTTTGCTCAAGGTTGCGGGAAGGATCGACGAGGGTGCCGTTCTTGATGATGATATCGCAGATGCTGTTCATAGGCTCTCCTTGCTCGGTATGCTTGCGGGCGCTTTGCTCGGCCTTTCGGTCCCGGCGGCCGGGGAGTTCCGGCCGCCGGGGAATGCGCCGTCAAACCGGCGCATGCGTCTTAGTGCGCCATATACCCCCAGGCGAGCACGGCGACGCTATACAGGATGCCGATCCAGAACATCATGACCACGGTGTAGCCCATGACGTCTTTCAGCTTCAGCTTGGAGATGGCCAGGGCGGGCAGAATCCAGAAAGGCTGGACCAGGTCGTTCCAGGCGTTGCCCAGCATAACCGCCATGGCGTTCTGGCCCAAAGAGCTGTTGATGGCTTTGGCCGCGTCCATCATAAAGGGCCCCTGCACCGCCCAGTGGCCGCCGGCGGAAGGCGCAAAGAAGTTGATGAAAAAAGAGCTGATCAGGCCCCAGAAAGGCAGGGTCTTTGCCGTGGCGATGCCCACGAACCATGCGGATATGGTTTCAACCAGGCCGGATGCGGCCATGATGGCCATGATGCCCGCGTAGAACGGATACTGCAAAATGATGCCGGAAATGGTACGGATGCCTTCGGCCAGCTTCGCCACATACCGGATAGGCGTGCCCAAAAGGAAGATGCCCAGGAACAAAATGATAAAGTTGACCAGGTTCAGGTCAAGGCTTTTGCCGCTCTTGAAATAGGAAATTACATAGACAAGGGCCATCGCGCAGATAAGCAGGCTGAGAATACGGCTGTCGTTGATCTTGCCGGCGATGGTCTGGTCGACGCCGGGGCCTGCGGCGGCTTTGGGTCCGTCGTTGTCGATGTTGGGATCCACTTCGATGATTTTGGAAGGATCTTTCGGATGCAGCGCCGCGTTCAGCAGCGGCAGCGTGATCAGAACCGCAAGGCTGACCAGCAGCATGGGGGCGGAAAAAATCGTCTGCGCAAGCGGCACCACGCCCATCTGTTTTTCCAGAAAGTGGCCGGGAGTGGAAATGAGCACGGGAATGGAAGCGGAGAGCCCCAGGCCGTAAAGCGTGAATCCGCTGTAGGCGGAAGCGATGATCAGAGGGTAGTGCACGCCCTTGACCCGCAGCGCGAGTTTTTTGGCGATGATGCCGCCGATGACCAGACCGAAGCCCCAGTTCAGGTAACTGCCGATGCCGCCGACCAGGGTCGCCACGATGATGGCGCCGCGCGGGGTCTGCACGTTGTCGGCGATTTTATCCAGCAGGCGCGAGGTAAAGGGCGCGCTGGCCAGCACGTAGCCCATGGCCAGAATGACCGCCATCTGGGTGGTGAAGGACAAAAGGCTCCAGAACCCTTTGCCCCAGGCGTCCACAAGCTGGATAGGACCTTTGCCTTCGATGATGATGGAGAGAACCAGAGTCAGAAAAGTGAGACCCAAAGCAAAGACAAAAGGATCAGGCAGATACTTGCGCATGAGTTCCGTGAAAAAGGAAGTGATCTTGTCCATCATGAGGATTTTCTCTCTTGCTGATCGTTATAGCGTTGCTTCACGATTCACGGCCCCGGGCGGCGCCGCGCGCCGCCCGGTAAGCCGCGTGCCTGCCGAGCTTACTTCTTCCACAACTCGTTATAGTACTTGACGGCGCCGGGGTGGAACGGAACCACCGGCTTTTCAAACAGAGGCTTGGTATTCTCGGCGGACCACATCTTGCCCTCGTTGTGGATGGCCGCCAGTTCCGCGGTGTTTTCGCACAGGGTCTTGGTCAGGCGATAGGCCAGATCTTCGCTCATGCTCATGTTGGCGAAGATGCAGACCTGCGAGGTGAAGACGCGAATGGGCTTATCCTGCCCGTTATAGGTGTTGGCGGGAATTTCAGAGAACCACCAATAGGGGAACTTCTTGGTCAACTGCTCTTCCATTTCCTTGGTAGGCGAAAGGAAGCGCGTCTTGTGGGTGGTCGAAACGTCCATCGCCGCCGCCTGGGGCACGCCGCCGCCGGTGCACGAGATATCAATGTTGCCGTCTTTGATGGCGTCGGCCTGTTCGGCGTAGGTCATGGGTATGCCTCTGTAGTCGTCCTTCTTGAGCCCGTGGGCTTCAAGCATGGCCACCGCCTGGAAATACGCCGTGTTGCCGATAACGGGCAGGCCTATGCGCTTGCCTTTGGCTTCAGACAGGCTCTTGATGCCGCTGCTTTCCAGAGTCATCCAGTACAGCAGCAGTTTATGCCCGGCCTGCAGCATGCCCAGGTTTTTGATCGGCGCTCTGAACCCCTTGCTCTTGTCGCCCTGCAGGGCGGCATAGGCGCCGTCGAGGGTGAAGATGCCCAGGGTGTCGACGGAGCGGGAGGTGAAGGTGCCGTTTTCCACCGGAGAGCCGGTAGTGGCTTCCGTGGTCATTTCCACGTCTTTAAGTTTTTCGGAAATGATCTTGGCCATGCCGGCCCCGATGTAATAATAGGTACCGCCTGAGTTACCCGAGGCGATGACCAGGTTGTGGGTCGCGGCAAGGCCGGACCCGGCCATGGCCAGGACGAGGACGGCGGCCGCCGCCAGAGTGAATATACGGTGCATCGGAATCTCCTTGGTTGGACGGTTACACGATTGCGCTTATGCTATTGGGTTGACCGTAAACGTCTTGCACGGGCGTTCTCATGGATTTTCCCCGTTCGACACGGCCGGTTCCGCAGGGGCGGGAGCCGGTTTCGCGGGGACGGCGAAACGCCGCTGATACAAGAACACCGCCGCGAACAGCGCCACCCCGATGATGTCGGTCAGGGCGCCCGCGTCGAGCAGCATCAACGCCGCCACGAAGAGCACCGCCCGCATGTACAGGGGCAGCCTTTTGTACAGATACCCTTCCAGGCTGGCCGCAAGGCCGTAGATGCCGACCGTGGCCGTGATGATGGAGCGCACGATCTCAAGCACGCTTCCCTGCATCAGCAGGGTCGGGCTGTAAATGAACATGAAGGGAATGATGTAGCCCGCAAGGCCGATTCGCCACCCTTCATATCCCAGCTCTGTCGGCGAGGTCTTGGTGATGCTGGCCGCCGCGTACGAGGCCGTTGCCACCGGGGGGGTGATGGCCGAAAGAATGCCGAAGAAGAACACGAAGAGGTGCGCCGCGATAGGTTCGACGCCCATGCGGGTGAGGGCCGGGGCCACCAGCACGCTGAGCACGATGTACACGGAGGTGGTGGTCATGCCCATGCCCAGGATAAGCCCCGCGATCATGGTCAGAATCAGCAGAATCGGCATGATGCCCATGGACATGGAAATGAGCAGCTGCGAAAACTTGAGCGAAAGCCCGGTCAGCGACAGCACCCCGATGATGATGCCCGCGGCCGCGCAGACGATGGCCACGCTGAGGCTGCCCATGGCCCCGTCGCGCAGGGCGACATACAGCTTGGCGGGGGTAAGGCGCGTTTCCTTGCGCACGAAGGAAATGACCAGCAAGGAGATGATGCACCAGAATCCGGCCTTGATGGGCGACCAGCGAACGACCGTCAGAAAATAGATAAGCAGAACCACCGGCAGAGCCAGATACGCGCCTTTGAGCAGCACCTGCTTCCAATCCGGAATCTGGTCCGCGGGAACGACCTGGATGTTGTCGCGCTGGGCGCGGATGTCCACGATGAACCACAGGGCCACGTAATAGAGCACGGCGGGAATGAAGGCCGCCTTGACCACGTCCATGTACGATATGGACAGGGTTTCGGCGATGATGAAGGCCGCCGCGCCCATGATCGGCGGCATGAACTGCCCGCCCGTGCCGGCCACGGAAATGACGCCCCCGGCGAATTTCGGATCATAGCCCAGCCGCGTCATCATGGGGATGGTAAAGGGCCCCACGGCCATGACGTTGGCCACGGCGCTGCCTGAAACCATGCCGAAAAGGCCGCTGGCCACGGTCGCCACTTTGGCCGGTCCGCCGCGCGAACGGCCGAAGAAAGCCAGAGAAAGGTCGATGAAGAACTTGCTGGCGCCGCTGTTTTCCAAAAACGCACCGAAGAGCACGAAGAGGAAGATGTAGGTGGCCGAAACCCCCAGCACCTGGCCGTAAATGCCCTCTGTCGCCAGGGCCAGGTTGCTGACCAGACGCTCGACCGAATAGCCTCTGTGGGCGATTTCTTTGAACGGCAGATAGTTGCCGTACAGCGCATAAATAATGAAGATAATGGCGATGATGGGGATGGCGTTGCCCAGTTCGCGGCGGGTGCCTTCAAGCACCACCGCCACCAGCACTATGCCCATGATGATATCCAGCTCGTCCGGAAAAGCGACCCGGGCCATCAGATCTTCCCAGTTCACAAAGGTATAGATCGTGGCGGCCATACCCGCCACGGCCAGAGCGACATCCAAAATATCGCGCAACCCGAAAGGCCCCGGCCGCCGGACGGCTGTTTTCAAAAAAATGAGCCCGAGCACGAACATAAGGTGGATGCTGCGCTGCTCCATGGTTGGAAGCGAGCCGATGGACGCCGTGGAAAGATGGAAAAGGGACATGAGAACGGCCAGCAGCCCCATGACCATGAGGATCGCTGCGCGTATCCGGCTGGTTTTCTGTACTATTGTCTCCATGAAAGCCTCCGGAAAAAGATGGCGATGCATAATGCATCTATTCAAATTCATCAATCTTATTATCGACAGCACAACGAGCGCAACACAAATACCGCGCAAGCAATAATAAGAGATCCTCTATTCAAACATACTCAAGAACAAACATTTTGCACCAACTTTTCGCTGTATCGCCTTATTATGAAATTTTTATTTTTATTCCGGTCAAAGTTAGTCCCCATTTTATATTAACCTGAATGTAAAAATAAAAATTTCAACAGTTAAAAAGTTAAAACAATAATCTATTTCACGCGGGTATGTGCAGCGGGCGAATTTTTCCGCCCGCATGCACACACCGCGATTCACTACACCCGCTCCAGAACCATGGCGATGCCCTGGCCCACGCCGATGCACATGGTGCACAGCGCGTACCGGCCTTTGCCGCGTTGCAGTTGATACGCCGCCGTGGCCGCCATGCGCGCGCCGCTCATGCCCAGGGGGTGGCCCAGGGCTATGGCCCCGCCGTTGGGGTTCACCCGGGGGTCGTCATCCGCTATGCCCAGCGCCCGCAACACAGCCAGACCCTGGGCCGCAAACGCTTCGTTCAGCTCAATGACATCCATCTGCTCTTGGCGCATGTTCAGGCGCGAGAGCAGTTTCTGCACGGCGGGCACGGGCCCGATGCCCATAACCCGGGGCGGCACGCCGGCGACTGCCGTGCCGACGATGCGGGCTTTGGGGGTCAATTTGTATTTGGCGGCCGTTTTTTCGTCGGCGATCAAAAGGGCGCAGGCCCCGTCGTTGACGCCGGAAGCGTTGCCCGCCGTCACCGTGCCGTCAGGACCGGTAATGCTTTTCAGCTTCGCCAGCGCTTCCAGGGTAGTGGATCTGGGGTGCTCGTCCTTGTCCACGATAATGGGGTCGCCCTTGCGCTGGGGGATGGTCACCGGGCAGATCTCTTCGGCCAAAACGCCGTTGGCCTGGGCCTTGGCGGCTTTTTCCTGACTGGCAAAGCCCATCTTGTCCTGATCTTCGCGCGAGATGCCGTGCTCTTTGGCCACGTTTTCCGCGGTTTCAGGCAGGGCGTCCACGCCGTACGCAGCCTTCATGGCCGGGTTCACGAAACGCCAGCCGATGGTGGTGTCGAAAATCGCCGCATCGCGGGCAAACGCACTGCCCGCCTTGCCCATGACAAAGGGGGCGCGGCTCATGCTTTCAACGCCGCCGGCCAGCAGCAGGTTGCCTTCGCCGGCCATGATGTTGCGGGCGGCGTCGGCCACGGCCTGCAGGCCGGAACCGCACAGGCGGTTCACCGTCGCGCCGGGCACGGTGTCGGCTATGCCCGCAAGCAACAGCCCCATGCGGGCCACGTTGCGGTTGTCCTCCCCGGCCTGGTTGGCGCAGCCGTAAATGACGTCGTCAAGAGCGGCCCAATCCACCCCGGCGTTGCGGGCCATCAGGGCTTTCATGGGAATGGCGGCCAGGTCGTCGGCCCTGACCTGGGCCAGGCTGCCGCCGTAGCGGCCGATGGGGGTGCGCAGGGCGTCGCATATAAATGCCTGTTGCATGTACATATTCCTTTTTGAAGAGCTAAGGACGGATCAGGTCCACGCCACACAGGGTTTGCAGTTCTTCAAAGCTGAGGCCCGGGGCCATGTCCAGCACCTTGAGGCCGGCGGGGGTCACCTCGAACGCGCCGTGGTCAGTGTAGATGCGCTTCACGCAGCCGATGCCGGTCAGGGGGTAGGTGCACTTTTTGACGATCTTGCTCTCGCCCTTCTTGGTCAGAAGATCCATCATCACAAAGACGTTCTTGGCGCCGATGGCCAGGTCCATCGCGCCGCCCACGGCCGGTATGGCGTCAGGCGCGCCGGTGTGCCAGTTGGCGATGTCGCCCGTCGCGGAAACCTGAAAAGCGCCGAGCACGCAGTAATCAAGGTGCCCGCCGCGCATCATGGCAAACGAGTCGGCGTGGTGAAAAAACGAAGCGCCCGGCTTCATGGTCACCGGCTGTTTGCCCGCGTTCATGAGGTCGTCGTCTTCTTCGCCGGGTTTGGGCGAAGGGCCCATGCCCAGCATGCCGTTTTCCGTGTGCAGAACCACTTCGCGGTCGGCGGGCAGATAGTCAGGAATAAGCGTGGGCAGCCCGATGCCCAGGTTCAGATACGCGCCGTCGGGAATGTCGTTCGCGACCCTGGCGGCCATTTGTTCACGCGTCAAACGCTGATACGAACTTGTCATGGCAATCCTCCGTCTGATCAGGCCGCGGCCCGGTTGGGCGCTGCCGCGCCGGGAACACAAACGACCCGCTGCACGAAAATGCCGGGGGTCACAATCGCTTCGGGGTCAAGCTTCCCGAGGTCCACGATCTCGTCGGCCTGCACCACCGCGCATTTGGCGGCGGTGGCCATGATGGGCGCGAAGTTGCGCGCGGTCATGCGGTAGGTCAGGTTGCCCCAGCGGTCGGCATATCGCGCCTTGATCAGCGCGTAATCGGCATAGATGGGATATTCCAGCACGTAATCGCGGCCGTTAATGGTGCGGGTTTCTTTGCCTTCCGCCAGCGGCGTGCCAAAGCCTGTGGGAGTGAAAAAGGCCCCGACCCCGGCGCCCGCCGCGCGAATGCGCTCGGCCAAGTTGCCCTGGGGCACCAGTTCCAGCTCGATTTCGCCGGATCGGTACAGGGCGTCGAAAACATAGGAATCGGTCTGGCGGGGGAAAGAGCAGATGATTTTGCGCACCCGCTTGGCTTTCAAAAGCGCCGCAAGGCCGGTTTCGCCGTTGCCCGCGTTGTTGTTGACGATGGTCAGGTCTTTGGCGCCCTGGCGAATCAGGGTGTCGATCAGCGCCGAGGGCATGCCCGCGTTGCCGAATCCCCCGATCATGATTGTCGCCCCGTCAGGGACGTCGGCCAGTGCCTCTTCAGGTGATGGGAACAGCTTGTTGATCATGGACCCTCCTTCTTTTTGCGGTTTGTTCAAATATTGAACTTTTGTTCGCTAAAAAGGGACTCCGCACGCGCGCACCCGGATTTTCAGGGCAAAAAGTTCAAATAATGAACATAAATGCTTATACCGAACAAACGATAAAAGAGGGAAAAGAAACTGTCAAGAATGAAACATGACCGCAACAGAGCCTTTCGCTCTGAAAGCGGCTATAGGCATGGCTTTAAAAAATACCGGCCAGTCGGTTCCGTGAAGCGAGGGGATCAGAGAATCTGCCTGAGGAATTTTTGCAGGCGGGGGTGCGTTGGCGCATCGAACAAGCGTTGCGGCGGCCCTTCTTCAAGAATTTCGCCCTGGTCCATGAAGATGACGCGATCCGCCACCTCTCGGGCGAAGCCCATTTCATGGGTAGCGCAGACCATGGTCATGCCTTCGCGGGCAAGCGTAACCATGACGTCCAGCACTTCGCCGATCATTTCGGGGTCCAGCGCGCTGGTGGGTTCGTCAAACAGCATGATGCGGGGCTGCATGGCCAGGGCCCGGGCTATGGCCACCCGCTGCTTCTGCCCACCGGAAAGCATGGCCGGGTACACGTGGGCCTTGTCGCTGATGCCCACTTTTTTCAAAAGGTCCAGGCCGGCGCGCTCCGCCTCCGCTTTGGGCATGCCGCGCAGTTTCATGGGGGCCATGGTCAGGTTGCCCAGCACAGTTTTGTGCGGAAACAGGTTGAAGCTTTGAAAGACCATGCCCAGATCGCGCCGGATCAGGTTGATATCGACCCCTTCGCCCGCCACGTCCAGCCCGTCTATCAAAACGGCGCCCTTGTCGATGGTCTCCAGCCGGTTGATGGATCGCAAGAGCGTACTCTTGCCGGAACCGGAAGGCCCGATGATGACCACCTTTTCGCCGGGGTACACGTCAAGATTGACGCCGCGCAAGGCCGCAAGCTGCCCGAAGAATTTGTACGCCCCGCGAATGCTGATGATGGGCGCGCACGTCGCGTTTTCAACGATGGTCATAATAGTTCAGCCTTGCTTCCATGGTGCTCACGCATTTGGAAAGCATCAGGGTGATGACGAGGTAGATGAGCGCGACCAGGGTGTAGGTTTCGAAATAATTGAAGTGTTCGCCGGCGTATTCCGTACCCCGGCGCAAAATGTCGGCCACGGCCAGGATGGAAACCAGCGAGGTGTCTTTAAGCATGGCGATGAACTCGTTCCCCACCGGCGGCAAAATGGTGCGCCAGGCCTGGGGCAGAATCACCAGAAACAGCGTCTGCCCGCCGGTGAAGCCCAAGGAACGGGCCGCTTCCGTCTGCCCTTTGTCGATGGAGCTGATGCCCGCGCGAAACACCTCGCCCATATACGCGCCGTAGCAAAAGCTCATGGCCGCCACCGCCGCGGGTATGCCGTCCACCCCGAAGAATTTGCCCAGCCCGTAATAGATGAAAAAGAGCTGCACCAAGAGCGGAATGCCACGAATAACCTCCACATAGGTCGAAGCCACCAGGTTGACGGCGCGGTTTTTGGAAAGCCGCCCTATGCCCGTGACCAGGCCGATGGGAATGGCGCAGGCGATGGCCGACACGGTAAGCTGAAAGGTCACCACAATGCCGTCGGAAACGAATTGCAGCAGGTTCCAATACGGATCCGGCTGGCTGATGCACAGATACAGCAGCAAGGCCACGGCGCCGGTGAACGACAAAGACCAGGCCGTGACCAGACGCCTGTCGCGCGGGTCGGGAATGGCCGCGCCGTCGGAAACCTCTATGCGTATGTTGGGCGTATCAGCCATAACACCTTAATATCTTTTGGCAACGGTTCAATTTGTCGTCAGGCGAGGAAGGCGAGGTTTCGGCGACGGGAAGTGTACTCTTCCGGTACATGACCGGCGCCGAAACCGAAGGCTGACGAAGCATCACGACAAATTGGGCCGTTGCCCTACTTGCCGATCCATTTCTTGATAAGCTCAGCTTCAATACCCTTGGCCTTCACCGCTTCAATACCCTTGTTCAACAGAGCCAGGGTTTCCTTGTCGCCCTTGCGCACGGCAAAGCCGTAATTTTCCGTGGCGGCGTCTTTGATGATAAAGGCGATCTTCAATTTTTCCGCGTTTTCGCTGCCCGCTTTCAGGGCGAAATCGGCGGCCACCGGGTCGTCGCAAATGACTGCGTCCAGGCGGCCGTTTTTCAGGTCTTCAATGCCGTGCCCCACGGCGTCGTAAGACTTTGCGGAACCGCCCGCGATTTTTCTGGCGGCGAAATAGCCCGTGGTGCTGATCTGCGCGCCCAGGCGCTTGCCCTTCAGGTCGGCCACCGTGGCGAGAGGCGCGTTTTTCTGCGTCACCACGGCCTGCTGCACTGTGTAATAGGGGATGGAGAAATCCATGGCTTTTTTGCGCTCATCCGTGATGGTCACGGATGACGCGATAACATTGCTGCGCCCGGCGGCCAGTTCCGCGAAAATACCCGCCCAAGCGACGTTTCTATGTTCCGCCTTGAAGCCGGCTTCTTTGGCCACGGCGTCGATATAATCAACGGAATACCCTACCAGTTTTTTATTGGCGTCCAGATATTCCATGGGCGGCCACGTGGCGTCATGGGCCACCACGATGGCGCGCTCGGCGGCGAAAGCCGGAACGGCCAGAAGCAAGGACAAAACCACCAGGGTAAGAACACGCGACAGCATGCTTGGCTCCTTGTTGCGTCGACACTCCGCGCGGAAGGCGAAGGTACATTCAAAATTTGACCTCTTGTAAAAGTTTTGCCCGCCGCTGTACAGCAAAAACCCGTGAGACAGGCTTCAGATACGGCTTCCCCGGCCGTTCAGGTCCGGCCCGAATTCTTCTTCCAGCACGACGCGCAAATGCCGCTCGACAATGGCCAGCGCCTCTTCCGACCGCGCCCTGGGGTATTTGTGCGTCAGCATGAAGCAGACCCGGTCCGGCGGCTCCGGGTCCAGCCGGAACATGTGGTAGGCCCCTGTCGCCGCAAACGACCGGGCCACGGACAGGGGCGCTATGGTCCACCGTTCGGCCCCCCGCAGCAAATGGTGAAACAGATGGGGGTCGTCAACGGTGATGCGTGAAGACCGGGCGGGAAAATGCTCGTAATGCCATATCAGGTACAGCGGGGTCCAGGGAAAGCCCACGTTTTGAACCGGGTCAAGGTCCGCAAGCCTGACCGTTTCACCGGGGTGCGGCGCATCCCCGGCCAGGCGCAGGCCGAACATGGGTTCCGAAAAACAGCGGCGAACCTGCACGCTGCTGTGGGGGCGCTCCATAAGCGCCAGCCCCATGTCGATGCGCCGCGTGTCTATGGCGTCGTACATCTCGTCGGAATGAAGCGTCTCTATCGTGACGGCCAGGTCCGGCTCGCCGTCCAGCAGGCGGGCGTAAAGGCGCGGCAAAAAAACCGCGTTCATGCTGGTAACCGTGCCCAAGGAAAAGGCCAGGCACTGCCGCTCGGCGCTGGTGCGGCGCGCTTCATAAAAAAGGTCGAGCAGCCGCCCGGCCACGCTTAGAAAGTTCTCGCCCGCCGGGGTCAGAGTCACTTCCCGGCCGCCTTTCCACCGGTCAAAAAGGGCGATGCCGCATTCCTGCTCCAGCAGTTGCAGGCGCTTGCTGACGGTGGATTGGGCCAGATGCAGCTTGGCCGCGGCGGCTTTCAGCGTTTTCAGCCGCGCCACGGCCAGAAAGGTTTCAATATTGCGTTGCAGCACCAGCCCCCCTTTGCACGCGCACGCGGGCTAAATATCGTTTTTTCCGATTTTTTATTGCATGAACTTTCAATTTACCACTATTATCACGGTCATGTAAACAAAGGCAGGCACGGCGGCGCTTGCCGCGCCGCGAACGCCGCACCGTCCGGGTGACGCCGCCGCATTTGAAACCACACCAACCCGTACCGAGATGCCGAAAGGAGGCCGCTGTGCACATGAAAGCGATTCAGGAAAAAGCCCACGCCTTGCTGCCGAAAATTATCGAATGGCGCCGCACCCTGCACGCCTGCCCCGAAATTCAGATGCAGACGGTTGAAACCTGCGGCCATATCGTGCGCATCCTGAAAGAAATCGGCATTACGGAAATTCGTACCGGCATCGGCGGCAACGGCATCGCGGCCGTCATTCGCGGCGGCAAGCCGGGCAAGACGCTGGGCATCAGGGCGGACTGCGACGGCCTGCCCTATCCGGAAGAAACCGGCCTGCCCTTCGCTTCGAAAAACGGCAACTGCCACGCCTGCGGGCATGACGCGCACAGCGCCATGGCGCTTGGCGCCGCAGCCCTGCTGTTTGAAGCCCGCGCTGATCTGGCGGGCAACGCCGTCTTCATCTTTCAGCCGTATGAAGAAGGGTCCAAAGGCGCGCTGCTGATGATCAAAGACAACGTGATGACCGACCCGCTGAAGATAGACGCCGTCATCGGCATGCATACCGGCTCTTTGTTCGAAGGCTTTGGCCCCGGCGAGGTCGGCTATCGCCCCGGCGTCATCAACTCTAACTCCGACAGGCTGCGCGTGACGCTTCACGGCCGGGCAGGGCACGGTTCCGCGCCGCATCTGACCATAGACCCCATCGTCATGGCCTCATACGCCATCACCCAGTTGCAGGCCGTCTGCAGCCGCGAAAAAGACACCTTTGAACCCGGCGTGATCAGCGTGACCCGCATAGCCTCGGGCAACACGCACAACGCCATTCCCGATTCCTGCGAGCTGGAAGGCACCATCCGCTCCTTTTCGCCGGAAACGCAAAAACTGCTGCACGAACGCACCAAGACCGTTTTTAACGGCATCGCCGAAACCATGCGCGGCAGAGCGGATGTCAGCATCGCCTACACCGGCCGGGCCATGGACAATGACCCCGGCCTGACGGCCACCCTTAAAGAAACGGCGGAAAACATGGTCGGTGCCGACATGGCGCGCCTGATTAAAAACCCCGGCACCTGGGGCGAAGATATGGCCGAATATTTCGCATACGCCCCCGGCGTTTACTTCTTTCATTGCTCCACCTTTGACGATGCGGCCAAGAACTTCCCGCACCACCACCCGAAGTTCACGGTTAATGAAGACACTTTGTGGAGCGGCTCCGCCATTTTCGCGGGCTTCGCCCTGAGCTGGCAAAAGGGCTGACAGCGCGGCCGGCGTGAAGTATCGGCTTCTTCGATTTTTTAGAGTACCATATTTCGTTTTACCGACGGATGCATATCGATGTACGGATAAGGCATGGGTCGAAAGGCCCATGCCCTTTAGCAACGCGCTGCCGCAAATGAAACGGAAGGACCACCGAATTATCGAAAATATCGCATTCTCTCAAGGAGGCTCTCATGACCCAACAGGATATCCCGGCAAAAGCCAGAGCAATGCTGCCCCGCATCATCGGATGGCGGCGCGCCTTGCACGCCTGCCCCGAAATCAAGATGCAAACCGTGGAAACGGCCGCCTTGCTTGAGCGCATTCTCAGAGAAATCGGCCTTACCGAAATTCGTACCGGCGTCGGCGGAACCGGCCTTATCGCGGTCATTCGCGGCGGCAAACCGGGCAAGACGCTGGGCATCAGGGCGGACTGCGACGGCCTGCCCTATCCGGAAGAAACCGGCCTGCCATTCGCCGCGAAGAACGGCAACTGCCACGCCTGCGGGCACGACGCGCACAGCGCCATGGCGCTTGGCGCCGCGGCCCTGCTGTTTGAAGAACGCGAAAATATCGAGGGCAACATCGTCCTTATCTTTCAGCCCTATGAAGAAGGCGGCCGCGGCGCGCAACTGATGATCGACGACGGCGCGCTGACCCGCCCCCAGAAAACGGACGCCATCATCGGCCTGCACACGGGCTCCCTGTTTCCCGAATTCCGGCCCGGCGAGATCGGGTACAAGCCCGGCGTCATCAACTGCAACTCCGACATGCTGCGCGTGACCTATCACGGCAAGGGCTGCCACGGCTCCGCCCCACACCTGGGCGTTGATCCCATCATGATGGGCGCGCTCGCCGTCGTGCAATTGCAAGCCATCTGCGGGCGTGAAAAAGACGCCTTCGAGCCCGGAGTGGTCAGCGTGACCCGGGTGACGGCGGGCAAAAACCACAACGCCGTTCCCGATTTTTGCGAGCTGGAAGGCACCATTCGCAGCTTCTCACCGGAAATGCGCGAGTTTCTGCACCAGCGTATCACGGCCATTTGCAGATCCATAGCCGAGGGCATGCGCGGCACAGTGGACATAGACCTGCCCTTTGCAGCGCGCGCCATGAACAATGACCCCGGCCTGAGCGCCATTCTTAAAACAACGGCGGAAAGCATGGTCGGCGCGGACAAAGTGCGGCTGATCGACCGCCCCGGCACCTGGGGCGAAGACATGGGCCAGTATTTCCTGCACATGCCGGGCGTCTATTTCTTTCACTGCTCGACCTTTGACGATGCGGCCAAAAACTTTCCCCACCACCACCCGAAATTCACGGTCAACGAAGACACGTTGTGGAGCGGCACGGCCATTTTCACCGGCTTTGCTCTGAATTGGCAGAAGAAATAACCGCGTGTTTCAACGTATCGGTTTTTTCGATTATTTATTGCATCTTATTTCGTTTTACCCCGGGCGCTTTCGTCATATATAAATGTTGCGCACACGGCGGAGACGCCATTTTTTTGAAAACGCTACCGGTAAAAAAATTTCACGGCAGGACACAACAAATTATCGAATAAATCGTCATTAATAAAAGGAGTCAGTATGCCCCAATGGTCACGTATTCTTGACATGGTTTCGGAATCAAAAACCGTCGCCATCTCGGACAAGGCGCGCCAACTGCAACAGAGCGGCGTTTCCGTCGTCAACCTGGGCGGCGGCGACCCGGACTTTAATACCCCTGAGCATATCTCGCAGGCCGGCATCGCAGCCATTCAAAGCGGTCAGACCCACTATGTGGACAGCCGCGGCATTCCTCAGCTTCGCGCGGCAATCGCCGACAAGTTCAAGCGCGAAAACAACCTGACTTACAACCCCGACAAAGAAATCATCGCCACCGCCAGCGGCAAGCTGGCCCTGTATATCGCCCTTATGGGCATCGTGAACCCCGGCGACGACGTGCTGGTCATCGAGCCCGCCTGGGTCAGCTACGCGCCCCTGATCACCCTTTTGGGCGGCAACCCCGTGCCGGTGCAACTCGACCCCGCCGACAACTTCACCCTGACCAAAGCGGCTCTGGAAGCGGCCCTTACGCCCAAAACCAGGGCTGTTCTCGTCAACTCGCCCAACAACCCCTGCGGCCGGGTCATGACGGAAGCCGAATTCGCCGTGCTGCGCGACGTGGTGCTGGCCCGCGACCTGTGGGTTTTGAGCGACGAAATCTACGAGCACCTGATCTATGACGGCAGAAAGCACATCAGCCCGGCAACGCTGCCTAGCCTGTTCGAGCGCTGCATCACCATCAACGGCATGTCCAAAGCCTATGCCATGACCGGCTGGCGCCTGGGCTATCTCGGCGCGCCCGCGCCGCTCGCCGCCCAGATTCTGAAAGCCCAGCAGCACGTCATCACCTGCGCTTCCGCCTTCATTCAGGCGGCCGGGGTCGCGGCGCTTTCCGGCCCGCAAGAGTGCGTGGCCACCATGCGCGCGGAATACGACCGCCGCCGCACCACGGTCGCGGCCGCTCTGAACGCCATACCCGGCGTGAAATGCCCGCTGCCCGAGGGCGCTTTCTATCTCTTCCCCGAAATCGACTACAAGGGCTACGATTCGTGGCAGCTGGCCGAGTTCCTGCTGGACAAAGCGCGGGTCGCCGCCACCCCCGGCCAGGCTTTCGCCGCAAAAGCCGTGCGCTGCGTGCGCATGACCTACGCCACATCCATGGACAACCTGATGACGGCTGTCGAACGTATCAAAGAAGCCATGAGCAAAGGCTAAGTGTACTGAATCTCCCCCTCTCGCAAGAGGGGGAGATTTTTGCGATTCCAGGATATCGTTTTCACCCTTTAGGTCAGGAGAATTCTATGTCATTTTGGTTCAGACTCTCCCTTCCCAAACAGATTTTCATCATGTTGGTGCTTGGCGTTGCCGCAGGCGTGGTCTTCGGCAAAGAAGTGCTTGTGGTGCAGCCGCTGGGCGACGCTTTCATCCGCCTTTTGAAAATGCTGATCGTGCCCCTGGTCTTCTTCACCCTGGCCGCCGGGGTCACCCGCATGGAAAGCCCGGCCGCCCTGCGCAAAGTCGGCGGCTTCATTGTGCTTTTTTATGTGCTGACCTCTACCCTGGCCGCGGCCATCGGTCTGGGCGTCTCTCTGATTCTGCAGCCCGGCGCGGGCATCACCGGCATTCTGGGTAAAGCCGGCACCCACAAAGTGCCCGAAGGCGGCTATTCCTTCCTGAAAAACATGGTTCAGTGGATTCCCGATAACCCCGTGCAGGCCATGGCCAGCATGAACATGCTGCAGATCATCTTCTTCGCCATCTTCATCGGCGTGGTGCTGATGGTGCTGAAAGACAAAGTGCCCACCGTGGTCAACCTGGTGCGCGAAGCCGGCGACGTGATGGTCAAACTGACCGAATACGTCATGGTCGTCTCTCCTTACGGTATTTTCGCCCTGGTCGCGGTGCTGACCGCTACCATCGGCGACAAGATGCTGAAAGAAATCGCGCTGTTCTTCGTGGCCGACTATGTGGGCGTGTTCATCGTGCTTGTCGTGGTCTACCCGATTCTCTTGCGGGCATTCCGCCTGCCGGTGCTGCACTTTTACAAGAAGATCGCCCCGGCCATGTTGATCGCCGCCAGCACCACCTCCAGCGCGGCCACACTCCCCATGTCCATGAGCCTGGCTGAAAAAGAGCTGGGCATTCCCGAGCCCATTTACGGCTTCGGCCTGCCGCTGGGCAACACCGCCAACATGAACGGCATGGCTGTGGCCATCGGCGTCATCGCGGTCTTCGCCCTGAACCTGCACGGCATGCCGGTCACCATGTCCAACGCGGTGCAGATCGTGTACCTGGGCCTGATCCTCTCCATCGGCGCGGCCGGGGTCAAAGGCGGCGGCATCATCATCTCCGCCATTCTGCTTGAAGCGCTGGGCATGGACCTCGCTTTGCTGCCCGTTCTGGCCGCCATCTGGCCCATCATCGACATTCCCCACACCACCGGCAACATCACCGGCGACCTGGTGGGCACCACCGCCTGCGCCAGCTATTACAACCAGCTGGACCGCAAAATATTCGACGCCCCCGTGGGCGCGGGCCTTTCCGCGCACGCGGCTGATTAAGGAGCGGACTATGGCTAATCCCGGACTTCGCGTTAAAAAGAGTATCTCCCGGCCTGACAAGGCCCTGGTCAACAGTTTCGCGGGCATACCCGCCGCCAACATCGGCGACAACATGAACCGCATCAGCTGCATGAACGCCAGAATACGGCCCATGAACAGCACCCCGCTTTTGGGCTGCGCCTTCACCGTCAAAGTGCGGGCTGGCGACAATCTGCTCTTTCACAAAGCCATCGACCTGGCCCAGCCCGGCGACGTGGTGGTCATCGACGCCCAGGGCGAACAGTCGTACGCCATTCTGGGCGAACTGATGGTCATGTGGCTGCGCAGGCGCGGGGTTGCCGGCCTGGTTGTCGACGGCTGCGTGCGCGATATCGACTATATCAGTTCCCTCACCGACTTCGCCGTCTACGCCGCTGGGGTGACCCCCAACGGCCCGCTGAAAGAAGGCGGCGGCGAGATAGGCTTCCCCGTCATGTGCGGCGGGCTGGTGGTCAACCCCGGCGACATTCTGGTGGGCGATTCCGACGGCATCGTGGTGGTCAGCCCGGCGGATGCGGCGGACGTGCTGCAAAAGGCCAAAGCCCAGAACGCCAAAGAAGACAAGTCCAAGATCGACATTGAAAACCTGGCCTGGGACAGGGCCTGGGTTGACGCCTCACTCAAAGCCAAAGGCTGCGAGTTCATCGACTAAGCGAAAGCGGGCCGGGAGAGAAATCCCCCGGCCCCCGCGCCATGAAAAAAGCCCGCGAAAGCGGGCTTCAGACTGCTGACAAAGCCCGAATTTGGCACAGACCAAATTCGGGCTTTGTGTCTTTCGTCAGAGTTCAGGCTTGTTGAGGATTTTGAGTTTGCCCGGAGTGCACAGGTGCAAAAATATTCAGTAAAATATGCCAGATGAGCACAAAATAAGGCGTAACGCCGCCCCCCTGGGACAAGGCGAGGGCTATTTTCTTGATATTCGCGGCCCAGGCGCACAAAAGGCTCT
>JAVBNL010000066.1:0-15583 GCA_031551515.1 Desulfovibrionaceae bacterium
GGGAATAAGATCATCAAGACAGACAAATTCCATTTTCAATTGGCGTTGTTGCTTCTTTTTTATCATACTTTCACATAACATAAGAATAAAAAAAAGCAAAGTCCCTGCTCTTGCAAACAGGGACTTTGTCAGCAGTCTGACCTACAGTGATTAACTGTAGGTGCTTTTTTTGCCTGATGGTTTGCGCCGGCTTTGCGCCATTTTTTGAAACAGCACCTTTCAAGGCCGCAGAAACTCATTTGTCAGCTTTGCCCCTTCGCCCGGATGCTGCCATACGGGAGAAAACCTTGCTCTTGGTGGCGAAATAGCATGCCAGCGCGGCCAGCATACAGGCTCCGACCCACAGATTCAGCGTCAGCGATCCGCTGAGGCCGAAGTAAAGCATGACGACGGACACTATAAAATAAAACCCGGCGGCGATGAGGACCAGCGGAGCGGGGCGCTGATACCCCTTGCGCCTGAAACAAACCCAGAATAGCGAGAAAACCGTCAAGGCGCAGAACAGCGTCAAAATTGCGCCTACATTCGAGAGTACATCTTGCAATGTATAGGCAAAAACCAGGAACAGGGCGATAGCCCCTTGCAGCAGCACCGCGCCGACCGGAGGTTTCCCCTCTTTGCCTTTCAAGGCCGCCGGAAGAAAACCGTCCCGCGCCATTGCGGCGCAGACCCTCGGGCCGAGAAACGTCATTGCGCTGGCGGAGGATATAAACGCGATAATCGCCAGAGCGGACATGCACGCGCCTCCCGCTTTGCCCAGAATATTTTCCATGATGCGATGACCGAGCGTAATGCCGGCAGATTCTCCATAATAGGCCGCAGCAATCCTGGATTGCTCCTCCGGGGGCAAATTGATGACCAAAACCCAGTTTATGCAAAGATACAGGATGCCGACAACAATACAGCCCAGTATCATCGCGCGCGGAATGTCGCGTTGCGGGTTTTTGAATTCAGACGCAGCGTAGATTGCGGCGTTCCAGCCGCTGAACGTAAAGGCGATATAAAACAGGCTCAGCATGAAGGCGCGGACCGGAAATCCATCAGCCGGGGCAACATTCACCTGGTGCGCAAGCGGCGTCCATTCGGTCCAGGTGTTGTTTCCGCCAATGAACCCGACGGCGATAAACCCGACGATAAGGAGTATTTTTATCGCCACCAGCGTGTTTTGCACCACGAGCGAAAAGCGTAAACCGATGGCGTGGGCCGTTGTCAGCGCCAGGATCGTCAACGTTGCAACCAGCGCCGTATTGACCCCGGAGTGCAATGTACGAGCGAAAGCTCCCGTGGCGGTGGCGCTGATTGCTATGGGAGCGGAAAACCCGATCAGCAACGATGCCCAGCCGGCAAGGTACCCGAGCGCGGGGTGCACCAGCGTGGAAAGGAAACGATATTCGCCGCCGGATTGAGGAACGAGCTGCACGATGCCGGAATACGCCTTGGCTCCGGCCAGGGCGATCAGCGTTCCGACTGCCCAGGCCGCCAGAATCTGTTGGGGATTCAGGTGATCTACCATTGAGCCGGTGCTCACAAAAACTCCCGCGCCAACCATGTTGGCGATCACCATCCCCATTCCGGACCACACGCCAAGCTTACGGCCTTTCATACTTTCAACGGGTGGCTTTCCAGGATCGGCCGTCGGCGCGCGTTCCGGAAATAGCCTTGGGAGTTACCGTGCCGGCATATTCCACTCCTCCGGCGTTAAAGGTTAATTTTGTGCCGTTCAACCTGCCGCTAAGTTTCGTATCTCTTCCCCGGATTGTCAGTGTTCCGGTGACTTTCTGAAACGTTTGCATGAAGCTGATTTGGCCGCCATCAATCGTCCACGTTCCGTCTACTCTTGCCGGCACAACCCAAAAATATGTGAAGGAACGGTCGGCGTTCTTGCTTGCTACAATGTCGGCAGTTTCATCGGGTTCCCAATCCCCCATGGTAAAAGAGTTGGAAACAACACGCGTGCCCGGCTTCATGCCCAGAATTTTTGGCCGCAGCCTCCGGTTAAGCTCCGGCAGCAGATACAAGGTGAGCACGGTAGCATTTGAAAAGTCGCTTGCAAACAAGTCGGCGTTTATAAACGTAGCTCGCGCGCTCACCCCTTCTTTGGCGGCAGCCTGCCTGGAAACCTCCACCAACTCCGGATCATATTCAATTCCCAATGCCGTTGCGCCGCGTTTGGCTGCGGCGATCACCATGCGTCCATCGCCGGAGCCAAGATCAATGAGGTAATCAGAGGAAGTAACCTTCGCCATATTGAGCATGAGCTCTACCTGCTTCTGTGCGGTCGGTATCCACACGACATCCTTGCCGGGCTGCCCGACCTGTGGCGTGTCAAACTCGCTCGACGCTTGGGCGCATTCGCCTGAAGCCGACAGCAAAAAACACAATACAACCGCAACACAACGAATAAAATAGAACATTTCAACCTCCGGAGACACTCCACGGTGTCCGGTTACGGTGTCTTAATGCCATCGTATTGTTCTGTATGCTCTGCCGGCTAATTGCGCGAAATTTCAAGCTTTACTGTTGCGTCAACCAAAGCCTTGCGCGAAGGAGAGATGTATACCCTTACCGTACCCTATCGCTATATCCGTACCATATCAAGCAATTAAGCGAAAAGCCCGGTTCCCGACGATAATTGCACATACGGGTAAAGATGCTTCTGTAAAAGATCTTTAATTCGTCTTTATTTATAATTATGAAAAATAGAGACAAGAGAGGAGGTTGATCCTGCTTGAATCGGCATAATATATTGAGAAAACGTTCTCTTTTTTTATTGAATTTTTTCCAATAACGCCTACTATTATTAGTGAACCTTGGCGGAGGTAGTACCCGTTCTAACACACGTGACCGACCAGTGAACCTCAGCGGAGGTAGCCACCTGTAGCTAGACAAAGGAGGCGACCATGCCTGCAGTCAGCTATTTTCTGCTCAGCGTTGCGGCCCTTCTGGCAGGGTATTTCATTTACAGCCGGGTCATAGAAAAATGTTTCGGGGCGGATCACGGCCGCCTCACGCCGGCCTGCACCCTGGCCGACGGCGTGGACTACGTTTCCATGCCGCCATGGAAAGTCTTTCTGATCCAACTTCTGAACATCGCCGGGGTGGGCCCGGTTTTCGGGCCTATTCTGGGCGCCCTTTACGGTCCCGCGGCCTTGCTCTGGATCGTGTTCGGCTCCATCTTCGCCGGGGCCGTGCATGACTATCTGTCGGGCATGATGTCTTTGCGCTATTACGGAAAATCCCTGCCCGACGTCGTGGGTTACACCCTCGGCAACGGGTTCAAACACTTCATGCGCGGCTTTGCACTGCTGCTGGTGGTGCTGGTGGGCGTCGTGTTCGTGGCGGCCCCGGCCGGGCTTTTGGCCAACCTCACCGGCTGGCCCCTGATGTGGTTCGTGGTGGCCATTTTCGCCTATTACTTTCTGGCCACCATTTTGCCCATTGACGTCATCATCGGCCGTTTGTATCCGATTTTTGCCATAGTCTTGCTGGTCATGGCCTTTGGCGTCGCCGGCGGCCTGATATTCGGCGGCTACGCCTTCTACAACTGGTCTGAATGGACCAACCAGCACCCCGCGGGTCTGCCCCTCTGGCCTCTCATGTTCATCACCATCGCCTGCGGCGCCATTTCGGGCTTTCACGCCACCCAATCCCCGCTCATGGCCCGCTGCATGAGTGAAGAAAAATACGGGCGCAGCGTGTTTTACGGCGCCATGATCGCCGAAGGCATCATCGGCCTGATCTGGGCCACGGCGGGTTTGACCTTTTACAACAGCGCCCCTGAACTGGCCGCGGCCATCGGCAAGGGCGGCCCCGGCAACGTGGTCAACACGGTCTGCCTGACCCTGCTCGGCCCCATTGGCGGCGCGCTGGCCATACTCGGGGTGGTTGTTCTGCCCATCACGTCAGGCGACACCGCGTTCCGCGCGGCCCGTCTCATAATCTCCGACGTGTTCAATTACGCGCAGAAAACCCCTCTTTCCCGCCTGTACATTGCGATTCCTCTTTTTGTCATCGGCATTTTCCTGTCTCGCGTGGACTTCTCCATTCTCTGGCGTTACTTCGGCTGGGCCAACCAGACCCTGGCCACTGTGGCCCTGTGGGCCGGCGCGGCCTATCTGGTGCGCAAGGGGGCTTTCCATTGGATAGCCAGCCTGCCCGCGACCTTTCTTACCTCGGTAGTCACCGCGTACATCTGCATGGAAAAGATCGGCCTCAACCTGCCCTATACTATCTCCGTGGGCGCCGGCTGCGTGGTGGCCGTCGCTTCTCTGGGAATTTTTCTCTGGTTCGGTACCTGGTTCAAGCAGAACGTGCCGCTGGAACTGGATGACCTGGATGACGGCACCATGCCGGCAGATGACTAGCAGCCGGTAAGCCATCCGGACAGAAGCGGAAAAAACGATTCAGGCTGGTTCCCGGCTGGTTCACCGAACGAAGTGCGGCGGTCTTCCCATAAGACCGCCGCGCCCTTTATGACACCCTTACAGTACGAGCCTTTTCTTTGCCACAGCCTCGCCTTGATAAAGCCGGGAGACTTCCGTATGGTGCCGCACCAGAGTGAGGAAGCATGGCGCCGTCGCATGCCTATAGCCACATCCGCATGGAGGAAGTTGCCATGTCCGCACGTCATCCCGAAATGTGCACGTCCTCAGCCCCGCGTCTGACGGGCCTGATGTGCTTCGCTTGCGTGGCCTGCCTTGCCATGCCGTTCTCTGCCGCCGCCAACGCGATATCCATGCGATCTTCGCCGGATGCTGAAAAGCGAGAGCGCCTCATTGAGCGACGGCATGTGGAATTTGCCGCCCAATCAAGGGCGTATGAAGAGTCGCCATGGCAGCCTCGCGAAACCGAAGACACTTGGCGCGAACCGGGTTCCTCCCGCAGGCATGACGCTCTCCGTGTCCGGCCTGAGCCTGCGGCTCCTGCAGCCCCGAACAGAGAACCGGACATATTCGCGCCCCCTGAGCAGCGACAGGCGAGCACACCGGCAAGCCCGCCAATGCAGCCCCAGGCAAAGACCGCGCCCGCCCAGGAACAGCCTAAGGTCAGGGTTTCCCGTCCCAACCCTCCCGGAACGCCGCTGAGGCTTCGGGATTATCCGCGTTCCGGAGAAAAATAGGCGGCAGCCCGCTCGGGCGTCTTAGGGCGTGCCCATAAATACGCGTTGGTGGCCGATAAGGCCGGTCTTCAAATTCGAACGCCGTGGTACGCGGCAATCGGCAGGTTGTACCCCGGCCGACCTTTCCTAGGCAAAGGCGTAAATCAGCGCCCCCAGCAGGATGATGAACGGCAAAGCGTATTTCAGGCAGACCAGCAAAAGTTCCCCTTCCCGGCCCGCTATGTTGGCCGATATGCCCGCGATGGCTATGCTCTGCAAGGAGATGATCTTGCCGATGCAGGCCCCGCTGGTGTTGGCCGCGGCTATCCAGACAGGCGCGGCCCCTATGCTGATCGCCACCTGCTTTTGCAGCTGGCCGAACAGAATGTTCGAGCTGGTGTCGCTGCCGGTGATGAAGGTGCCCAAGAGACCTAAAACCGGCGAGACGAAGGGATACAAGGTGCCCGCAAAGCGCGCCAGGGCCGCGGCCACGGTGTCGATCATGCCGCTGTAGCCCAGAATTTTGGCCAGGGCCACAATACAGACGATGGTGACCACGCTTTTGCTCATTTGCAACGCCGTCTTGCAGGATAACCGCGCCATGCCGGCGAACGACGCCCCCTGCACCCGCCCGCCGATCAGGGCGGCGGCCAGCACCAAAGTGCCCGGCGTCAACAGCCAGGCTATGGTCAAGGGCTTGCCGCCGGGGCCGTCATAAATGGCGTGCGAGGTGCTGGCTTTCGCCAGCAGCGCGTTGACGGGTTCTACCATGCGGCTGAGCAAAACCAGGACCAGCAGCGCAATATACGGCGACCAGGCCCGCGCTTGCGCCGCGAAATCCAGGCCGGAGGGGGCCTCGGCCCCGGCGCCGCCCCCGGCTCTAGCATCGCCTTGTCGCTGGGGCTCGCTCTGGGCATCGTCCGCGAAAGCCCAGGCCTGTTTCGGCGGCAGCCATCGGGCCATGGCCGCGATAACCGCGAAAGAGGCCAAAGACCCGAGAATGGCGGGCAGTTCCGGCCCGATCCAACGCACCGCCAGGAACTGCACCACGCCGAAACTCGCGCCCGCGCCCAGCGCGTGGGGCCACACGTGTGCAAGGCCGCGCGGCGACCCGGCCGTGGCCGTGACGATGAACAGCGGCACGAAGAACAGGAAGGGAAAAAGCTGAATCACGATATCCGCGCCCAGGGCCGCCACGGGCAGATCGGTGATCCAGGCCAGGGTAATGACCGGTATGCCCACCACGCCGAAGGCCACGGCCACCGTGTTCGCCAAAAGGCAGATCACCGCCGCGCGAAAGGGGGCGAACCCGAGAGAAACCAGAACCGCCGCGGGCACCGCCACAGCGGTGCCGAAACCCGCCACCGCTTCCATAAAGCCGCCGAAACCCCAGGCAATAAGCAGGGCCTGAATGCGCCTGTCCGGCGAGATGGAAGCCAAAAGCGCCTTGATGCGGTCCATGTCCTTTGTTTCTACGGTGATGGAATAGGTCAAAAGAGCCGCGAAAATAACCCACAAAATGGGCACGAACGCGAAAACGGCGCCATCCAGCACGGCTTTCGCCGCCAGAAGGGGCGAGAGGCCCCAACCGATAACGGCCAGAACCACGCTTGCGGCCAGGCCGATGGCGCAGGCGGCGGGCGTGGACATTTTCAGAGCGCCCAGGCTGAGAAACAACCAGAGCACGGGCAACATGGCCGCCAAAGGGGCGAAGGGCGAACTTGCGAACAGGGCGGTTTCAGGCATGAGAGGCTTCCTTGATGGTTGGCCGGTACGTGGGCGGTATACCCTTGTTCTCTCTGTTGATGCAAGCGCTCTGCCCTATGCGATATTTGCGACAAACGCTTGCGCCGCGCGCGCATTCCTGAAAGGATGCCGGCATACGGCGCTCTATGCTGGTCTTTCGCGGCAACGCCAAGGGCGGGTACACTCTTAAACACGCCAACGACAGCCTGCTGTTGGGGCCGGGCGATGGAGGCGTGTTCGGCGACCCCTTTGAAGGCGTGTACATCATCGGCGGGAAGCTGGTCATAAAACATTACGGCGGTTTTCAGCCGTTTTGCCGAGCATACCGCCCTGCCCTTTCTGCCGTATCTCGGCGATTATCAGTTCGACCGCTTCACCGCCCCCCTGCCGCTGCGCCTAAGCGCGGAGCAGGCTCTGGGCATGATCAAGGCCGCCCATTACCCGGGCCTGACAAAGATAGGCATGCCCTGGACGCCCGCAATGCGCGCGGAATATTCCAGACTGCTGTTCCATGAAGTGCCGGATTATTTCTATCGCGGGCCGGAAGGCACGCTGACCTATTTCTATCTGGAAACGCGCGACGGCGATGAAGAAGGCAAGCCCGGCGCCATGATCCACAATGTGATGTTCAGCGCGACCGGAGAAGGCTCGATGTTTTACGAAATCAACGACGCCACGGGAGCGGTCAAGGCCTATTGACCGCGCCTGGCGGCGGCCCCCCGAACCCTACTGTTCTTGCCCGGCCACGGTCAGCAAGACGATGGCCGCGATGACCAGAACGCTGCCCGCCCAGCCGATGGGGGGAAAGGTTTCGTTCCACCACAGCCAGCTCAAAAAGGCGCCCACCACCGGCTCAAGGTTGCACAAAACGGCTACCTTGACCGGGCTGAGGCTGCGAAGGCTCTGCCCGTATGTATAAAAAGCTCCGTAGCAGGTCAGCACGCCCATGATCGCAAGCCCGCCCCAGGCCATGCCGCTTTTGCCGAGGGAAACCTCGATAAAGGGGAACAGGGCGGCGGCCCCCGCCAGCAGCATATAGGCGTAGATGGTCGCGGTGCTGTAGCGTTCTTTCCAGGCCACGAAAAAGATGAAGATGGTGGCGTAGACCACGGCGGAAAGCAGGCCCAGACCGATGCCGAGAATCGAGGGGCTTTTGCCGGCCATGCTCCCGCCGGAAAGGCAGATCATCGCCACGCCCGCCATGGCGATGCCCAGCGCCAGCAATTTTACGCGCGAAAGCGGTTCCTTAAACAAGAATCGTGAGAGCATGGCGACCCAGGCGGGCGCGCTATACAGCAGCACAGCGGAAAGAGCGGCCCCGCTTTCGCGGATGGCGATCTGGATTATGGCAAACTGCATGCCCACCGCGTACACGCCGAAGAGGCAAAACAGCAGCATGTCGCGCCGCCGCGCGGCCACGTTGCGCGTGGCGAGCGCATGCAGGAAAAAACACGCGCCCCCGATCAGCGCCCGCCAGAACGCTACCTCAAGAGGCGGCACCCCTTCCGCCTGGCACAGCCGTGAGACCGGCCACTGGATGCCCCACAAAATTCCGGCCGCAAGAACGCACAGGTACCCGGCAACCGGGATGCGGCCGCGCGCCGCGGCGAGTTGCGCCGTCATAGCGTTTGCATCAACCGCGCCAAGAGGGCGGTGCGAAAGGGCATGTGATCAAGATTGATATACTCGCCGGGGCTGTGCAAAAGATCGCCGGTCATGCCCATGCCGTCCAGGGTGGGGACGCCGGTGGAGGCCGCGAAGTTGCCGTCGCTGCCGCCGCCGATGGTGTGCCCCGCCAAAGAGACCCCCAGTTCTTCGGCCAGATCGTTCGCCCGGTCAAAAAGCCGCCTGCAGCCGTCTGAAAACTCGAGCGGCGGTTTCTCCACGCCGCCGAGAATCTCCAGGCCCGCGCCCGCAAGCGCGGGCGTCAGGCCGCGAACGGCGGCGTCAACGCGCATGAGGGACTGCATGTCGGGAGCCCGCACATCCAGGGTCACATGGCCCTTGTCGGGCACCAGGGGCGTGTCGTCGATGCCCGAGGTCATAAAGGTGGGGACGACGGTCACCCCGGCCTTCGGGTCGTTCATGGCGTGCAGAACGGGAATTTGGGCGGCCAGCTCACGAATGGCGCTGACGCCCGCTTCCGGGTTGCTGCCGGAGTGCCATGATTTGCCCCGCGCCACGAGCTTGTACACGGAACGCCCTTTTCTGGCGGTCTTTACGTCGCCGGCCCCTTTGAGCCCGGGTTCCAGAACGATTACCCAGTCGCTTTTGGCGGCCTCTTGCCTGAAAAGGTCCGCCGAGGTCTTGCTGCCCGCTTCTTCGTCGCCGCTCACAAGCAGGCGGATCTTTTTGTCAACGGCGATGCCCAGGGTTTGCAGCGCTTTTACGGCAAAGCCCGCTTGCAGCAGCCCGCCTTTCATATCAAGCACGCCGGGGCCGAAGGCTTTTGCGCCCTCAACCTTCCAGGGCATCGATTGCAGCGTGCCCACAGGATATACGGTGTCATAGTGGCCGATAAGCAGCAGCGTTGTATCGCCTTCGCCGTATTCGGCCAGCAAATGGTCGCCGCACTGCGTTTGCGGTATGGCCGAGGCAGTGAAGCCCAGGCCCGCGTAAAAATCCATCAGAAACCGGCAGCAACGGTCGGATGCCGCTTTGGCGCCGTAAGTGGGCGATTCCAGCTCCACAACGCGTTGCAACAGGCGTAAAAAATCATCCCGTTGCGTTTCGGCTATGTGCAGCAAATCCGTCGCGGTGCTCATGGCGCATAATCTCCTTGTATGGAAACGCGGCAGGCCGAACAAGACCCCACGAGTCGCACACCCGTAAGAGAAGGTCAAGCGGGCGCGGGCAGAAGCGAAGCAGCGGAGCAAGCGCATAATGCGAGGGCGCGCGTGCGCGGCGCCGGCGAAAAAGGCTATGTAATCCGCTTCAGCGGTGGTATGGTGCCGCACGCGCCGGGTACGAAGCCCCGGCCCCAACGACACGCCAAGGACGCCGCCATGCCCGATTGCCCCAAATGTTCGTCTGAATACGCCTATCAGGACGGCGCGCTGTATGTGTGCCCGGAATGCGCGCACGAATGGAACCCGGAAACCGCCGCAAGCGAAGAGAAAGCCCCCGGCGTGCGCGACAGCAACGGCAACGCGCTTGCCGACGGCGATTCCGTCATGCTGATCAAGGATCTGAAGCTGAAAGGCTCGTCCACCGTGCTGAAAAAAGGCGCCAAGGCCAAGAACATCCGCCTGGTCGACGGCGACCATGAGATCGACTGCCGCATGGACGACATGAAGGTCATGCTCAAGGCGGAGTTTGTGAAGAAGTGTTAGCATTCCAGATTATTTGACGAAAGAGCGGGGCCCGGCATTGCCGGGCCCCGCTCTTTCGCTAACAAAGCTTCCCCCGCGTTATCCACCGTAAACCTGTTCCCAGCTCTGGTAGCCGCCGCTGAGGTTGACCGTGTCGGCAAAGCCGCGCTGCGTCAGGATGCGGTTGGCGACATAGCCCCGCAGGCCCACCTGGCAGAAGACGACGATGCGCTTGTCTTTGGGGAATTCACCCAAACGGCCCCGCAGCTCGTGCAGCGGTATGTGCGCCGCGCCGGGTATGGTGCCCGCGTTGAATTCTTTCAGCGTGCGCACGTCCACCAGAAAGTCTTTGGCAGGATTCAGGCCGGGGATCTCGTCAACGAAAAGCTGCCGGAAATCTTTTTTCAACACGTTGGCCGCGATGAAACCCGCCATGTTCACGGGATCTTTGGCGGAAGAGAACGGCGGCGCGTACGACAGCTCCAGCTCTTCCAGGTCGTGCACCGTCATCTTGGCGCGTATGGCCGTCGCCAGCACGTCGATGCGCTTGTCCACCCCGCTTTTGCCCACGGCTTGCGCGCCCAGAATTTTGCCGTTCTCGGGAGAAAAGAGCAGCTTCATCGAAATGGTTTCCGCCCCCGGATAATAGCCCGCGTGCGAGCCGGGGTGCAGATAGACCTTTTCATAGGCCATGCCCGCCTGCCGCAGTTGCCGCTCGTTGTTGCCGGTGGCCCCGGCGGTATACTCGAAAACCTTGCAGGCCAAGGTACCCTGCGTGCCCGTGTAACGGCCCTGCCGTCCAGCCAGCTTGTTGGCCACAATGCGGCCCTGGCGGTTGGCCGGGCCCGCAAGCGGAACCACGGCCTCTTTGCCGGTAACAAAATCGGTCACGGAGATAGCATCACCCACGGCGTAAATATGCGGATCGGAAGTGCGCATGCCCTCGTCGACCTTGATGGAACCGTTCAGGCCCAGTTCCAGACCGGCGGCGACGGCCAGCGCGTTGTCAGGCCGCACGCCCACGCTGACGAGCGCCATGTCGGCGGCAACAGTCACGCCGCCCGTCAGACGGCAGACAAGGCCGCCGGAGGGATCTTTTTCTATGGCTTCAAGGCCGGTGTTCAGGCGCAGGTCCAAGCCTTTTTCCTTGATATGGCGGTGCAGTATGGCGGCCATTTCGCCGTCAAGCGGGGTGAGAACCTGCGGGGCCATTTCAACGACCACGGTCTGAATGCCCGCGTGCGCGAGGTTTTCCATCATCTCAAGGCCGATGAAGCCCGCACCCACGATCAGGGCGCGGCGGGGTTTGGCCGTGCCGATCCACTGTTTGATGGCGTCGCAGTCTTCCATATTGCGCAGGGTGAACACCCCGGGCAGGTCCGCGCCGGGCACGGGAGGTTTTACGGGGCGGGCCCCCGGGGACAGAACCAGTTCGTCATAAGGCAGATCATAGGTCGTGCCATCCATGCGGTCGCGCACCGTAACCCGTTTGGCCGCCGCATCCACCGCCGTGACTTCCGACTGGATACGCACGTCGATGCGAAAGCGCTTGGCCATGGATTCGGGCGTTTGCAGCAGCAGATGCTCCCGTTTGGGGATGACGCCACCCAGGTAATAGGGCAGGCCGCAATTGGCGAACGAGATGTAGCCGTCCCGCTCCAGCAAAATGATCTCCGCCTCTTCATCCAGGCGACGAAGCCGCGCGGCCGCGCTGGCTCCGCCGGCAACCCCGCCGACGATAACTATGGTTCTGGCCATTACCGGCCCTCCTGTGCTTTTGTGCCGCCCTTCTCTTTCGTGCGGCCTCAACAGCTGACTCTATCTACAAAATAATAGTATGAAAAGGTTATAAGCAATTTTCCAAGCCGACGTAAAAATGATCCCCCTGCCGCCGCGCGACAGGGGGATCGCGCTTCTGGCGCCGAAAGGCCGGGGCATTCCACAGTTGAAATGCCCGCGAACCGTCTACAGCACGCTGACGCCGTTGGCCTCGCGCATTTCCGCGACGGCTTTGGCCAGCCTTTCGCCGTCCAGCACCATTTCCATCATGCTGATCTGATCTTCCCATGCTTGCGGATCAGCTTCCGCTTTCAGCAGGGGGTCCAAAGCGTGATATACGGGGAGTCCCAACGAGACTCCGGCCAGGGGACCTGCAAAGGTCGGATCGCCCGCGGTTACGGTCTCGGCATAGATGCCCGCGCCTTCCGCGTCGGAAGCGCCGATGACGACAATAATGTCTTCGGGCTTGTTCTTTGCCGCGATATCCTTAATCCGCTGCTGGTTTTGCAGATCCATGGCCCCTGCCGCCGTTCAGACGAAGCATTCGGTGGCGGCGAACGCCACTTCAGCTCCGCACTTGGCGAAGACGGCTTCCATGGCCGGGCTGGGAATGCCGTCCCGCTCGCCGAGCAGGATCAGCTTCTTACCGGTCAGTTTACCCATGTGTTTCTCCTTTCGGGTTGTTATTACGACTACGCCTCAGCCATACGTACGTTCGCGGCAAACAGACGCGACCGCGCGATTTCAAAAACAATCCACTCTAAAACCAACCAAGGATCTTCCACCAGGCAACCCCGATGGTCATGTGCACCACATAGCTTACCAGGGCGAGAATGCCGCCCACATACCACCACGGCTTGATTTCCGGATACCCGGTGCCGTAAAGGATGGGCGCGGACGAGCCGCCGTAGTGGGTGACCATGCCGCCGTAAGAGCTGGAATACGCCAGCGCCACCGACAACACGAACGGAGGCGTGCCGGCGGTGAGGCCCACGGTAAGGAACACGGGCATCATGGCCGCCACATAGGCTGTGCCGGAAGCGAAGAGGTAGCGAACGATCGTGCTGAGAAACACGATGATCAGCAAGGTCGTAAAGCCGTCCAGACCGGCGGGGATCAGGCCGCTCATCCAGGTGGCCAGCCACTTGAAGAAGCCCGATCCGGCCAATATGCCCGAAAAACCGATGATGCCGCCGAACCAGACCAGCGTGCTCCAGCCGCCGGCGGTCTTGAGCACGTCATCCCAGCTGATGATGCCCGTAAAGAGGCAGATGGCCATGGCCACGAGGGCCACGGTGCCCGCGTCGATCTTGTACCAGCTGCCGAAAACCCAGCCCAGAAGGGCCATGATGAAGACGCCGCAAAGCATCTTTTCATGCTTGCTCATGGGGCCGAGTTCCGCAAGGCCTTTTTCGGCTATGCTGCGGCCGTCGATCTGCCTCAGCTCGGGCGTATACAGCTTGTACGAAGCCCAGGGTATGAACATCAGCAAAAGCAGGCCGGGCACGATGGCGCCGATGAACCATGTCCCCCAGGTCAGGTTGACGTTCAGGATGCTCGAGTACATGGGAAGTGCCATGACGTTGGCGGTCATGCCGGTCAGGAACATGTAGCTGGTGGTCTGGCTGAGCATGAACAGCGTCATCATAAGAAAGGCGCCGACTTTGCGGGCGCTCTCTCCCGGTTCCGAACCCAGGGCTTTGGACACGCTGCTGACGATGGGGCAGACGATGCCGCCGGTTCTGGCGGTGTTTGAGGGCGTGACCGGCGCGAGGATGAGCTCAAGGAACGCCACCACGTAGCACATGCCCAGGGTTGAATGCCCCAGGCGGTACATCAGCAGATAGGCGATGCGCCTGCCCAGCTTGGTTCTGTCAAGGGCGGTGCTGAGCGAGAAGGCCGCGAATATCAACCAGGTTATGGTTGATGCGTACCCCGCGCGCAGAATGTCGCCCAGATTGCCGAGCAGCAAGGAAGACGCGGCTATGGCGCAGAGCAGAACGGTCGGCTCGGGAAAGGGCTTCAGCATGAGCCCGAGAATAACAGGCACATAAATAGCGAATATTTTCCAAGCTTTAGGAGAGAGCCCCTGAGGCGGCGGAATCATCATGATCACAATAGGAATAATGATCAAAAGGGCGATCTTGATTGTGCGATTATTCAGCATAAATTTCCTCGTACAGAGGTTGAAGATTGCCTAACTGACTATCAGCGCGTCTGTTTTCTCTTTAATAGCCTCAATGCTCACTTCGTCGCCGGAAAGGCGGGCCTGTTCGCCCCCCTTGTAGAAGAGGATGGTCGGCACGCTCATGACTTTGAGCTGAATGCACATGCGGCGGTTGCCGGCCACGTTGACCTTGCAGAACTTCGCCTTGCCCGTGTAGGTTTCGGCCAGCTTCACCACGTCGGGCATGAGCGCCAGGCAGGGGCCGCACTGCGGGCCCCAGAAATCAAGCACCACGGGCAGGTCGCTCTGCTCCACTTCCGCCGTGAAATTGTCCTTGTCTATCTCAATCATTGATCCCTCCTGCTTGCGTCGTGTTTTTTACCGCTTCGCGGTTTAGTGGTTATATGAATCCCGCCTGTTGCAGCACGGCGGCGGCTTTGTCTTTTGTCGCGGCCTGCACGCGCACCACCGGGCCGGTGCAGCCCATGGCGGTTTCCGCGTAGATGCCTTCTTTCCACAGCGCCTGCGCGGCGCTTTCCATATCCAGCACGTCCACGCCGCCTATTTCGGCGTCCACGGGCACCACCGGCGGCTTTGCCACCGTTTCCGCCGCCGCCATTTTGGGCTTCAGCTCTTCCAGGGCGGCGTCAAACCCGGCGGCTCTGGCCGCGCGCAGTTCCGCCGCAACCGCGTCGGGCAGATTCCCGGCGGCCGCCTTGGCCGTCAGGGCCAGAGCGCCCGCGATGACCGGCGCTCCGGACGCGCGGGAGATGATGGAGACGATATTGCGCCAGCCTTCCCCGGCCGAGGGGCCATAGCCCCAGCCGCAGCTTTCATACCCGCCGCCGCTGGTGAAGGTCGAAAAGACCTTGATCAGCACGTTGCCCGTCAGGGTGTCGCACACCAGCACGTCAACCGCGCCGGAAACCAGATCGTTGCCGCGCAGGAGCGAGCCGCCGTCGCCGCGCTCGCTGGCGCCGAAGGTCACGGCATAGCCGTTCTCTTTGAGGCGGGAGAGCGCGCGCAGCGCCGGTCCGGCGCCGTCGATGTTCAAGAAGGCCACCGTGGGCTCATTAATGCCGCAGGCTTTGGCTGTGGCGATGCCGTACAGCGCGTTGCGCAAGAGCGCTTCCCCGCGCGATGCGGCGGTAGAGCCGGTGCAGGAGGCTATGAACATGGGTTTGCCGCGCCCCGGCGTCATGATCCGGCCGATGGTGGCGACCCCGATGGGAAAAGGAAAATGCATGGCCACAGCGCCGGCAACCGTGCAGTCTTCCACGGCTTTTTGCATGGCGGCGGCGATGTCGGCTTCGCAATCGGGCGTTTCAATCCATTCCAGTACGTCAAAACCCGGAATGCGCGGACCGATGGCCACCACACGCAGATTCGGGTTTTCCGCCTGGGCCAGAAGACCGCCGCGCAGGACTTCTTCCTGCCCCAGCTCGCTTCCGGCCGCCATCAGGCCGACCCTGAGCGTCGGCC
>JAVBNL010000059.1:0-70271 GCA_031551515.1 Desulfovibrionaceae bacterium
CTGGTCGAGAATGCTTTTTTGCAGTTGAAGGCGTGGCGCGGTGTCGCCACACGGTATGCCAAGAATACCGCGTCATTTCTGGCCGCCGTTCATATCAGGTGCATCGCTATTTGGGCAAAAATCTATTGACGACACTCTCTAGAGCATATTCATTTCCGATCTGCTCAACGTTTCGGGGTACGCTTTTTGCGGGCATACCCCGGAACGTCACTGCCGCCAGGGCGCTATGAATTCGGCGGCCGTGCCCCCTTCTTCCAGGTGGCGCAAGAGGGCGCTGCCGAAGACCACGGCCTGGGGTTTGACGGGCATGGCGACCACTTGTTTCGGGCTGTGAATGCCGAAACCCAAAGCCACGGGCAGGGCAAAGGCTTCTTGTGCCCGGCGCACGGTCTCGGCCGCCTGTTCCGGCAAATTGTCGCGCACGCCGGTGGTGCCCATGACGGAAACCGCATACACATAGCCGGAAGCGGTTTTGGCATAGGCCCGCATGCGCCCTTCATCCGTATTGGGGCCCACCAGCGCGATAAGGTCCATTTTCCACTCGGCCAGGGCCGAACGCAGGGGGCCGCTTTCTTCCAGCGGCAGGTCGGGTACGATGAAACCTTGCACCCCGGCGACTTGTGCGTCAGCGGCCAGTTTTTTCAGCCCGTATTGCAGAAAGGGGTTGTAATAGCCCATCAGCACGAGACCCGCGTTCAGCCGGGGGGCAAGCGCTGTCAAATCTTCAAGCAGCCGGGCCAGGCTAAAACCCGCCTCCAGCGCTTTGCGTGAAGCCTCTTCAACCACTGGGCCGTCGGCCACGGGGTCTGAAAAAGGCACGCCAATTTCAATGATATCCGCGCCGTTTTCATCAAGGCCGCGCAAAGCCTGGAAAAAACGGTCACGGTCCGGAAAGTCCGCCGTAAGGAAGGGGATGAGCGCGCACCGCCCCGTCGCATTGGCTTTTCCTATACGTTGTTGCAGGGTCATGGCCTTCATGCCGCGCCTCCTTGAAAGACGGGAAGATGTTCGGATACGATGCCCAGGTCTTTATCACCCCTGCCGGAAAGGTTCACCACCACGTGGGCTCCTTTGGCAAAAGATTTCGGGTTGTCCAAAACCCAGGCCAGGGCGTGGGCGGATTCCAGCGCCGGGATGATGCCTTCCGCGCGGGACAGGGTTTCAAAAGCCCGCAAGGCGGCTTCGTCATTGACGACGCGGTATTCCGCCCGGCCGATGCCGTGCAGGTAGGCGTGTTCCGGTCCCACGCCGGGATAATCCAGCCCGGCGGAAACGGAATGGGAAGGTTCGATCTGTCCCTCTTTGCTCTGCAACAGCATGCTGTATTGCCCGTGCAGCACGCCGGGCCAGCCCAAGTTGATGGGGGCGGAGTTGTAGCAGCCCGGTTCTCCCGTGCCGCCCGCCTCAATGCCGATCAGACGCACGCGGCTTGCCGCCGGGTCGACGGTAAAGGGGTAAAACATGCCGATGGCGTTGGATCCGCCGCCGACGCAGGCCAGCACGGCATCGGGCAAGCGGCCGATTTGCCGCAGGGTTTGTGCCTTGGTTTCTTCGCCTATGACCGCTTGCAGGTCGCGCACCAGCGTGGGGAAAGGGTGCGGCCCGGCGGCCGTGCCGAAGCAATAATGCGTGTCGGCTTGTTCCGCTATCCAGGCGCGCAGGGCTTCGTTGATGGCGTCTTTGAGGGTTTGCGTGCCGCTTTGCACGGGCACGACCTTGGCTCCCATCAATTTCATGCGGGCTACGTTAGAGGCCTGACGCTCCACATCCACCGCGCCCATGTAAATGGTGCAGCCCATGCCCAGTTTTGCCGCGGCGGCGGCGGTGGCGACGCCGTGCTGGCCCGCGCCCGTTTCAGCCAGCAGGTTCTTCTTGCCCATGTGCCTGGCCAAAAGAGCCTGGCCCAGCGTGTTGTTCATCTTGTGCGCGCCGGTATGCAGCAAGTCTTCACGTTTGAGCCACAAGGTGAACCCCAGATCTTGCGACAGCGTCTCGCACAGCGTCAGGGGCGTGGGCCTGCCCGCGAAATGGTGTAACAAATCCGCCAGCTCCCGCCGGAACCCTTGCCCCGGCAGAATTTCCGCGCAGGCTTGTTCCAGTTCCCGTAAAGGAGGAATGAGCAGTTCGGGCACAAACTGCCCGCCGAAATCTCCGAAATAGCCTTTTTTCATAAGAGCGCCTCCGTAGCGTGCCCGGCCGGAAGGCCGGATAATTGTGTGACAAGCGTGAACGCGGCATGGAGCAGGGCATGGTCTTTGACGCCGGGCGCGGATTCCAGGGCGGAATTCATATCCACCCCGCCAGGGGAACAGGCGGCCAACGCCGGGGCCAGCGTCTGGGGACCCAGTCCCCCGGCCAGCAGCCAGGGCCTGGGGCAGGCAAGGTTTTGCAGCGTTTCCCAGGACAAAGTTCGGCCGCTGCCCCCGCCGCCGGCTCCCGCATCCAGCAAAAAATACGCGCAGACCGGCGCGAAGCGTTCAAACTCCCGCGCCAGTTCTTGGGGTGACACGCTGCCGGGCCACAGGGTCTTGATGACCCGTTCCGGCCCCACGGCGCGGCAAAAGGCCGGGTCTTCCCCGCCGTGCAGTTGGACCATGTCCAGGCTGGCCTGCCGGGCCACATCGCGTACCGTGCTCAAATCAGCCCCGGCGAACACGCCCACCCGCCGGGCGTTGCCCCGGGGCAGCGCGGCCGCCGCTTGCGGCGCGACAAAGCGGGGACTTGCGGGCGCGAAGATGAAGCCGGTGAAATCCGCCTTCAGCGCAAGGCAGAGGGCTACATCTTCCGGCCGGGTCAGGCCGCAGACTTTACGCAGCATCTCGGCTCCCTCCATGCAGCAGCGCGGCCAGGCCCGCGCCGGGATCGTCCTTGTCCATCAGTGAAGAACCTATCAGCGCGGCGTCAAAGCCGAGGGCCAGCAAATCTTCCAACTCTTCCCGCCCGGTTATGCCGCTGGCCGTGATCCAGAATTCGCCGGGCTGTTTGAAGGCGGCCAGCCGGCGGGAAAGGGCTAGGTCCACGGTCAGGGTATCAAGGTCGCGGTTGTTGACCTGAATGACGGGGGCGCCCGCGTCTCTGGCTCGCGCCAGGTCCGTTTCGTCGAAAACTTCCGTCACCGGCTCAAGGCCCAGGTCCTGGCAACGGAAAATCAGCGCGCGCAGCATGGCGTCGTCAAGCATGCGGGCGATAAGCAGCACGGCGGAGGCGGGTGTTGCGGCCGTTTCCACCACTTGCAGGGGGTGCAGGATGAAATCCTTGCGCAACAGCGGCAGACCCGCCCCGGCCATACGTTCAAGAAAGGCCGTGTCGCCCTTGAAGTATTCGCGTTCCGTCAATACGGAGAGCGCCCCGGCGCCGGCTTTCGCGTACGATTCCGCCGCCTGTTCCGGCATGACGCCAAGGTTGATGTCGCCCCTGGAAGGGGAGGCGCGCTTGTATTCCGCAATAACCGCCAACGGGGCCTTGGCCTGCAAAGCGCCGATGAACGAGGGGCGTTCACCGTCAAACGGGAGCGGTATGTCACCTTGCATGGCAAGCTGTTGCAGCGCGGCTATTTCCGATGTTTTGGCCTGGCGGAAACGATCAAGCATGGCAAAATCTCCTTCCTGCGCCGCTGTTGACGGCGTTTACGGCATACCGCATTGCCTTTTGCATGCGCGGTTTGTTGTAGCCCCGTTCCGGATCCACTGTTTCGTCTCCCCGTTTTTCAGAATCCAGCAGGTACAGCGCCAGGCCCAGGTTCAGGGCCAGCATGTCGCGCATGGCTTTGGGGCCTTCACCGCGCAGAATGCCGCGCAGTACGGCGGCTGCCTGTTCCGGCCCTTCCACCGCCAGTTCTTGCTCCGTGCAGGGGGCGATGCCGTATTCCGCCGGGTCCAGACGTCCGGGCCGGGTTTGCGTGTCATGCACAAAGACCAGTTCGGCCGGGCCCAGGGGGCTTATTTCGTCATAGCCCCCGGCCCCGCGCACCACCGCGCCCGTGCCGCCGCCCGCGCGGGCCAGGGTTGCGGCCATAAGAGGCAGCTGGCGTGAATCGGGCACGCCGAAAAGATGGTGGGTGGGCCGGGCCGGGTTGACCAGTGGGCCGAGAATGTTGAACAGGGTGCGCACGCCCAACTCGCGCCGCACGGGCATGATGTGGCGAAAGGCTGGGTGGTAGCGGGGGGCGAAAAGAAAGACGAAGCCTTCCCGCTCCAGCGTTTTGGGCACGGCTTCGGGTGGGGTGTCCAGGGGGATGCCGAGCTGCTCAAGCACGTCCGCGCTGCCGCAGCGCGAGGAAACGGAGCGGTTGCCGTGCTTGAGCACCTTGTGCCCCATGCCCGCCAAGGTCAGGGCCGTGGCCGTGGAGCAGTTGAACGAATTTTTGCCGTCGCCGCCCGTGCCCACGATGTCGATGACCGCGCCGGAAACGGCAGGCACGGGTATGGCCCTATCCAGCACGGCGTTGACCGCTTCGCCCACTTCGTCAGGTGTTTCGCCTTTGGCCCGCAGACCCAGCAGCAGCGCCCCGGCCTGCGAGGGTGAAAGCTCGCCGTCCATCAGCCGGGCAAAGGCTTCGGCCGCCTCTTCCACACTGAGGTCTTTGCCCCGGGCCAGGTTTTCGATAATGGCGGCCATCTGCATGGGCGCGCGGGCGCGGGGTTTCATGCGGATTTCCACCTGGTTTTCCGGCGAAGCCAGCAGGGCGGAGGGGAAGTTGGCCAAAAGCCGCGCCCCCTCGGGCGTCAGCACGGATTCGGGGTGAAACTGCACCCCGGCCCAAGGCCGGTCGCGAAAGCGCAGGCCCATGACGTCGCCGCTTGCAAGGGAACTTCCTGCGCGGGCGGTGACCAGCAGTTTTTCCGGCGCGTCTTCGGCCCGCACCAGCAACGAGTGGTAACGGCCCACCAGCATGCCTTGCGGCAGGCCGGAAAAGAGCCCGGCCCCGTCATGCGCGATGGCCGACTGTTTGCCGTGCATGACCTGCGCGCCCACTTCCACGCGGGCGCCCGCGAAGTACCCCAAAATCTGGTGGCCCAGGCAGACGCCCAGCACGGGGATTTGCGACGGCAGGGTGGTCAGAAAATCAAGGCACAGCCCGGCGGCGCGGGGGTGGCCCGGCCCCGGCGAGATGCAGACCATAGCCAGGTCCGGCCGTTTGGCCATATCCGGCAAGGCCGGGTCGTCGTTTTTCACCACCACCGGCTCACGGCCCAGTTGCATGAAGGCCTGAACCAGATTGAAGGTGAAAGAGTCGTAGTTGTCTATCAGCAGAAACATAGCGTCTCCTTTATATATGCACTGAGTGGCTCCGCCCCTCAGATTCCCCGGCAGGGGCATGATGCCCCTGCACCCCCATTATGTGGGGTCAAGGGGGTTCACCCCCCTTGCGGGGTCCGGGGCAGCGCCCCGGCAGGCTTTCGTTAATCCGCCGCTTCTTCGCCCAGCACCACGTTTCTGATGACCCGGGCTTTGGCGCAGCATTCTTTCCATTCCATTTCCGGCACGGAATCGTGCACGATGCCCGCCCCGGCCTGCCAGCGCACCTGGCCTTCGCGCACCCACAGGCTGCGGATGGTGATGCCGAGGTCAAGGTTCACGCCGTCCGCATCCAGCCCCAGCCAGCCGATGGCCCCGGCGTAAGGCCCGCGCGGGCACTGCTCTTCTTGCGCCACCAGATCCATGGCCCGCACCTTGGGCGCGCCGCTGACCGTGCCCGCGGGAAAGGCGGCGGTGAGCACATCCAGAGCGTCCAGGCCGGGGGCAAGCCGCGCGCTGATGCGCGAGGTCAGGTGCATGACGTGGGAAAAGCGCTCCACTTCCATGAACCGCTCCAATTTTACGCTGCCGGGGGCGGCGATGCGGCCCAGGTCGTTGCGGCCGAGGTCCACCAGCATGACGTGTTCTGCTTTTTCTTTGGGGTCTTGCAACAGTTCGTCGCCGAACAGGGCGTCTTCGGCCAGGTCGCGGCTGCGCGGCCGGGTGCCCGCGATGGGGCACAGGCGTAGCTTGTCCGCTTCGCAGGTGACCAGCACTTCGGGCGAAGAGCCCAGCAGCACGCCGTTCACGGGGCCGGGCAAGCGCATATAAAACATGTAGGGAGAGGGGTTTACCCGGCGCAGCCGCCGGTACAGATTGAAGGGGCTTTCGGTCAGCGGCGCGCTGAAGGGGGTTGAAAGCACCACCTGGATGGCTTCGCCCTGGCGAATCTGTTCTTTGATGCGGGCCACGGCGGCGGTGTAGCCTGCTTCACCCGCCAGCGGCGGGGGGCTTGCCGGGGCGGCGAAAGACAGGGCGCCATCGCCGGCCGGGGCCGCCGGGGACCCCTGGAGCAGGGGGGCCATTTCGCGCCCGTCCAGGCGCAGGCCGATGCGGGTGATGCGGTTATAGCCGTGGTCAAAGACGATGAGGGCGCCCGGCAGAACAAGACAGGCCTCGGCCTGTTCGGACGGCAAAACGGATGCCAGTTTGGGCTCCAGCAGGCCAGCGAGGCCGTAGCCCAGATACCCGTATAGCGCGCGGGTGATGGGAGGCTGTTCCTGCCCGGGTTCGCTTGATTTTTCGATATGCAGCGCGGCCATAAGCTCACGCAGGCCCTGAACAAAGGGCTTGCCGTTCAGATCAAGCAGGGGGGCAAGGCTTTTGTCCGCTGTCGCGACGTGCAGCAGGCCTTGGCGGCAAGATGCGGCCAGAATGAAATCGGCGGCGATGATGCTGTAACGGCCCCAGCGGCCATCCACCTCGGCGCTTTCGAGCAAAATGCCCTGCCTTTCGCCCACCAGGCGGATGAAAAGGCCCACCGGGGTTTCAAGGTCGCTATCCAGAAGGGTGCTGTGCTGGGTGAAACAAATGCGCATACGGGCTCCTTAAATTCCGGGGCGCGCCGCGCGCTCCGGCCCGTATGGCAATAGAAAAGGGGCCGCAGCGCTTGGCCGCGGCCCCTGATTGCAATCCTGTAACTAGCGTCAGGCGTGAATCATGACCGCGCGAAAAGAGCCTTGCCACCAAAGACCACGGGAAGAGACACCCATAAGGGTGAAACTGCGGGAGGGGGAAAGGGTACGGGTCATAATCATCATTGCTTTCCTGAGTTGTTTCGGAACAGATATATGCTTTTTAAATCACACGCAAGAGGTAATACTAGAATTCGGCGCGCGGATCTGTAGAACCGTATACGATGCCGCTCTTTTGATCCACCAACAGGGCATTCACGTCGCCCATCGGGTCTTGCACGGATACTTTGTACCCCATGGCAGCGAGCTTGTCCGCCACATCCTTGACCACGCCATACTTTTCCACACGCAACTCGTCCGGCACCCACTGCATGTGTACGCGCGGGGCCATGACGGCTTCGCTGATATTCATGCCGTGGTCAATGACGTTGGAGATGGTCTGCAAGGTGGTGGTGATGATGCGCGAGCCGCCGGGGCTGCCCACGACCATGAAGATCTTGCCGTCTTTAAGCACGATGGTGGGCGACATGGAGCTGAGAGGCCGTTTTTCAGGAGCGATCTCGTTGGCCGTGCTGCCGATCAGGCCGTAAACGTTGGGTACGCCGGGCTTGATCGCAAAGTCGTCCATTTCATTGTTCAGTAAAAATCCCGCGCCCATGACCGCAGCGCCGCTGCCGTATGAGGTGTTGATGGTATAGGTCACGGCCACGGCGTTACCTTTCTTGTCCACGACGGAATAGTGGGTGGTCTGGGTGCCTTCGCGGATATCCAGGCCCGGCTTTACATCCTTGCTGGGCGTGGCCTTGTCTTTGTTCTTGAGGATCTTGTCGTAAATCGCCTTGGCATAGGCCTTGTCGATGAGCTTGTCGGCGGGCACTTTCACGAAGTCAGGGTCGCCCATGTATTCCGAGCGGTCGGCAAAGGCATAGCGCATGGCTTCCGCCGTGATGTGCAGCGCGGCGGACGAGGCAAAGCCCATGCCCTTGATATCCGCCTGTTCCATGACGTTGAGAATCTGGATGATGTGCGTGCCGCCGGAACTGGGCGGACTCATGGAGACGATTTCATAGCCCCGGTACGTTCCCTTGACCGGCGCTCGCCAGGCCACGCTGTATTTGGCCAGGTCTTCCTTGCTGACCAGGCCGCCGTTTTTTTTCATATCGGCATCGATCTGATTGGCTATCCTGCCCTTGTAAAAGGCGTCAGGCCCTTGTCCCGCGATCAGGCGCAGCGTGGCGGCAAGATCTTTTTGCACGAAGAGCTCGCCTTCTTTGTAGGCGGAGCCGTCAGGCTTCAGAAAATATTTGCGTGACGAGGCGAACTTGGCGAACACCTTTTGCATGGGCGCCATGGTCACTTCCTGCCGGGTGTTGATGCGAAAGCCCTTGTCGGCCAGTTCTATGGCCGGGGTGATCAGGTCGGACAGTTTGCGGGTGCCGTATTTGGCCAAGATGGCGCTCATGCCCGCCACGGTGCCTGGCGTGCCGGCGGCCAGATAGCCGACGGTGCTGGCCTGGGGCACGACGTTGCCGGCCTTATCCAGATACATGTCTTTCGTGGCCTTGAGCGGAGCCTTTTCGCGAAAATCGGCCACGATATCCTGCCCGTCGACGGTGTGGATGACGGCGAAGCCGCCGCCCCCAATGTTGCCCGCTGCCGGGTGCACAACTGCCAGGGCGTATCCCACTGCCACGGCCGCATCAACGGCGTTGCCGCCCGTATCCAGCACTTTTTGCCCGATATTGGTTGCCAGGATGTGGCTGGAAAGCACCATGCCGCCGGTTTTGCTTTTGAGCGGGGCGGGGGCGGCCGCTTGCGCCCAGCTTTGCGGCAGAAGGGACAACGCCAAGAAGAGGCAGAGGAGGAGCCTGAGGGGACGCTTTTGTTTGATAAAAGCCATAGGTACCTCGCACGTAAGGGTGGGGTGGGGATAAAAGGCGGGCGGAGGGATTCCTCCGATTATCTTAAATTGCCAGATAACGCGCGAGGCGTCGAGGAAAAATGAAAAGGCCGCGCACGGGCGCAGCCTTTTCATTTCAGTGGCTGATATCGTTAAATATATCCGTAAAAGGCAGCCAGAATATACGAGCAGACGCTGGTCACGCCTACTCCGATCAGGCCGGGCAGAATGAAGCTGTGGTTGATGACGAATTTGCCGATATGCGTCGTGCCCGAACGGTCGAACTGAATGGCGGAGAGGTCGCTGGGATAGGTCGGCAGGATATAATAGCCGTAGCAGGCCGGGAAAAAGGCCACAATGTGCCCCGGGTCCACGCCGATGGCAAGGGCCACCGGCACCATGGCGGTGAGCGCCGCCGCCTGCGAGTTGACCAGCTTTGAGACCAGCAGCAGGCAGACGGCATAGGCCCAGGGGTGCTGCTTCATGATCGCGCCGAGAGAAATTTTCAGGTCGCCGATGTGCGCGGCGAACATGGAGTCTGCCATCCAGGCTACGCCGAACACGGAAATGACCGCCACCATGCCGGAGCGGAACACGTCGTTTCTGGCGATATTCGCCGCGTTGACCTTGCAGAAAAGCAGCATCAACGCGCCTGAACCGAGCATGAACATCTGCACGCACTGCACCATGTCCAGGGGTTTGCCGCCGAACACGGGCCGCAGCCCTTTGAACATGCCCAGCATGGCGATGACCGCCACCGCGCCGAGAAAGATCCAGACGGAGAGCTTCTGGCTGGCCGTGGTTTTTTTATCCAGCAGGGTGGCTGTGTCGCCGTAAACGTACTTCTTGTTTTCCGGGTCGGCGATAAACGCCTGGAAGGTTTCGTCCTTGTCCAGGTCCTTGCCCCGGAACCAGCTGTAAATGCCGACGGCAAGCAGGCCCATGATGGTGGCGGGCACGGACATGGCCAAGAGGATGTGCGGCTCAAGATGCTTGCCGTTGATGGTCACGGTGCTCATCAGCGCCAAAAATGCCGTGGTGGGCGCAGAAACGGGCCCGGCCATGTTGCCCATTTGTGAAGCCACGGAAGACCCGGCCATGGGCCGCTCCGGCCGTATACCGTTCTTGATGGCGATATCGTATATGATGGGCTGAATGGTGTAGACCGTGTGCCCCGTGCCGGAGAGTATGGTCAGAAAAGCGGTGACGAAGGGCGCGAGTATGGACAGGTATTTGGGGTTGCGGCGCAAAATGCGTTCGGCCGCCTGCAGCATGACGTCCAGGCCGCCCGCCGCCTGCAGGGTGGCGGAAGCGGAAACCACGGCGGTGATGGTGAGAATGACCGAAACGGGCGGGCTGCCCGGTTTGACCCCGAAAACGAAAGTCAGGATGATAACGCCGATGCCGCCCAGCAGACCCAAGGCCATGCCGCCTTTGCGGGCGCCGTAAAACAGGCAGACGAGAATGATCGCGAGTTGCAACGTGAATCCCATGAAAGCCTCCAACTGTAAAAGGAGCGAGATCGGGGTATCGGCTCATTTTCTGAGCCGATACCCAGGACAGGGAACTGCTTTGCGTTACAGAAGGTCTTGCATGACCTTGTACAGCGCGCTCTTTTCTTCGATGCCGATGCCGGGCGCGGAAGGCAGCCCCACATAGCCGCTTTGCACGGCGATGCCGTCGGCGAAGCCGCCGAAAGGCTGAAACACGCCCGGGTAGGATTCATTGCCGCCAAGGTGCAGCCCCGCCGCGATGTTCAGCGACATCTGGTGCCCGCCGTGGGGCACCACGCGGCGCGAAGACCAGCCCAGTTCTTTCATCGCGTCCAACGTGCGCATGTATTCGACCAGGCCGTAAGACAGGGCGCAGTCAAACTGCAGATAGTCTTTTTCCGGCCGCATGCCGCCGTAGCGTAGCAGGTTGCGGGCGTCTTGGTGCGAGAAGAGGTTCTCGCCCGTGGCCATGGGCGGGTCGTAATGTTCGGCCAACTCCGCCTGCAGGGCGTAATCGAGCGGGTCGCCCGCCTCTTCGTACCAGAAGAGGTTATAATCGCGCATGGCTTTGGCGTATTCGACGGCGGTCTTCAGGTCAAAGCGGCCGTTGGCGTCGACAGCCAGGCGGGAGCCGTCGCCGCCCAGCACCTTGATGACCGCTTCGATGCGCGCGATGTCTTCTTTGAGCGGGGCCGCGCCGATTTTCATTTTGACCACGGAATAGCCCATATCCAGGTAGCCGCGCATTTCATCCTGCAGTTTTCCGTGGTCTTTGCCGGGGTAATAATAGCCGCCCGCGGCGTAGACAAACACTTTGTCGTCGGCCTTGCCCCCGCGATAGCGGTCGGCCAGCAGCCGGTACAGGGGCTTGCCTTCTATCTTGGCCACCGCGTCCCAGACGGCCATGTCGAGGGTGCCCATGGCCACGGAACGCTCGCCGTGCCCGCCGGGCTTTTCGTTCTTGAACATGGTGTTCCAGACGGCAAAGGGGTCGAGGTTGTCGCGCTCTTTGTCGATCAGGCCGGCCGGGTCGGCTTCCATAATTCTGGGGATAAACCGCTCGCGCATAAGCGCGCCCTGGCCGTAGCGGCCGTTGGAGTGGAAGCCGAAGCCCACCACGGGCTTGCCGTCGCGGATGACGTCGGTGACCACAGCCACCGTGGAGCAGGTCATTTTGGAAAAGTCGATGTACGCGTTGGCAATGGAAGAGGCGATGGACACGGTCTTTTCACGAATGCTGACGATGCGCATATTGCATGCTCTCCGGCTAAAAGTTGAATGAGAAATTGTGATTTCTACATATATGCGCTGATAGTTCTGGATTATCCAATGCCGGTTCAGTATCCTGTTATGCATAAACGGCATAGTTGGGGGCGTTTATGAATATAGATTGGCTGGAAGATTTTACGGCGCTGGCGGAAGCGGAAAATTTTTCACGCGCGGCGGAGCGGCGCAACGTCACGCAGCCCGCGTTCAGCCGGCGCATCCGTGCCTTTGAAGAATGGCTGGGCACGTCTCTTTTCGTCCGGGGCGGGCAAAAGATCACCCTGACCCGCGCCGGGGATGCCATCCGGGCGGAAGCGGAAGCGATTTTGCGGGCGGCGCTGCGCCTGCGCCGCATCGCGCGCGAATGCGCCGTGGGTGAAGAGGCGACTTTGCATTTCGCGGCCACGCATTCGCTGTCTTTCAGTTTTTTTCCGGGTTGGATCAAGCGCTATGCGCCTTTTTTAGGGCGTACTTCGATCAACCTCATATCCGACACCATGGCCGCTTGCGAAGCTGCGCTGGTGCAGGGCCAGGTGCAGTTTCTGCTCTGCCACGATTCGCCTGCCGCGCCTTCACGTTTCAGAGATACGGGTTTTTCAAGCCACGCTGTGGGAACAGATACCCTTTCGCCCTACGCGGCGGCGGATGGGCGAAGGAAGCCGGTTTGCGATCTTGATGATGCATCGCGCCCGGCGCGCTGGCTGCAATACAGCCCGGAATCGGGTTTTTGCCGCATGATGCAGGGGCACGCGAAAGTGGCGGCGTGCATGGCCGCATCCGCCCCTGGTTTCACTTCGCGTCTGGCGACGGTGTTGCTTTCTGTTGCTACGGACGGGCAGGGGGTGGCCTGGCTGCCCGCAAGCCTGGCCGCGGCCGCGGTGGAGCAAGGCCGCCTTGTGCGGGCGGGATGCGGTGAATGGGATATCCCTGTGGTCGTGCGGCTTTTCTTGCGAAAAGACGAGAAGAGCGAAGCGGCGCTGGCGCTGTGGCGCGAGATTACGCTCAGTCGTTGAAGATCATGTCTTCGCCCGTGCGGCCCGGCGGGATGATGGGAAAAACCCGTTCGGACGCGTCGATCACGCAGTCGATGATGCAGGGGCGACGGCTGCGCAAGACTTTTTCCAGAACCGGTCTGACCTCTTTTTTGTGTTCGATCCTGAAGCCTCCCGCGCCGAAAGCCTCGGCCAGTTTCACGTAATCCGTGGCCCGGTTCAGTTCGGTGTGCGAATAGCGCTTGTCATAAAACAGCGCCTGCCACTGGTGGACCATGCCGAGCACCTGGTTGTTGAGAACCAGCACGATGAGCGGCAGGTTTTGCGATACGGCGGTGGCCATTTCATTCAGGTTCATGTGGAAGCTGCCGTCGCCGGTGACCAGGGCCACCGGGCGGCCGGGGTTGCCGATTTTCGCGCCGATGGCCGCGCCCATGCCATAGCCCATGGTGCCCAGGCCGCAGGAACTGAGAAAGGTGCGGGGTTTTGCGAAGCGGTAATGCTGGGCGGTCCACATCTGGTGCTGGCCTACGTCGGTGACCACGATGCCGCTGTCGCCCAGAACGTGCCGCAGCCCCACGATCACGTCATAGGGGGTCAGGCGCTCTGAAACGCCAGTGGGCAGGGCGTTATACGCCTTGTGCCGCAAGAGGCCGTGCAGCCACTCCGGGTTGCGGTTTTCTTCCAGTTTTCGCAACAGGGCGGGAATGGCCTGCCGCATGCCGCCCGCAAGGGCCGCGTCCGCCGTGATGTTTTTGGACAGCTCGGCGGAATCGATGTCGATATGCACCACCTTCGCGTTTTCGGCGAAACGCGTGCGGTTGCCCGCGACACGGTCGGAAAAGCGCGCGCCGAGCGCGATCAGCACGTCGCATTCGCTCACGGCCATGTTGGCCGTGGCCGTGCCGTGCATGCCCACCAGGCCGAGAAAGAGCGAATAGTCGCTGGGCACGGAAGACAGGCCCATCAGGCTGACGCAGACCGGCGCGCTGATTTTTTGCGAGAGCGCCAGCAACAGGTCGGATGAATCGGAAAAGGTCACCCCGCCGCCCGCATAGATAAGCGGGCGTTTGGCGTTGTTGATCCATTCAGCCGCGCGGGCCAGCGCATCCGGCGCCGGGGGCTGGGCGGGTTCCGGTTCGTACCGTTGCACGCCGGTGAATTCGGCTTTCATGCCGGCCACGTCTTTGGGGATATCGATAAGCGTCGGTCGTTTGCGGCCGGAGTTGGCGATGCTGAAGGCCCGGCGCACGGTTTCGGCCAGATTCGCCGCATCCGTCACCAAAAAATTGCTTTTGACCACGGGTTTTGTGATCTCGGTGATGTTCACTTCCTGAAAGCCGTCACGGCCCATCAGGTCGCGGGGCACGTTGCCCGTAATGGCCACCAGGGGCACGGAATCGAGGTAGGCGGTGGCGATGCCGGTAACCAGGTTGGTCGCGCCGGGGCCCGAGGTGGCAAGCACCACGCCCGTTTTGCCGGTGGAGCGGGCATAGCCGTCGGCCGCGTGGGCCGCGCCCTGCTCATGCGCGGTGAGCACCAGGCGAATGTCATCGCGCCGTTGGTACAGCGCGTCGAATATATCAAGAACCGTGCCGCCGGGGTAGCCGAACACGGTATCAACGCCTTGGGCGATCAGCGCCTCAAGCAGAATGTGCGCGCCGGTAAGCTGCATGGCCTGTCTCCTTCTGCGCGGGATTCTGCCAGAAACAGCCGCCGCCGGACAAGCAAAAATGTTACGGGCAGTTGTCGGGGCATTCTTCCGCCGCCAGCCGGTCACGCCGGGTCAGCGAAGGAAAGAGCGCCATCCACAGCCCGACGACGGCCAGGGTGCCCAGCCCTCCTATGACCACTGAGGCCACTGGCCCGAACCAGTGCGCCGTCAGGCCCGATTCGAATTCGCCCAGCTGGTTCGATGCCCCGATGGAGATGGAGTTGACCGCGCTGACGCGACCGCGCATCTCTTCCGGCGTGTCGAGCTGCACCAGCGACTGGCGGATGACCACGCTGACCATGTCGCCCGCGCCAGCCAGCAAGAGGGCCAGCAGAGACAACATGAAGGAAGTGGAAAGGCCGAAAACCACCGTCACCGCGCCGTACAGGGCCACCCCGCCGAACATGGTCAGACCCGCCCGACGCCGTATGGGCGTGTGCGCGAGATACAGCGACATGAGCAGCGCGCCCACGGCGGGCGCGGAGCGCAAGAGACCTTGGCCCCAGGGGCCGGAGTGCAGAATATCTTTGGCGAAAATGGGCAGCAGCGCCGTGGCCCCGCCCAGCAGCACGGCGAAAAGGTCCAGCGAGATGGCGCCCAGCACGGCCTTGCGGTTCCAGATAAATGAGAGCCCGGCCAGCAGCGTGCGCCAAGAGACAGTCTCCTTTTGCCGTTCGATGGGGTGCAGGGGCGTGATGCGGGCCATAAGGCAGACGGATGTGAAGGTCATGACCGAAGAGGCGACGTACACAACATCCGCCCCGGCGATATAAATAAAGCCGCCCAAAGCCGGGCCGACAATGCTGGCGGCCTGCCCCCCGGCGGAAAGGGTCGCCAGCGCCTGGGCCAACACGTCGCGGGGCACCAGCGACGGGGCGAGCGCGGCCATGCAGGGCGATTGAAACGCCCTGATGACACCGATAAGCAGCGAGGCCAGTAAAATACTTTCGCGCGAGAGGGCGGATACGCGCGCGCCCACAGCCAGACCGAGCGCGACGAGCGTCAGCGCCGCAAGACAGCAGCGTAAAATGAGGCGACGGTCGTAGCGGTCGGCGGCCTGCCCCACGACCAGGGTCAGGGCCAGCGAGGGCAGAAACTGGCACAGCCCCACAAGGCCGAGATCATAGGCGCTGCCCGTGATGTCGTACATATGCCAGCCGACGGCCACCATGATCATTTGAAAGGCGAGGGTGGCCGTGACCCGGAACAGCCAGAAAAGGCGGAAGGAGTGATAGCGGAACAGAGGGTTTTGCACGAAAGGCTCCGTTGCCCAAAAAAAGCGGATCATGCATGACTGCACAACCCGTTATTGCCCGGCGGAGAGGGGGGCATCCCCTGTTCCGCTTGCCCGCGCGGTGCCCGCACAGGATATCTATCTTCCTCTTTATGCATTCTCCGGGCCGCAGTCAATGCGCGCCGTCAGGCCAGATATTTTTTCATTGCCGCTAAAACTTCTTCCAGTTCCAGAGGCTTGCCCACATGGCTGTTCATGCCCGCGGCAAGGCATTTTTCAATATCTTCGCGGAAAACGTTGGCCGTCATGGCGACGATGGGGATGGTTTTCGCCTGCGGCGCGGTCATGGCCCGGATGCGCTTTGTCGCTTCGTACCCGTCCATTTCCGGCATGTGGATATCCATGAAAATCATATCGTAGGCGCCGGGGGTCGCGGCGAACATCTCGCAAGCCGCCAGGCCGTTCTCCGCGCAGTCGAAAACCACGCCGGTATCTTCAAGCAGCGTGATCAAAATTTCGCGATTGATCTCCACGTCTTCGGCCAGCAAAATGCGCTTGCCCGCGAAAGGGAGGGCTTGGTTTTCCGTTTTGCCCATAGAAGACTTCTGTCCGGCTGTCTGTCCGCTCGTCTGCTCGGCAAAAAGCGCCGGTTTTTCGGCGGACCCGATACCCGCCCGAAAGGTGAAGATGAAGCGCGAGCCGTTGCCGGGTTCGGATTCGGCGCGTATGGCGCCGCCCATCAACTCGACGATGCGTTTGGATATGGCCAGCCCCAGCCCCGTGCCGCCGTATTTGCGTGAAATACTGCCGTCCGCCTGCTCAAAGGAGTTGAACAGCCTGCCTCGCTGCTCTTCGGATATGCCGATGCCGTTATCCGCCACTTCGGTTTGCAGCACGCACAGGCCCCCTTCATCGTGAAGGCGGGTGACGGCCAGGCGTATTTCGCCCCCTTCGGGCGTGAATTTGTTCGCGTTGCTCACAAGGTTGGTGATGACCTGAGCCAGACGCTGCCGGTCGGCTACCAGGGCGGGCGGCACATCGGGGGCCACATCGATGGTGAAGCGCTGCTGCTTTTCTTCGATTTTATAGGCGACGACGGTTTCCACCTGGCGAAGCATGGCGCTGAAGAGAAAGTCCGTTTCCGAGAGTTCCAGCTTGCCCGCCTCGATCTTCGACATGTCGAGCACGTCGTTGATGACGCCCAAAAGGTGGCTTGAAGCATCGCTTATCTTGACGAGACAATAGCGTACCCGGTCCGGGTCGCCGCTGCTTTGCGCGATGCCGGTCATGCCGATGATCGCGTTCATGGGGGTGCGCATTTCATGGCTCATACGGGCAAGAAAGCTGCTTTTGCTCATGCTTTCTTCTTCGGAACGCATTTTATCGACTTTGATGCGTATCAACATGCCGCTCAGCGCGATCATCAGCGCAACACCCATCACCCCCAGCACTTTTGCCAGGTCGTACACCTGCCCGTAATAGCTGGCTCGGGGAATAACGATGCCGATGTGCCAGTCGTTGAACACCGGCCGGAAAAAAACGATGCTGTCCGTATTGTCCGCATCCGTAAAGCGTTCGGCGGAAATGGCGCGTTTTTCGGCGAACATGCGGGCCAGGCCGGGGTAGCCGCCGCCCGCTTTGGTAATGTTTACGCCGACTAGGTCCGGGTTGCGGTGGGCGATGAAATTCAGCTTGTCGTCAATCAGCACGCCATAGCCGTTGCCCGCGATTTTTTGCTTATGCACGTAGTCGGCGATGCGGCTGAGTTTCAAGTCGATGGCCAGAACGCCATAGGCCACGCCCTCGCGGTCAAACAGCTTTTGCGAAAAACTGATGCATAGGCCACCCGTTTCGGCGTCAAGGTACGGTTCTGAAAAGAAGATCTTGCCCTGGCTGTTTTCCGCGCCGATATGCCAGGGGCGGTTTGCGGGCACATAATCGGCCGGGGGCACCCAGCCGGAGCCGTCAAGAAACTCTCCTCTGACATAGCCGTAGATTTTCATGAAATCGGGCAGGGGAGAGCGGGATGTGTTGAAATAGGTGTTGGTGTTGCGCAGAGAGGTCAGAATATCCTTGTTGTTGCGCTGCGCGCTGAGCATGCTCTCGACCGTCTGCACGGCGTTGGCAAAAAGCAGCTCCGCCTCAGTCAGCCCTGCGGAGACCGCCGTTTGCGTGGTATCCATGCTGGCGTCACCGATGTCGAGCATCTGTTTGCGCACGATATTGCTGACGTAAAAGTAGCTGACCAGAACCATGGCAAGAAAAGCGATAAACACAAACAGAATCTGCTGGTAGTTCGCGCGGATCAGATCTTTCGCCTTCATTGCAACCTCGTGCCCGGCGGGTTTTGAAAAACGCCTTTCCGATCAATATATAAAATACAATAAAAAAAGAAGTTCTAATACACGCTGGCGATCGGGCGTAATCATAGGCAGGCTTTGCCGCCTTCATGTGATTACATGGCCGTGTCACGGCGAAAACGGATGCTTACACATTATTCTTTGGATGCGAAGAACTCGTATAATTCCGTCAGCAGGTTGCGCCTGGTGTTTTCCTTGTGGCTGTGAATGTACTGATGGTACGCCGCGTAACAGGTCCGCAGGGGAGGCTGCTCCCATAATTCATATGTGGCAAGGCCGTAATGCTGCGACATGAACCGGGCAATGGAATAGGGAAGGATCGACCAGCGCCGGCTGTCTTTCAACACAAAGGGAATGGAGTCGCTGCAGTTGTGGATCAGGAGCGGCCGCTGCCTGCCGAAAAGCCACTCGTGCCAATGGATGAACCGCGGGTCGATATCCACAAAAATTTCTTGAGAAACATCCAGTTCTCTGGGCAGCAGCTTTCCGTTTTGCAGCGGGGCCTGAAAATCCGGCGCCGCCAGCAGTAAATAGTGTTCCCGGTAGAATTCCGTGGTTCTGATGTCCTTGTAAAGATGCGGGGCCGGCCGGTTGCTCAGGCCGATATCGATGGCTCCTTCTGCCAGCAGGTCAAAAATTTCCCATGAGTGGTTGACGAAACAAGTGAGCTCCACCCCTTGGTCCTGGCTGAGGTATTGCTGTAGGAAGGGCGAGAAAAGGTAACAGTTGATGCTGTTGGTGGCGGACAGGGTAAGCGGAAGCCGCTTGCTCGTGTGCAACAGGGAGCGGGCATGCATGTAGAGTTCTTCCCATTGAGAGGCAATGGGATAGAGATGCTCGCCTTCCGGGGTAAGGTCGACCTGCCGTTTTCCTTTGGCGCGGATGATCAGCGGCGTGTCGAATTCGGCTTCCAACCTTCGGATACGCTGGCTGAGAGCGGACTGGGTCATGCCGACCGACTGCGCCGCCTTGGAAAAATTCTTGAGCCGGCACAGGGCCAGAAAAACGCGGACATCATAACTATCCATAAAATATATATTTTCCCTGTAATGTGGTTTCGAGTTTGGTTTAAATTATAAGTTTTACTACTAATATATTCGAAAAGAATTAATTTTACAAGAAAAAATACGCTGTGCAATATACCCTAATGTAAGGAATAGAATCAATTGATTGAAAAAGATGGCGGAAGGGTGCGGAGTCATGGCGCAAAAATCGATTATCATTAGGAATGCAACTATATATGACGGCACGGGGGACCGCCCTTTTGCCGCGGATGTCATGATCAAAGATGGGCTGATCGCGGAAATCGGGCTGCATCTTCATGCGCAGGACGCCCTGCAGGTCGACGGCACGGGAAAGGTCCTGTCCCCGGGGTTTATCAATACGCACAGCCATTCGGAAATGCGGGTGTTTGAAGACCCGTCTTTGCCCAGCGTGGTGGGGCAGGGAATAACCACCGAAGTGCTGGGGCAGGATGGTTCATCGGTCACGCCGGTTCATGACGGCATCCGCATGGAGCTGGAAGAGAATATGGCCCCTTTGTGCGGCAGGCCGCCCCGTTCTTATTGGTGGAACGATTATGGCCAGTATATGGCCGCTGTTGAGGCCATGGACCCCGCCTGCCGTTTTGTCGGTCTGGCGGGCTACGGCACGGTGCGGATGCACGTGATGGGCAGCGCGAACCGGCCGCCCACGCCGGAAGAGATGGACGAAATATGCGCCTGTATCGTCCGTGAAATGAAAGCCGGAGCCCGGGGCGTTTCTCTGGGCATGATCTACCCTCCCTGCAGCTATGCCTCAAAGCAGGAGCTCATCACCATGTGCACGGTGGTGGCCGGGCAGGACGGGCTTGTGATGGTTCACACCCGGAATGAAATGGCCAAGCTTCTGGAATCTTTTGAGGAAATGGTCGAGGTGATGCGCGAGAGCAAGGTGCGGCTTCATATATCCCACCTGAAATCGCTCGGGAAGGTAAGCTGGGGCAAGGTGCGAACGATTTTGAAGCGCATGGAGCAACTGCAGGCCGAGGGCTACGATATCACGTTCGACCAGTATCCCTGGACCGCCGGAAGCACAGGGATGAAGGTCATCGCGCCTGCCTGGGCCTATGAAGGCGGCGAAGACGCTTTTGCCCTCCGTTTGGGTGACCCCGCGATATATTCCAAAATCCTTCGGGAGACGCAGGCCGAGCTGGAAGCGCGCGGCAACGGGGAAAGCGTTCAGATTGCCTCGGTTCCCCGGGAAGACTGGCAGTGGATGTGCGGTCTCAGGCTTGACGCGGTGGCGAAAAAACTGGGCATGGGTGAAGCTGAGGCTGTTCTTCGGCTGCTGAAGGAAGGGCGCTCGAACATTGTCTGCGTGTATCACGCCATTTGCGAGGACGATGTGCGGGCGGTCATGCAGAGCCCGTATCATACCGTGTGCACGGACAGTGTCGTCGGCGTGCAACCTCACCCCAGAGCATATTCCACCTATGCCCGTTTCCTTGGGCGCTATGTCCGGGATGCGGGAATAATGCCTCTGGCAAGGGCCATCCGCAATATCACCTATGAACCGGCCCGGCGGCTTCGGCTGTGGGACAGGGGCCTGATCAGGGTCGGCATGGCCGCCGATCTGGTGCTGTTTGATTATGCAAGGATCATCGACACCAACAGCTACACCGATCCGTGCAGGCAACCCGACGGGATTTGCAAGGTATGGGTGCAGGGCCGTCTGCGGTACGAAGGCAAGTGAGGAGAGGCGATCATGGATGCAAGACCTGTTGGCGTCATTGACGCGGGTATGGGCGGATACACGGTGGTCCGTCAGGTCCAGGAGCTGATGCCCAAGGAAGATATTATTTATTATGGCGACAGCTACAACCAGCCGTATGGAAACCGGGAAAAATCCTCCATTCTGCACATGGCCAGGCAGATTTTTGATTTCATGCGGGGCCAGAACGTCAAACTTGTGGCCGTGGCCTGTAATACCATTTCCGCGTTGATTGACGAATACCGCCATGAGTACCCGTACCCGATTTTCAGCATTGTCGAGGCGGGGGCGCGGGCTGCCGTAGACAGCGGCGCGACGGACATAGGCATGATAGGCACGATGTTCACCGCCAACAGCCGCTGTTATGACCGCCTGATCCTGCGGGACAGGCCGGAAGCGACGGTTGTCAGCCAGGGCTGCCCTGATTTGCCGAGGCTCATTGAGCACGGCGATTTTGAGCAGGATGTGCTTGACCGGGAAGTGCAAAAAGAAGTCGGCGCGGTTTTCGCCCGTCGGCCTGTCAGCCACCTTATTCTCGGGTGCACGCACTTTGTGTATGTTCGGGAAAATATCCGGCGCTTTTATCCTTCGCTGGTCACAATCAACCCGGCGGAAGAACAGGGGAAGATACTGAAACGCCACCTGGAAGAAACCGGTGCGTTCAACCCTGGCGGCAAGGGGAGTTTTCGTGTCTATACCACCGGCAGCACCGATCGTTACCGCGATGCGGCCATCCGTTTTACGCTGCATCCGCCGGGAACGGTTGCCCAGGTCCCCGCGCCGAATCCTGATCCTGGTTCGCCTCTGACGTAGTCTGGAGCGGCAGGGCAGCGCCGCTCGAACGGCGCGGCCCCGCCGCTTTTCGTTTGGAAACCGTAAGATAAGGAAGGCTCAACATGAACAGAAGATTTAGGTTGCTGGCCGTCGCCGCCCTGGCGCTTTGTCTCCTGATGCCCGGCTTTGCCAATGCGGCGGGGGCGGCCTGGCCGACCTCCCGGACCGTGGAAATTTATGTGCCCTTTGCCGCCGGCGGCAACTCGGACCTTTGCGCCCGCATCTTCGCCCAGGCTTTGAGCAAAAAGACCGGCAAAAATTTCGTGGTCGTCAACCAGACGGAAGGCAGCGGCGCGGTCTGCTACAACACCATCGCCAATGCGAAACCGGACGGCAGTGTTCTCGGCTGGGTCACCCCTTCCTGGTTCACCAGCTATTTTGCCGGCAGGCACGACCTGAACCCTGTGACGAAGTTCAGCACGCTGGCCGTCACCACCGCCATGAGCTCCCAGTATCTTATCGTTCCCAAAGAGTCCCCCTTCAATTCAGTAAAGGACCTGGTGGAGTATTGCAAAAAGAACCCCGGCAAGCTGGTGTTCGGTATGCAGCTTGGTTCAGCCTCTCACTACTACGCGGAAAGCTGTGCCCGCAGCCTCGGCATCACATGGAACTATGTGGAAACAGGTTCCGGCGACACGCCGCGCGTGACGGCCATCATGGGCAACAACATCCAGGCGACGACCGTCGCGGCTCCTCTTGCCCAGCAATACCTGGAAGCGGGCAAGATTAAGGTTCTGGCCGCTCTCTACACCCCGGGTGAGTCCACCCCGGCCTCTCTGAAGAAAATTCCCGCCCTGAAAGACGTCGGGTTTTCTGACATTGCCGTAAAAAATTGCAACTTTTTCTATGGCCCTAAAATGAGCGCCGAGCTTTGCCAGGTCATCAGCAAGACCTTCATTGAGGTCTTCAAGAGCGAAGAAGTACAGAAACAACTGCTGAACCTGAACCAGGAGCAGTCCATCACGCCTGATCTGGCCGCGGCCACCAAAGAGATACAGCAGCTGTACGGCAGCTATAAAGAGGTTGCGCAGCAACTGGGCGTTCTGGCTCCCGGAACCTGAGCGCGCATCGCGAAAAGAGCTGGGTCCGGCGGAAGAACCGGTGGGGGGGGCCGCCGGACCCGCAAGCAGGAGGTATAGCCTGGTGAACCTGAATCGAAACCAGATAGTCAGCCTGATTCTGATTGCCGTCGGCTTGTTTGTCATCAGTCAGAGCATGCAGATCAAGACGCTGTTCGCGCTTTCCACGCGGGACGTGGGGCCGGGTTTCTTTCCCGTTGCCGCTTCGGTTGGGCTGATCGTCTGCGCTGTGGGCAAGTTTCTCACGGAAGGGGGCGCGTTCGAGCCGTTTCTCACCCCGCAAGGGTGGCGGAACGTTTTTGCCCTTTTCGGCCTGTTAGCCTTGTATCTTGTAAGTATGACGGTCGTCGGCTTCATCGTCGCCACATTGCTGACCGCGCCGGCTCTGGTCTGGGCCATGCGGGAGGACAGGATGTTGCGGCCCCTGACGCTGGCGCTGTTTTCCATCGGCAGCACGGTGGTGCTGTACGTGGTGTTCGAGTTGCTAATTGAGGTCAGGTTGCCGGCCGGCCTTCTGTTCGCCTGAGGCGGAGGTGCTGCGAGATGGAAATGTTTTTCAAAATCATAGCGGAGATGGCTTTCAGCACCAATCTGCCCATTATTCTGGGCGGAACCATCCTCGGCATTGTGTTCGGCGCCGTTCCGGGCCTTTCCGCCACAACCGGCATCGCCCTGATGCTGCCGGTTTCCTTTACCATGTCCGCGGTCACGGGCATCCTGTTTCTGGGGTCCATTTACGTGGGCGGCATTTCCGGCGGCCTGATCGCGGCCATATTGATCGGCGTGCCGGGCACCCCGGCTTCCGTGGCCACCTGTTTCGACGGGTATCCAATGGCTCAAAGGGGGCAGTCCAGCCGGGCTTTGGGAATAGGCATTCTCTCGTCTTTTATCGGCACCATCGGCGGGGTGGCGGTCGCCATGCTTTTCTGCCCGGTGCTGGCAGGACTGGCCGTGAAACTCGGCCCCTGGGAATTTTTCTCCCTGTGCCTGTGCGCCATTGTCCTGGTTGTGACCATGTCCAAGGGCAACATGTTCAACGGGCTTATTGCCGGGTTCCTGGGCGTCCTCATCGCAACCGTGGGCATTGCTCCTATCGACGGCGCGAAACGTTTCACCTTCGGCGTGCCCAACCTGCTGGGCGGCGTGAACCAGATCGCGCTGGTTCTGGGCTTTTTCGCCATTGCGACCCTGGTGAAAAACTTTGCCAAGGGCGAGACCAAAAATCCGGATATCGACACCAAAGGCGTCACCGGGTTCGGCATCACGATGAAAGAATATTTTTCTTACAAAGCGGTTATCGTCAAATCCTATTTGATCGGTCTGTGGATAGGCTTTTTGCCGGGCCTTGGCGGGGGCCTTGCCAACCTGGTGGCCTACGCGCAGACAAAATCGTCTTCCTCGAACCCTGAAAAATTCGGGACCGGCTGCGACGAAGGCATAATCGCCTCGGAAACCTCGAACAACGCGGCCGTTGGCGGGGCGATAATCCCCATGGTAGCGCTGGGCATTCCCGGAGACACGCCTACGGCCATGCTCATAGGCGGCCTGATGATTCACGGCATCGACGCAGGTCCTTTGCTGATGGCCAACAACCCGTACCTGGTTTATTCCTTTTTCGGGGTGTTGCTGTTCAGCGCTTTCCTTGTTCTGCTGCTGCAGTTTTACGGCATGCGCACCTTTCCCTACATTTTGCGTATTCCCGTCTGCTATCTGTATGCGGCCATTTTTCTGATCTGCTCGGTGGGCGCGTTCACCGATTCCAGGACCATGTTCAACTGTTGGCTGATGTTGGTTATCGGCGGCCTGGGCATTTTTATGGCCATGGCCGAACTGCCCGCTTCTCCTTTTATCCTGGGCTTTATTCTCGGGCCCATGCTGGAGGAAAACCTGCGCAAAGGCCTCACCTATACCGACAACGGATTCATGCCCTTCCTTACCCGTCCGGTGAGCCTGGCCCTGCTGTTAATCGCCGTGGGCAGTCTTGTCTGGCCCTTTATTCGTGATCACCGCGAGGCCCGCAGACGGGCCCAGGGCAAACTTACGGAAGTGGAGCGGATGGCCGAGGTTTTCAATGTGAAGGAAGATTGAACGCCGGCAACGTGCACGTGCGCGATGCGAAGAGGTCAGTATGTTCGGATATTGGCCTCTTCCTTGGTTGGCACGGAATCATCGGATAAATCGCGAACCGGTTTTCGCTGCCACTGTTTCACGACAGTTGTGGCCGTGCGAGAGAATTCTTGACTCATCTAGTACGAAATGGTAAACGATACACACTGGATACCTTGTAAGCAGGTTTTGCGTGCCGGATGCGCCCAGAACCTTTCCTGCTTGCCGGTGTGGCCCTTTCGGCCTGTATGTTGGTGCCGCGCGCTGTCCGCGCGCCATATGTAAAGTGTTTTATGCAGGAGGAATATTATGAAGAACAGTAAACGTATTCTCATTGCCTGTGTCGCCATTTTGTCCATGCTCGCCTGCTTTTCTCCGGCTCATGCCGCGCAACCCCAGATCAAACGTAGCGATTATTTTATCACGGTGCTGACAGGCCCCTCCAGCGGCATTTATTTTCCCATCGGCGGAGCGTTTTCAACCTATATAGGCACGTTAGGGTACAAAACTTCGGCGACGGCCACGGGCGCAACCGCTGAAAACATCAACGCGTTGCTGACAGGGCAGGGCGAAATGGCCATTGCCATGGCCGATTCCGTCATTCAGGCTGTCGAATCTTTCGGCGCTTACGAGGGCAAGCCTCCGGCCAAAAAGCTGCGCGCCATGATGGGCCTGTGGCCCAACGTTTGCCAGATCGTCACCACCGCTGACTCCGGCATCAAAAGCTTTGCCGACCTGAAAGGCAAACGCGTGGGCGTGGGCGCGCCCAACTCCGGCGTGGAGCTGAACGCGCGTATGATGTTTGAAGCGCACGGCATGACGTATAAAGATTGCCGCATCGATTACCTGAACTATGGCGAAGCCATTGACCAGATGAAGAACGGCCTGTGCGACGCGGCCTTTGTTACCTCCGGCCTGGGCAACGCCACTATCCGTGAACTGGGCGTGACCAAGAAGATCGCGTTTGTGCCGGTGGACGGCGAAGCGCGTAAAAAGCTCATCGCCAAGTATCCGTTCTACATTGAAACCGTCATTCCCGCCGCCACCTACGGCACGGAAAAAGATACGCCCACCGCGGCGGTCATGAACATCATGCTGGTGGACATCAAGCTGCCCGCCAATGTGGTGTATGACCTTCTGACGAACATTTATTCTCCCGCCGGGCTTGCGGCCATTCAAGGCTCGCACAACACGGCCAAGGTCAACATCAAGCCTGAAACCGCTCTGCGCGGCATAACCGGCACCTCCGTGCCCCTGCATGACGGAGCGGCCAAGTACTACAAGGACAAGGGGATGCTGAAGTAAGGCGGACACGCCTATGATGACAAGGCGAAACAGTGAACGGCATGCCGGGCGTAGTGGCGCCCGGCACGCCGTGCCCCCCCTGATTCTGGTCGTTTGTCTGCTGATATTGGCAGCTGCCTGCGCCGCCCGGTCTACGGCGGGGGAGGCGGTGTTGCGCATCTACGACTGGAAAACGGGCGCGGTGTATGCCGAGGCTCCGGCCGGGCCGGGCAGCCGGTTGTCGTTCGGGTGGATACATTCCTGGGAAAAGATTCCTTGGAACGAGTATTATCACGTAGATGAATCATACACTCTGGTGCTTGACGCCATCACCTTTCCCGCGTTCGGCGCGGGCATTCCCGAAGACAAGGGCCGCGTCTGCTACGTGAAAGACGGCCTGATCCACATGGAAGAAATAGACCAGACTTTTGCCGAGCTTGTGTGGCTGAATTCGCACACCGCTACGCGAGAAATATCGCTTGACGGCGCGCTTGTAGCCAGGGGGGATACGCTGCCCCAGCACGTCAGGCTGCGTTTGGTGATTGAGAAACGGTGACGTCGAAAGGGACGTATTTATGGAAAAAGACAACGAGACCAAACTAAAAACCCAGGCGGATATCGAGTCTGAAATGTCTGACGACGATCTCGTCAAGGCTATGGGCGGGGTTCTTACCGAAGAGCAGGAAAAGCTCATTAAAGACTTGGATAAGGAAGCCAGCACGCGCACGCTTGAAAGTCCCGCGCTCGCCAAATTCTTTTATCTGGCCTGTATTGCGGTGACCCTGTACCACTTTATAACTTCATTTCTCGGTACGCCCGTGGTTTTGGTGCACCGCTCCCTGCACGTGGGCATGATGCTCGCCCTGAGTTTCGTCATGTACCCCTTCGGCAAAAAGAGCAGCTACAAGAACGTTTCCTGGGTGGACTGGGCGCTGATAGCCCTCTCTTTGGCCATACCGGTGTATGTTTGGGTGGATTATATGGGGGTGGTCGAACGCGCGGGCATGCCCAATACCTCAGACTTGGTGGTGGCAACTTTGCTGGTGCTGCTGGTGCTGGAAGCATCGCGCCGTATGTCGGGCTGGGCTCTGCCTATTCTGAGTCTGCTTTTTATCGCCTACGGCCTGTATGGCCGGGGGATGCCGGGTATATTCGGCCACCGCGGTTATACCTGGGAGCAGCTTTCCAACCACTTTTTCGCCAATACCGAGGGCATATACGGCACATCCGTCAGCGTGGCGGCCAGTTACATCTTCTTGTTCATCCTGTTCGGCGCGGTGATGGGCAAATCCGGCATGGGCGCCTTTTTCAACGATTTTGCCATGGCCCTTGCCGGGCACACCAAGGGCGGACCGGCGAAAGTGGCGGTCATCTCCTCGGGCCTTTTGGGGTCCATTAACGGCTCCGCCGTGGCCAACGTGGTGACTACCGGCGCTTTCACCATTCCGCTCATGAAGCGCACGGGCTATTCCAAAGACTTTGCGGGCGCGGTGGAAGCTTCCGCCTCCGTCGGCGGGCAGCTTCTGCCCCCGGTTATGGGGGCAGCCGCTTTCATCATGGCGGAGATGATCAGCGTGCCGTATTCCACAATTATCGTGCACGCGGCCATTCCCGCGCTTTTGTATTACCTGGGCATCATCATCCAGGTGCAGTTGCGCGCGGGCAAAACCAACCTGCTGGGCTTGCCCAAAGACCGGCTGCCCAAGGTCAAGGCGGTTATGAAAGACAAGGGGCACTTGCTGATCCCCATCTTTCTTCTGCTGTACCTGCTGCTTTTCTCGGGCACCACGGTTGTCTTTTCCGCTGTTATCACCATTGTGGCCACCATTTTGGTCGCCGCTTTGAGAAAGAATACCCGCATGAGCTTCAAGGATATCTGCGACGCCTTTGCCGAAGGCGCGAAGCAGACCGTGTCCGTGGCCATGGCCTGCGCCTGCGTGGGTATTATTATCGGAGTGACTTCAAAGACCGGCTTCGGCCTGACCATGGCCAACACCATCATCACCCTGGGCAGTCAAAGCCTGGTCTTCACGCTGATTTTCACCATGATCACCTGCATGATTCTGGGCATGGGGGTTCCCTCCATTCCGGCGTACATCATCACCGCCACCATCGCGGCCCCGGCCCTGGCGAAGCTGGGTATACCGGCCATTTCCGCCCACTTGTTCTCGTTCTATTACGCCATGTTCGCCAACCTGACGCCCCCGGTGGCGCTGGCGGCTTTCGCGGCGGCGGGCGTTTCGGGCGGCGACCCCATGAAGACGGGTTTCGCTTCGGTGAAGCTGGCCATCGCGGGCTTTATCGTGCCCTTCATGTTCGTGTATTCGCCGCAGTTGCTGCTGCTGAACACGACTTTCTTTGAAGGGGTGCGTGTGGCTATCGGAGCCTGCATAGGCGTGCTGATGATAGGCATCGCGGTTGAAGGGTACCTGTTTACCACGGTGCCGCTGCTGCTGCGCCTGGTCGCCTTTGTCGGCGCGCTGGGCCTGATCGACAGCGGCGTGTACACCGATGCGATAGGTCTCGGCATACTGGGGCTGCTCTTTAGCGTGCAGTACTATCTCGCGAAAAGGGAAAAGAGAGGCTCAGCTATAGAAGACGCGGCGGAAGGCTGAGCAAAGCGCGGCGCGTGACGCCGCAGTCGGATCACAAAACAATCAGGGCCGTTCCCCTAGGGGCGGCCCTGATTTGATATTGTATTGAATCTTTAGTAGGTTGTGCGGAAAACATGTTCCAGGACAATGCGGTGGATTGATTCTCTTTTGACAAGGCGGCCTGGGTGAGCATTTTACATACGAGCAGAACGCGCTTTCTTTTTGTGGTCTGCGTTTTTTGCGCTGCTGTGACGGCTTTTGAAGGCAGGGCGGAGGGCGCGGCCGCATGGTCGTACCATGAAAAAAATTACGAAATCTATACGCCGCAGCTTTCACCGGACAACAACAAATTGCTGTTTGTGCGAAAATTGCACGCCCCCGACGGGCACGAGGCGGAACTATACTCGAAAGAAGAGTTGCAACGCATCAGAAGTAGAGTGCAGGCAAACAACCGTATTGAAGACCCGGAAATCGTGCTCATGGATGTTTCCGCCAAAAACGCGCGGCGCATCGATTACGGCTGGAATCCAATTTTTTCAAGCGATCAGCGGAAAATCGCATACGCGCATCAAAAGAAACCCATATCGGGCTACCGGGTTTTGGCTGCCGCGCAGGCCGGCAATGAAATATGCGAGTATGATCTGACGCTGCAAAAAAGTGCGACGGCGGCAAGCCCTGCCGCCGGGTACCTGTCAAAACCCGTATACGGTCGGAACGGCATGCTTGCCTTCGCGCTGTCCGACGCGGTGAACGGGGCCTGGGGAGGCGATATCGGCGTCGGGTCGGCCGACCCCGCAACCGGGTCGCAAAAGGTGCATTATGCCCCCGCGAAAGAGCACGACCTGTATCACCTGGTACTGCAGTTTGCACCGAACGGCGATACATATGGCGTACTGCGCATGCGTCTTTTGACAGGGGGAACCTATCTGGCCGATTCGTACGCGTATGAGCTGGTGGATGCGCAAAGCGGCGCGCTGTTGTATGACTGGGGTGCGGGCGATATCTCCAAAGCGGGATCGATAGGGTTCAGAATGTGCCCTTCCGGTCCGGAGGTGTATGACAAAAGCTGGCGGCCCTTGGCGCAAAGCGCGGCTTCCGCAAAAACGCAAAGCGCGGCTGCCGCGAAGGCCCGGGCTCCCGGGAAGGCTGAGGAGAAAACTCAGGAACAGGCGGCAGGCGCATCCAGCCCGGATTGCGTCTATACGGCGACGCATACGGAGCGCGAAGTGACGCTGCTTGCGGCGCGCGGCGGGGCAAAGCGCCGCTGGGCCGCGCCCAAGGGTGAGATACAGTCCGTCACCTGGGCGCCGGATTCTTCGCGCATCGTGCTGGTCATCAGCCACGGCGTGAATTTCGGTGAAAAATTCACCTTTGACGAAGTGGTCATCCTGCCGGTAAGCACGATACACATTGTCCAATAATTTTTCTGGAAAAGGAAAGGCACGCGCATGATAACGATGTATACCGCCCGCACGGCGGAAATAGACGAAGTCGACGAAGCCGTCAGCGAAATCAAAAGCCAGATCGACCTTGGCGCGCTTAAAAAACATTCCTGCGGGTTGATCTTCTGCCACATGGACTTCGTTGAAAGCGGCATGGTCGCGGCGCTGTGCAAAGAGCTGCCGTTCGACGTCATCGGCATGACGTCCATGGCCAGCGCCGATGAGCACGGGTACAGCCTCTACGAGCTCACGCTCACCGTGCTTACCAGCGACGAGGTCGGCTTTACGGCCGGCATGACCGGCAGCATCAACCACGACAACTACGAGCGCGAGATCGACCAATTGTACAGCCGCGTTCGCGGCCGCGTCGCCGACGACCCGGCCATGATCTTCACCTTCATGCCCTACATGCGCGACGTATCCGGCTATGAGGTAGTCAAGGCCATGGATACGTCTTGCCACGGCATTCCGCTGTGGGGTTCCATCACAAACAATATGGACTTCAATTACGAGACGGTGCAGACCATTTGCAACGGAGAGGCCCTGCCCGCGGGCGTGGCCATGATGTTCGTGAACGGCCCGATTGAGCCCGAATTTATAGTCTCTTCCATTCCCGAGCGTAATATCGCCAACAACCGCGCGGTTATCACCAAAAGCGACAAGGCTGTCCTGCGCGAAGTCAACGAGCTGCCCATTCTGCAATACCTGGCCAACATCGGCCTGGTGATCACCAAAGAAAACATCACCACAACGCCGCTGATGGTCTATTACGGCGAGTCGGTTAAACCCGTGGCCCTAGGGTTTTACACGTTGTTTGAAGACGGTTCCGTGCTGACCGGCGGCGAAATGCCGGTGGGCACCTCGTTCGCCGTGGGCAGCATTGACGCGGAAGGGATCTTTGAATCCGCCCAGGAGGGGCTGAAGCAAATACTGGCCCGCAAGGACCGGCAGGCGACGTTGCTTCTTCCCTGCGTAACGCGCTATATCATGCTCGCCCCTGATCAGGAGAGTGAGCTGCGGCTGATAAGCGAGCAGCTCGCCACAGGGGGCAACTCCTTTATGATGGGATATTCGGGCGGAGAGATTTGCCCCATGCGCGGGCCGGACGGCAAATACCACAACCAGTTCCACAATTACTCGTTCTGCGCGTGCGTTCTGTAATTGAGCGGCGTTGCGCGAAAAGTGGTATTTGAAGGAAGCGATTTGAACATGCCAGATGAAGAAAAGGACGCGCTTGCGCGCGTGGTGCAGCTTGAGCGGGAAAACCGCAAGCTTGCCCGCGAGATCGTGCATTTAAAAAACGCGATCGTGCAAGAGAAGCTTGCGTCGACAACGGTGCTGAATCAGCACAAGTCCAGCACGTTCATTCAGCGGCAGCGGGAGCGTTATCTGGCGCTTTTGCTCGCCAATTCTCCCAGTATCATTCTGTTTTTGAACCATACGAACCGGGTTGAATTCAGCACGGAATATTTTCTCGCCAAAGCGGGGTTCGCAAGCGCGGCGGAAGTGCAGGGGCGCACGGCGGCGGAGGTTCTTTCGCCTTTTCTGGAAGCCGCGACCCGCGAAGAGTTGCTGGAATATCTTGAAACCGTAGTCCGCACGAACCTGCCCATCGCTTTTGACGCGCGGTTCCGGTTCAGCAAGGACGGCGCGGCGGAAGATTTCGCGGGGCTTTTGGTGCCGATGAAAGACGAGCAGCAAGAGAGCAACGGGATCATGCTGCTGTTTCAGGATGTGACCGACCTGAAACGTTCGCGCGAAGAGGCGCTGGCGGCCAGTAAGGCCAAAAGCGCGTTCTTGTCCAATATGAGCCATGAGATTCGCACGCCCATGAACGCGATCATCGGCATGACCTCCATTGGAAAGCGAGAAAAAGACCCGGAGCGCAAAGACTACGCCTTTGAGAAGATAGAAAGCGCCTCAACGCATTTGCTCGGCGTCATAAACGACATTCTGGATATATCGAAAATCGAATCCGGCAAGATGGAGCTGTCGCCCATTGTCTTCGACTTTTCCCGCATGCTGGACAGGGTGCTCAGCGTTATTACCCCCAAGCTGGAAGACAAACGGCAGCGATTCTCCGTTACCATAGACCCCGGCATGCCTGAAACCCTGTTCGGCGACGATCAACGCCTGGCGCAAGTCATCACCAATATTCTCGCCAACGCGACGAAATTCACGCCCGAAGGGGGTTCTATCGCCTTTACGGCGCGTGTGTCGAGTCTGCAAGACGATGCGTGTGTTTTAGAGATGTCCGTCCAAGATTCCGGCATAGGGATGAGCGGAGAGGAACAGGGCAAGCTGTTCAACATCTTCCAGCAGGCCCAGGCCGGCACGGCGCGAAAGTTCGGCGGCAGCGGCTTGGGCCTGGCGATTTCAAAGCGCATATTGGAAATGATGGACGGCGATATCTGGGTGGAGTCTGAAGAAGGAAAAGGATCGTGCTTTTTCTTCACGGCGCGCTTTGGAACGGCAAAAGGCGCCGAGGCCGCAGCAAACGCCGGGCTGGAGGCGGGGTCGGCGGCAACGGCGGAGAACGGCCCGGAGGGCGGCGCCGATTTTTCAGGAAAGGTGATGTTGCTTGCCGATGATGTGGACATCAACCTGGAAATTGCCATCGCCCTGCTTGAACCGACGCATATCGCGATAGACACGGCAAAAGATGGGAAAGAGGCGGTGAAAGCGTTTGCCGCGACCCCCGGACGCTATGACGTCATTTTGATGGACGTGCAAATGCCTGAAGTGGACGGGCTGGAAGCCACCAGGATGATCAGGGCGCTGCCCGCGCTAGAGGCGAAAACAGTGCCCATCATAGCCATGACGGCCAACGTCTTTAAAGAAGACATTGAAAAATGCCTGCATGCCGGAATGAACGACCATTTGGGCAAACCCATAGTCTTGCAGGATGTGATACAGAAGCTGTCGCGCTATTTGTGTGAGGCGTAGCCGCCTTTTTTCACGTTGGTGATCTGGCGGACCTGCATTGAAGAATCCCTGGCATGATTACCTAATCACAGAGGCAATCTGTTTATCAACAGCTCTGCCTTTTTCGTCTTCCTTAACCGCCATCAGGAACAAGCACCGGCCCTCACTCGCCTCTGCCCACAGTTCGCCGATGTTCTGCTTTTCTTCCGTATCAGGGGAGCCTACCAAGTGGGCGCCTTTGTATTCAATAACAAGCGTGCGCCCGTCTTCGAGTTGGACCACAAAGTCAGGATAGAATTTCCCGTCGTGCAGCGGCAGCCAGAACGAGCCCTCTTGCCTGTCCACGTTGCGTATCCACCATTTTACTTTGGGGTTCATATCCAAGACGCGGGCGCAGTCGTATTCTTCGCCGGATGATTTCAACTCACGGATAACGGCATGGTAGTGCTTTTTGAATGAGTAGCCCCGTTCAATATGCGGCTGAATATTTTCAGCATAACCATAGGACGGAAATCTGTGCGGGTCGTTGAAGCTAATGCTGACTTTCCTGTCCCGGCTGAAAAGAAGCTGCTGATAGCCGTCCGCCAAGGCTTTTTGGCGCAAACGTGCAAGTTTGCTTTTTAGCGTGGCGGCAAGTGCGTATTTTGCGCGGCACAGCGTTTCAATATCGAACTTGCCGCGTTGTAGAAGCGAATGAACGGAACGCCTGCAAAATTCCAATAATTCTTCTTGGCGCAAGTCATCCTGCCTGCACTGCCTGTCCAGCCAGCGCGTCAGGCCGCGCTCATCCCACGTTTGGGCTGAGGCTAACAGGGAAAATTGCACCTGTTCATCAACTTGTGAGTAGCGCATTTTCTCGCCTTCCAGGTCAAAGATGAACGTTCGCGCGCTCTCATCATAGTCAAATTCGTCTTCCGTCAAGCCGTCGCCATACTTGAGCGGCGACCAATCCGTTGCCATGAGGATGGTTTCGGCCTCCGGCAGTTCCAGAGAATCCCAGATTTCGACCTTGAGTTGCCCTACGGTGAACGCCCCCCCCTTTTGGGCCGGAGAGGGTGTCCGCCGAAAACAACTTGTAAGCCTATGAAAATTATGGAAAAAGCATTTCCGTAATCTTCATTTTACCCCCACTTTTACCCCTACCAGCACCGCTTTTCCTTGGTATTACGTGGACTGCGGTGGAAAGTTGGCGGAGGGGGTGGGATTCGAACCCACGTACCGCCTCTCGACGGTAACCCGATTTCGAGTCGGGCGCGTTACGGCCGCTTCGCTACCCCTCCGTATAGATGCCGCTCGGTCCCGCATCCTGCGGGACACTCGCTATCGCTTGAACTCGCGGACGGCGGAAACAAGTTCCGCCTGCTCGTTCATCACTCCGCAGCCGCCTTCCTGGCGGCGAGCGTGGCCGAGCGATTTCTTTAGTCTATTTCCGGGGCCAGAGCAAGAGGCGCGTTACGCGCCGGCCGCATTTTCTCAGGCCCGCACCGCGTACAGCACGCGCGGCAGGCCCGCAAGGTCGGGCAGAATGCGGGCGTCGAGCCACGCGGGTTTTGTTTCGAGCGGCAAGCTTTCCCCCCCCGCATTCGAATCCGATACGCATTGCAGCAGGGCGTCGCCCTGCGTACAGCCGCATTCCAGCAGCAAAAGGCCGCCGGGGCGCAGAATGCGCGCGGCTTCGATGATCAAAATGCGTTCGTGCTCCAGGCCGTCCGCGTTTGCAACCGCCGGCACTAAGGCGCTTTTGGGTTCAAAGTCGCGTACTTCCGGCGAAAGCTGCGCGTATTCCGCTTCGCTGACATAGGGCGGATTTGCGGCCACAAGGTCCAGTGAAGCGTTGTCGAACAGCGGTTTCGTGAAATCCGCTTCCAAAAAATCCAGGTTCGCCGCGCCCAGCCGCGCGGCGTTTTCGCGCGCCGTGTCCAGGGCGGCCGGGCTGATATCCACGGCCGTGCCGTGCCACCTTTCGCCCAGTTCCAGGGCCAGGGTCACGGCGATGCAGCCGCTGCCCGTGCCCAGATCGACGAAAGCGAAAGGTGCGGGCGTGGAGCCGTGCCCTTCTTGAGCGCAGGCAGGGGAATGCGTGGAGGCTTCACATTCGAAAGTCAGGGGAAGCGCGACGGCTTCATATTCGCGGGCAAAGGCCAGGGCGGTTTCGATAAGCGTTTCCGTATCCGGCCGGGGGATAAGGGTGGCCGGGGTTACGGCAAACTCGCGGCCGTAAAATTCTTTGACGCCGGTCAGGTAGGCGGAGGGTTCGCCGGCTTCGCGTCGGGCGGTGAGTTCCCGCGCCAGTTCCAGCGCTTCGCCGGGCAGGGGCATGTCCGGTTGCAGGATCAGCGTTTTGACCAGGTCTTCACGCGTAAGGCCCAGGGCGTGCGCCAGCAGCAGCTCCGCCGAAAGGCGGGGCGAATCAACACCAGCCGTTTTCAGGCGGGCCGTTGCATAGTAAAGGTAATCACGAAGGGGTGTCATGGCTTTTTATAAATCGCGGGTTGCAAGGGGCTCAGCCCCTTGCCGGGAGAGCGCGAGAGGGCGGCGCCCTCTCGCTTCTTACACGTCCGACTGGGCCTTCAGCGCGTCCGTCTGCGCGGCGGTGGAAAGGGCGGTGATCAGTTCCTGAATGTCGCCTTCCATGACCGCATCGAGCTTGTACAGGGTCAGGTTGACCCGGTGGTCCGTCACCCGGCCCTGGGGGAAGTTATACGTGCGGATACGCTCGGAGCGGTCGCCGGAACCGACCTGGGCGCGGCGCGTTTCGGCTTGTTCGGCGTTCAAACGGTCCTGCTCGGCTTGATACAGACGCGATTTCAAAACAGTCAGCGCCTTGGCTTTATTCTTGTGTTGCGATTTTTCGTCTTGCATTGCCACGGTTATGCCCGTGGGAATATGCGTCACGCGCACAGCGGAGTCTGTCGTGTTTACGGACTGCCCGCCGGGACCGGAGGACCGGTAAACGTCAAAGCGCAGTTCTTCCGGGCGTAAAATCACATCGGCCTCTTCCGCCTCAGGCATGATGGCAACCGTTGCGGCGGAGGTATGGATACGCCCCTGCGATTCGGTTGCGGGCACACGCTGCACGCGGTGGGTTCCCGCCTCAAACTTGAGGTGGCTGTATGCTTTGTTGCCCGCGATCAGGGCGATAATTTCTTTATAGCCGCCCAGCCCGTTTTCGTTGCTGGACATGATCTCCACTTTCCAGCCCCGGCCTTCGGCATAGCGGCTGTACATGCGGAACAGGTCCGCGGCGAACAGGGCGGCTTCATCGCCGCCCGTGCCCGCGCGGATTTCAAGAATGATGTTCTTGTCATCCATGGGGTCTTTGGGCAGCAGCAGGATTTTCAGTTCCTGCTCCAGCTCCGGCAGGGCGGCTTCCAGCTCTTTGCATTCCTGCGCGGCCAGGGCCCGCATTTCCGGGTCAGGGTCGTTTCGCATGGCTTCGCTTTCGGCAAGCTGGGCGCGCAGATCTTTATACTTTTGAAAGACCTCCACCAGTTCCTTGAGGTCGGCGTGGGCCTTGGTCAATTTTCTGTAGCGGTCCTGGTCGGAGAGAATGTCGGGAGAAGAGAGCTGTTGCTCCAGGTCGGCGAAGCGCCGTTCCAAATTTTCCAGTCGGGTGAACATCCGCGTTACTCCAGATGGCTGTATGCGGGGGCGACGACAGGCACGGCGGCATCACTGCCCAAAGCTTCGTGCAGGGCCACGATGGCCACTTCAAGCTGGCCGTCGTCGGGCTCTTTTGTGGTCAGTTTTTGCAGCAGCATGCCCGGCGCGCGCAAGATGAAAGAGGTGGCGCAACTTCCCAGACCCGCCGCATAGCGTATGGTCTCATAGGCCAGCGCGCTGATGGGGATCATCAGCAGCAGCTTGACCCCGATAATGCCGACGTGCTCGATGACCACGTTGGAAGGCTTCCAGAAAACCAGCACCAGGGGCACCAGCAAAGCGTGCAGCACGATGGATATGACCAGCACGAAAAGCATGAACGTGGTGCCGCAACGGGGGTGCAGGCGGCTTTGCCGGGCCGCGGTGGCGACGGAAACCTCGTCCTCGCGCGACTCGTAAGCCCAGATTACCTTGTGCTCCGCGCCGTGGTACTCGAAAACCCGGCGAATATCGGGCAGGCGCGATATGGCCAGAATGTAGGTGACGAAGATGGTGGCCTTGAACAGCCCGTCCCACAGGTGAAAGCTCAGGCCTTTGAGCCCGCCAGCAAGGCCCAGCAGGCTGAGGCCGATGGTCATCAGGTGGGGCAGCACCACAAACAGCAGCACGGCGAACCCGATGGCCGCGGCCAGCGTCAGGGCTATCTGCCAGGGTTTGAGTTCTTCGCCTTCGGAGGCGACGGCCACTTCCGCCGAAAAATTTAGGGCTTTGATGCCGTTGACCAGGGTTTCCAGCAACACGGGAAAGCCGCGGATAAAAGGCTTGCGAATGAAAGCCCAGTCGCCCAGGGTAAACCAGGGCCGGGTGCGCACGGCAATGCTGCCGTCGGGCTTGCGCACGGCGATGGAGAGCGAGCCCCCGTGGCGCATCATGACGCCTTCCATAACGGCTTGCCCGCCCACGGCGAGGCTTTCGCCCTCTTCAGAAGAGGCTGCGAACCAGGCGAGGGTTTGGGCCGCCAGGCGGCGGATGCCGTTCAGGCTGAACACGGAAAGCTCCTTACAGGCGAGGCGCTAAAAACAATAAAGGCTCCCCAGCGGTTTCCCTTGCCGGGGAGCGAAAAAGCACAGGCCGAAACCGGGCAATTATTTCTTACCGGCAGTGGCGTATTTTTTGCGGAAGCGGTCAATGCGGCCCGCGGTATCCACAAAGCGCTGCTTGCCGGTATAAAAAGGGTGGCAGTGGGAGCAAATTTCCACGTGCACGGAATCGCCCTTGGTGGAAAGGGCTTCGCTTTCATACCCGCAAGCGCAGGTGATTTTGGCGTTGAATGTCTTCGGGTGAATATTGTCTTTCATGGCGATCTCCTCTATGACTGCAACGGCGCGCCGGTTTTACCGGCGTGGCGACGACCACCGCGAAAGTGCGGAATAGCCGCCAAGCGGCGATACATACATTGCTTGCCTGTATTTGGCAAGCGGGAAATACCATAATCATCATGGCGCAAAAAGAAAGAGCCGATCAACTGCTGCTGGATGCGGGCCTGGCGGAAAGCCGCGAAGCCGCCAAACGCCTGATTATGGCGGGCCTTGCTTACGCCCAAAGCCCGAAAGGCGAGTGGGAGCGGGTTGATAAACCCGGCAGCCGTTTTGCGGTTGACACCCCTTTGGAGCTGCGCGGCCGCGAACGCTTCGTCAGCCGGGGGGCGTATAAACTGCTGACCGCGCTGGAAGCTTTCGATCTGCCCGTTGCCGGGGCCGTGGCGCTCGATGCCGGGGCTTCCACCGGCGGCTTTACCGATTGCCTGTTGCAGCACGGGGCGGCGCGCGTGTATGCCGTGGATGTGGGGCACAACCAGTTGCATGAAAAGCTGCGCGTCGACCCCAGAGTGATCAGCCTTGAAAAGACCAATTTACGTGACGCGCCGCCGGATCTCTTGCCGGAACCGGTAGATCTGGTGGTGGCCGACGTCTCTTTTATTTCTTTGACCCTGGTTTTGCCCGCCTGCGTGCGGTTTTTGAAACCGGGCGGCTTTGTGGCCGCGCTGATAAAACCGCAGTTCGAACTGGGCCCTCAGGCCGCGCCCAAGGGCGTGGTGCGCGACGAAGCCTTGCGGCAAGAGGCTGTGGACAAAGTGACGCAATTCGCCCGCGAAGAACTGGGCCTGACGCTGGCCGGGGTTTTGCCCGCCGCCGTCAAAGGGCCGAAGGGCAACCAGGAGTTTATGGCGGTGTTTACTCTTGCTGCCACTTGTGCTTGAGGACCGAACCCTCGACGGCGAAAACCGTCTGCTCGCAGATGTTGGTGGCGATGTCGCAGATGCGCTCAAGCGAACGGGCGATGAAGATGCGGAACATACTGATCTGAGCGTCTTCCTCTTTGCCGCACAGCTCCGCAAAGCAGGTTTTCACCGCTTGCAGGTGCAGCTCGTCCGCCCGCGCTTCCATGGTGCAGGTCTTTTTCGCCAGCTCGACGTCGCGGGTGCGAAACGCTTCCACAGCGCCGCGGAACATGGCCAGGGTGTGTTCCGCAAAGGTGCGCATTACCGGGTGGGGCTGGGTTGGCGGTATGGCGCACAGCTCAAGCGTATGCTCGGCCACGTTGCAGGCTTCGTCCGCCACGCGTTCCAGCTCTCCTGTCAGGCGCATGGCCGCCACCACATAGCGCAAATCCGCCGCCACGGGCTGCTCCAGCGCGAGCAAGCGCAGGCACATCTCGTCCAGGGCGTTGTCCATGGCGTCCACGACGTCGTCTTTGGCGCCGATGACGCCGGCCATGTCCGCATCGCGCTGCAAGAACGCTTTCAGGGTCATATCCAGCATTTCGTCCACGGCGGAGGCCATGTACAAAAGGGCGTTGGTTATCGCGTCAAGCTGTTGCCGGGAATGGGGGCTGGGGGTCATGGTCGGTTCCTCTATTAAAAAAGCAAAAGCCGTTTTTTTACCCGAAACGGCCGGTAATGTAGTCTTCCGTTTGTTTATGCTTGGGCCGGGTGAAAATATCGCCGGTGGGACCGGTTTCGATCAACTGCCCCATGTAAAAAAATGCCGTGCTGTCTGAAACGCGGGCCGCCTGCTGCATGCTGTGGGTCACGATGACGATGGTCACCTGCTTTTTCAGGGTATGGATCAGGTCTTCAATTTTTTGCGTGGCCAATGGGTCCAGGGCGGAAGCCGGTTCATCCATCAGCAGCACTTCGGGTTGCACGGCCAGCGCCCTGGCTATGCACAGCCGCTGCTGCTGCCCGCCGGAAAGGCCCAGGCCGGAGCTGTGCAGGCGGTCTTTGACTTCATCCCACAGGGCGGCGTCGATCAGGCTTTGTTCCACCCGTTCGGCCACATCATTGCGCTTGTCCAGCCCGTTGATTTTCAGCCCGTAAGCCACGTTTTCGAAAATGCTTTTGGGAAACGGCGTGGGCTTTTGGAACACCATGCCCACCCGGCGGCGAAGGCTTGTCACGTCAAGGCCGGGGCCGGTCAGGTCTTCGCCGCCAAGCGTGAGCGTGCCTTGCATGCGGGTGCCGGGAATAAGGTCGTTCATGCGGTTAAGGCAGCGCAAAAATGTGCTTTTGCCGCAGCCGGAAGGGCCGATCAAAGCCAGAGCTTTGCGCGCCGGGGCCGTCAGGCTGATATCTTTCAACGCCTGAACCTGCCCGTAAAAAAACTGGAAATCACGGGCTTCTATGCTGCCGTCGTCGGCGCTTTCCACCGGGCCAGCCGCAAGGGCCGCCAAGGGCGGAACAAAGGGGGCGGTTTGCGATGCTGTCTGCACAATACGGCTCCTATCCTTTAAATCTGTAACCGACGCCGCGCAGGGTCTCTATGGAATTCGCCGCGTCCCCCAGCTTTTGCCGCAGCCGCCGCATGTGGGTGTCCACCGTGCGGGCGTAGCCGTCAAAAGCGTAGTCCCAGACGCTTTCCAGCAGCCTGTCGCGGGAAAGGGCCAGGCCTTTGTGCCGCAAAAGCTCGGCCAGCAGTTTAAATTCCGTGGCGGTAAGGCTGACCTCCGCGCCATCCACCGTGACCCGGTGGGCGGCGGTATCAAGCAGCAGGTTTCCCGCGCGCAAAAACTGCTCGTCCTGGGGCGCGCGGCCGCGTGAAAGCAGCCCTTTGGCGCGCAAAACAAGCTCGCGGCTGGAAAAGGGTTTGACCACATAATCGTCCGCACCCAGCTCCAACCCCACCACGCGGTCCATTTCTTCGCCTTTGGCGGTCAGCATGATGACGGCCGTTGCGGCAAGCTGCGGGTCGCGCCTGATTTCTTTCAGCACCGCGATGCCGTCCATGCCGGGCAGCATGATGTCCAGTATGACCAGCGGGTGGCGCTTCTGACGCAGACTGCGCAAGGCGTCTTCGCCGTTGGCGCGCCGTTCCGGGGTGAAACCGTTGGAGGCGAAAGCGTATTCCAGCAGTTTGGCGATATCCGGGTCGTCTTCGACAATCAGAGCGGCGGTGGTGTTCATGCGGTATCGGTTCCTTCGTTTACAGAAACATATATCCCCGCGGCAAAAGAGCATGCCGGAGGCGTTACCGTATTGTTACAAATACGTTACGGGCAAATGCGTAATAATTAATGCGGAAAAAATGCGCTGTCACGGAATAAGCATACCCGCGTCATCATTTTGTAACATTCGGTGAAGAAAAGATAGTTGTCCGGCATTGACCGGCAATAGTGCAAATAACCATCGGAGGTCATAATGATTCGCGTAGCATCCCTTTTCCTCGCCCTGGCCGTCACTTTCAGCGCGCTGCCCGCGCAGGCGGCCACAAACCTGACCATCAACGGTTCTACCACTGTGCTGCCCATCATGCAGGTCATGGTTGAAACCTATATGAAGAAGCATCCGGACGTAGCGATCACGGTTTCCGGCGGCGGCTCGGGCAACGGCATCAAGGCGCTGCTGGATAAAAGCACCGATATCGCCATGTCTTCGCGCGAGCTGAAAGAGTCGGAACTGAAGCTGGCAAGCGAGCGCGGCATCAACCCCAAAAGCATCGCCATCGCCATTGACGCGGTGCTGCCCATCGTGCACCCCTCCAACCCGGTCAGCGGCCTGACCCGCCCCGAGCTGCAGGCCATTTACGCGGGTTCCGTCAAGAACTGGAAGGAAGTGGGCGGCCCGGACAAGGCCATTGTCGTTGTTTCCCGCGACACCTCCTCCGGCACCTATGAAGCCTGGAACGAACTGGTCATGGGCAAAGAGAAGGTCGCGCCTTCCGCGCTGCTTTCCGCTTCCAGCGGGGCTGTTCTGCAAACCGTGGGCAAGAACAAGTACGCCATCGGCTACGACTCTTACGGTTACCTGAACAAGACCGTCAAAGCCCTGAAAGTTGACGGCATCGAAGGCAAGCCCGAAACGGCGGCCAACGGCATGTACCCGATCTCGCGCAAGCTGTGGATCATGACCGCCGGCGAATCCAGCGGCGCTGCCGCCGATTTCATCAACTTTATCATGGGCAAGGAAGGGCAGGCTATCGTCGCCAAATCCGGCGCGGTGCCTGTTCAGTGACGTAAAAAGCGTCTTTTGTTCCCTGGCCGGGGCATCCGTCAGTCCCGGTCCGGGAGGGTACAAAGGTGAGTTAATGCAAATGACTGTCTCATCCCCTAATACGGGGTCCAGGGGGCCCGGCCCCCTGACAGGTACAGCAGGCACGGCCTGTGCGGGGCGGAGCCCTGTTCGCGCCAAAGAAACGGCCATCCGCCTGGGGTTCTTCCTGGCGGCGGCCTCTTCGGTCGTCGCGCTGGGCCTGATCATGCTCTATCTTTTTCTGGAAGGCGCGCCGCTTTTCGCGAGCTATTCCGTCACAGATTTCCTGACGGGCATGGCTTGGTACCCCACGGCGGAACCGCCGGAATTCGGCATTTTGCCGCTGATCGTGGCCTCGTTCGCGGTAACGGCTCTATCAAGCCTTATGGCAGTGCCGCTGGGTGTGATGACGGCGGCATATCTTGCGGAAATAGCCGGGCCCCGCATGCGCGCCGTCACCAAGCCCATGCTGGAGATGCTGGCGGCGTTGCCCTCCGTGCTGATGGGCTTTTTCGGCATGGTTGTCATAGCGCCTTTTTTACAGGATTACTTTGACCTGCCAACGGGCCTTAACCTGTTCACGGCGGCGCTGCTGCTGGCTTTTATGAGCGTGCCCACCATCTGCACCGTGTCGGAAGACGCCATGCGCGCCGTGCCCCAGGAACTGCGGGCCGCATCCTTGGCGCTGGGCGCAACACGCTGGGAAACCATGACCCGCGTGACCTTGCCCGCCGCGTTGTCGGGCATCAGCACGGCGGTTATTCTCGGCATGTCGCGTTCCATAGGCGAAACCATGGTCACCTTGATGGTGGCTGGCGGCGCTGCCATGCTGCCCACGTCCATTTTCGACCCGGTGCGGCCCATGCCCGCATCAATCGCGGCGGAAATGGCTGAAACCCCCTTCGGCAGCGCGCATTACCACGCGCTTTTCGCCATCGGCATCGTGCTTTTTGTGTTCACCATGCTGTTCAACCTGCTGGCCGACCATTACGCCAGGAAATACAGGCTGGACGGAGGCAAGCATTTATGACCCGCCAAGGTAAGGAACGCTTCTTTTTCGGCCTGCTGCGGCTGGCCGCGCTGATAAACGGGGCCATGTTCGTGTTCGTCTGCGGTTTTCTCATCGTGCAGGGTTTGCCCGCCATATCGTGGGAATTTTTAACCGCCATGCCGCGCGATTCCATGACCGCGGGCGGCATTTTTCCGGCCATTCTCGGCACGCTTATCCTCTCGCTGCTGGCCATCGCCATAGCCTTTCCCCTGGGCTGCGCCGCTGCCGTGTATCTGGCGGAATACGCGCCTCCCGGCAGGCTGACCCATGCCATTCGTCTGGGCATCAGCAACTTGGCCGGGGTGCCGTCCGTGGTTTTCGGCCTGTTTGGGCTGGCTTTTTTCGTTGTGTACCTGGGTTTTCAGGTGTCCATTCTCTCCGGATCTTTGACGTTGGCGGTTCTTTCCTTACCCGTCATTATCGGCACGGCTGAAGAAGCCCTGCGGGCCGTGCCCGATTCATACCGCCACGCTTCATACGGCCTGGGGGCCACCAAATGGCAGACAATACGCCACGCGGTGCTGCCCGTGGCCGCGCCCGGCATGCTGACCGGGGCCATTTTGGGCCTTTCGCGCGCGGCCGGGGAGACGGCGGCCATCATGTTCACGGCGGCGGTTTTTTTCAAACCCGTGCTGCCTGCGTCGGTTTTTGACAACGTTATGGCCCTGCCCACCCATATTTACGTGCTGGCGACGGCGGGAACGGATATCGACAAGACCCGTCCGCTTCAGTACGGTTCGGCTCTGGTGCTTGTTGTTCTGATTTTGCTGATGAACGCGTCCGCTATTTGGCTGCGTTCCCGCTGGCAAAAGAAGAATAACGGCTGAGTTTGCCGTGATGCTTCGTCAGGCTTGTTTTTTCAGGGAGTTATGTATGAGGGTATGCGATCGGCACCTTGACTCGGCACATCCTGTGCCTCGCCCTGCGGGCGGGGTCGCTACGCTTCCCCGTCTCGTTTCGCTATCCTGCGAAACGATCCTTGCCTGACGGCAAACTGAGCCGTTATTCCGCGGTATATCTCGAGAGAGCCCAGGAGGCTGCATGTACTATTCCATCAAAAAGCGCCTTTTGCTCGGCGTCATCTGCATTCTGCTGGCGGCTTTGGTTCCGGCGGGGCTGTACGCCGTATACCTTCTGCGGGCCGAGGTCGCCCGCGACGCGCGTCATATGGCCATGAACAACTTGCGCGCCGTGGAATGGGCTCTGACCGGGCATCCGAGTTTTGATTCCGCCAAGGCGCTGGACGATTGGGCGGGCGGCTATGAAAAAGCCACCGGCATACGCGTTTCATACATTGTGGACGGCGTCCTGGTGGCGGATTCTCAGGTGGGGTTTGAACGCCTGTCTCTGGCCGCCGACCACTCCATGCGCCCGGAAATAGCGACCGCGCGCAGGAACGGCACAGGCATGGACGCGCGCTACAGCACCACAGTGAACAAGCGGTTTTTATACGCGGCCGCCCACACGGACGGCATACCCGGCATGAAGCCCGGCGTGCTGCGCATCGCCATGCCCGACCTTGCCGTTTCCGGCCGTCTGGACAGGGTGGGGCCGGATCTGGCGCTGGCCTTTGCGGGCGCCTTCATTTTGGCCTGCCTGCTGCTCGGCTACGCGCTGCTGCGCGGTTTCCGGTATCTGGACGAACTGATTCTGAGCGCCCAGGCCATCGGACAGGGGGAGTACGCCCGCCGCATGCCCGATATCCGCTGCCGCGAGTTGCGCCCCTTCACCGCCGCCTTGAACGGCATGGCCGCCAACATAGAAAACCATGTGCGTGAACTGGCGGAAGAAAAGAACCGGCTGGCCACCGTGCTTGATTCCATGAGCGAAGGGGTGCTGGTGCTGAACGGCGACGCCCGCCTGCTGTTGTGCAACCCGGCGGCGGAACGCATGTTCAGCGGCGCGCGCGAAGGCATGCTGCTGATGGAAGCGGTCATGAACGCCGCGCTGCAAGAGGCGGCGAACGCGGCCTTGCGCGGCGACGCGAACGCGCCCCGGAAGCTGCGGATGGAACTTGCGGGCGGCCGTTTCTGCTCCGCAAGCGTCATCGCGCTGCCGGAAGGGGGGCTGGCTCGCCTGGTGTTGGTGTTCACCGACATCAGCGAGCGTGAACGGCTGGATGCCGTGCGCCGCGATTTCGTGGCCAACGTTTCGCATGAAATGCGCACCCCCCTGACCAGCATCCGGGGCTATGCGGAACTTTTGCGCGACGATGCGAATCTGCCGCTGCCCACCCGCTCGGAATTTCTGGACATAATCATTCGCAATGCGGAGCACATGTCGCGCATGACCGACGGCCTGTTGGCCCTGGCCCGCACAGAATATGCGGCGGGGCGCCCGGCCGTCGCCAATGCCGGGACGGAACCGGCGGAGGCCGTAACCTCACTCCGCGCTGTACTGCAAGAGCTCGCGCCCGTGTTTGCGGAGCAGGGCATAACCGTGCGCGAACATCTGCCGGAGGCCGCGCTGCCGGTGCCGGCGGGGGCGGACGATGCGCAAACCGTGTTCCGCAACCTGCTGGATAACGCGATGAAATACGGGGGCGGCAGAATCGACGTGGCCGCCTGGGCGGAAGAAAGCACGGTCTTCGTCTCCGTGCGCGATTACGGGCCGGGCATTCCCGAGGAAAGCCGGGAACGGATTTTTGAGCGCTTTTTCCGGCTGGAACGGGGAACGGAAGGGGCGGCCAAAGCCACGATGGGCAGCGCGGGCCTGGGGCTTGCCATTTGCCGCCATATCATGCGCAACATGGGGGGAAGCATCAAGGCGGTATCCCCGGCGGACGGCGGGGCGGGCATTGTGTTTGTAACCGCTTTTCCGGCTGTCGGCGGTGCAGCGGCCTAAAAACAGCTTCCAGACACTTCATTATTCAGGGCGCTTTCCGTGATGCGGAAGAGCGCCCTGTTTTTTTATGCATTCCCGTCTTCAAAAAATGGATTTTTTTGTGGGATTCATGGTATGCTCTCTCAAATATATCGGGAAAACGGTCCGCATAAAAAGCGCCGCAACATGAACAGCGGCCAACTGTTGCGGAAAGATTCCTCCGCCGAGGCGAATGCAGCGGCTTGCGAGGTGAAGTATGGGTGATGGATACGTGCATGATGGCGGCAAACGCTATTTCAATTTGCGATCTTTTTTTGGTCTGCGGGGTTATTTCGGTCTCATCGCCGTTGCCCTGCTGCTGAGCGCCGGCGTGCTTCTGGCCGTTCTGGGTTACCGCATGATGGCCCAAAGCCTGGAAGCCGCCGTGGAACGGCGGGTCGACTCCTTCGGCCGCGACATCAAGCGGGATATCAACGGCATACGCAAGCCGGCCCGGAGTTTTCTGACCGTTGCCACGAGAGGCCCGCTGCCCATGGCCCGCACCCCGGAGGAGCGGACCCGGTTTTTGCCCCTGGTGCGGGAGATTCTGCGGTCCAACAGCGTCTTCGGCGCCATTGTCATCAGTTATGACAATGGCGACATTTTTGTGGCCAAGCTGTTGGTGGTCGAGCGGGAGCGCCTCTTTTTCGGCGCACCGCCGGAGGCCTCCCTTGTGGTACTGGATATCCGGGCGTCCGGCCCTCCCCCCGGCAGCAAGTATTCTTTCTATGATTCGCAATTGAAACTGCTGTCCAGCCGGGAGGATGACAAGGGGCCGGGCCTCCTTGCCGGGGAGCGCGCCTGGTACAAGACCGCCATGCAAACCGACGGGGTGATTGAAACCAATCCCCAGATCTTCTTAAGCCGCCAGACCGCGAGCATGATCATGGCCCAGAAAAGCTTCGACGGCCGTGCCGTGGTCGCGTTGAGCATCCGCCTGAACCACCTGTCCACCCTGCTGGCCGGCGAACGCCCGACGCCGGGATCACATCTGGCGTTGCTCCATGCCGATGAACACCTCCTTGCCATAGGCCGGGGTCTGCTTTTTCAGGAAAACGGCCAGTTGGTCCTGCGCACTCTGGGCGATTTGCCTCCGGTCATCCGCATGGGGGTGGAAAAATACCGGCGGGGCCTGCGCACCACAGGTTTGCGCGTGGAAGCCGGGGCCGAAAGCACGGGGCTGCTGGTTCACGTCGATGGCCGGGACTGGCTGCTGTTGCTGGAGGAACTGGACGACGACCCGGACAGGCCCGGCGATTTCATGGTGTTGGCCATTCCCCGGGACGAGATGTACGTCAGGGTCGGCCTGTTTTTGCGTTACTCCATGCTGGGCATGGGCGGCTTGTTGCTGTTGATTGTGCCGGTGGTCTGGCTGGTGGCCAGGCACGTGAGCACCCCTTTGCGGCTGATGACCGAACGGACGAAAAACCTGGCCGAAATGCGCGATGAAGGAACGCCTGTGCTGTCGCTGGTGCCGGAAATAAACGATCTGGTGCGGAACGTGGAGTTCATGCGGGAGAACCAGCGGAAAATTCTTTCCATCATCAGCCTGATCGGCGGCGACAGCGACTTTGAGGCCTTGCCCGGCCGGGTGCTGAAGGCAATCATGACCTTAACCGAGGCTGACGGCGGGGTTTTGATGATCGCAAACGAAGAGAAAACCGCTCTAGAAAAGGGCTGGTCCTGCTGGGACGGCGGCGCGGTCCAGAACGCCGTCATGCCTGCCCCTCTTCCACAGGGAACGTATGCGATAGCCCGCGCTGTCACTGAGGGCCGCGGCGTGTCGGACCGTATCCACCGCGACGACATCCGGTCCGGCATGCGGCTGCTGGCTCCGGGTTTTGCCGGCCATCCCGAGATGCCGTGGTTGGATCTGATCAGCCTGCCTTTGCATGACCGCACGGGCGAACTTCTGGGCGGTATGACCCTGTTCAAACGCGGGGAACAGGAAGATACTTCCCCCAATGCCGACCAGATCAGCTTCATGGAAACCCTCGCGGCCGCCGCCGCCGTGGCGCTGGAAACCCAAGCCCTGATCAAAAGCCAGCACGACCTGCGGGACGCGCTCATCCATATTCTGGCCGGGGCCATCGATACCAAGTCGTCTTACACCGGCGGGCACTGCTCTCGGGTTCCGACGATCTTCCAGATGCTCCTGGAAGCGGCCCACGAAACCAAAGGTGGCCCTCTGAGGGATTTTCGCCTGAATGACGCCGCCCGTGAAGAAGCCCGGCTGGCCGCCTGGCTGCACGACTGCGGCAAGGTCACCACGCCCACATACGTCATGGACAAGGCCACCAAGCTGGAGACCCTCTACGACCGTATCCACGAAATCCGCACCCGTTTTGAAGTGCTCAAACGCGACGCTGAAATCACCTGTCTCAAAGCCCGGCTGGACGGTGCCGATCCCGGAGAGGAAGAGCGGAACCTGGCGAAAATTCTGGCGGAACTGGATGAAGAGTTCGCGTTTGTGGCCGCCCACAATTTGGGCAGCGAGCATATGAACGATGCGGACGTGGAACGCCTGGCGGCCATCGGCGGGCGCACCTGGCTGCGGACCCTGGACAAACGGCTGGGGGTTTCCCGCGACGAACTGGCGCGCATGAGCGGCGCGGGCGTACCGGACCAGCCGGCTTTGGAAAAGCTGCTCATGGACGGCCCCGAACATATCATTCCTCGCGGCGAAAAAGACACGCTGTCCGCCGACAATCCCTGGGGCTTTAGGCTGGATGTACCCCACGCGCTGTACAACCGGGGCGAGTTGTACAATCTCAGCATACGCCGGGGGACGCTGACCGCCGAAGAACGCTACAAAATCAACGACCACATCACCCGCACCATCATAATGCTGGAGGAGTTGCCCCTGCCCAAGCATCTGCGCCGGGTCCCGGAAATAGCCGGCGCGCACCACGAAACCATGGACGGCCGGGGCTATCCCCGGCGGCTGAACCGCGATGAAATGAGCTGGGAGGCGCGCATGATGGCCATTGCCGACATCTTCGAGGCCCTCACCGCCTGGGACCGGCCGTACAAAAACTCCAAGACGCTTCGCGAAGCTCTGGAGATCATGGAGACTTTCGTGAAGAACAACCACATTGACCCGTATCTGTACGAGCTTTTCTTGGCGGCCGATATTCCCCGGCGATACGCGGCGGAGTATTTGAAGCCGGAACAGAACGATTTGCAATGAGGCTGTAAACCATTTTCGCTTCAGCCCAGCGCTTTGCCCCAACTAAGGGCGAGAATGGCGAAAGCCGCGAGCAGGCAGCCCGTCTGCAACAGCGCATCGGCCCGGCCGGTCAGGCGAAAAAGGCCGGGTGCCACGCCGCCCGCGGCCAACCCCAGCGCCATGCCGCTGAAAAGCCCCATGCAGTGCGCCAGATAATCCACGTTCGGCGAATCGCTCCCGCCCAGCATGGCCAAAAGGCCCAGACCCGCGCCCAGCGGCAGCAGGGCCGCGAACAGAGCCTTTTTCAGTGCTCTGCGCGGGGCGCCGCGCAACCGCGCGCTTCCCGTTTTGGGGGCAACCGCGCGCGCCACGCTCATGGCGTGCTGATAAACGTGGCAGGCGGCAGCCGCCGCCAAAAGGCCCGCCGCGGCGAACACGGCGGTTGAAAAACCCTGGCTGATATACGATGCGGGCCGCAACAGCGCTGTGAGGGCGTTGCCCAGCCCCCCGCCGAGAATAGTCAGCAAAAAGCCCGCGCCTGGCCCGGTGCGCAGGCAAAGCGGCAGGCAGAACAGGCTGCCGGTGATGATATTGCCGAGAATGTGCCCCTGGTCCGCGTGCAGCGTCAGGGCGGTAAAGCAGCGCCACCATTCGCCCGCCGCTTTGACCCGATAGGCGTCAAGCCCGCCCAGGGCCAGCCATTCTTTAGGGTCCGCGGGCAGGCCGGGTAAAAGGGACCCTCCCCACCGTTCACGGTGCCACAGGACCAGCAGGGCGATCAGCGGGATCACCCAATAGGCCATGGGCTTGGCGGGCTGTACGGGCAGCGTCGCTTCCGGCCGTTCCTGCTCAAAGGCCAAAATTTCATGCACGGCGGCAAGCGCGGCCACGGGCGGCACGTACAGGCTGCCGCCCTGTTTTTTCCGGAATACGGCGCAGGGAATGTCTTTGGCTTCAAGCACCAGCAGCCAGTAGCGTTCGCGGTCAGCAAGGGTTACGGCGGCCGGCGGCGGCGCCCTGTGCAGCATGGGGGCTATGTTCAGCCAGAAAGCCGGGGCTTGCCGGCGTCTTGCAGTATACCGAAAGCCGGTTTTTTTTGTCGGCTCGTTCGTGGCGTTTACGCCGGTTGCGGATGCGCGAAACGCCCCGGCAAGAGGGCGGCGCCTGGGCCGTATGAGCGGAGGACGCCGTTCAATGGCCATGTTTCGGTTTATCGCCGAGCGCCGGGCTTTCGGGATCTGTTTGGGCGGAATCCTCTTTCAACGTCGTCGGGCCGGGTTCGCAGTCAATGACCACCTGCTGCCTGGGCCTGCCTTGCACGGCGTCATCCTCGCCTTCCGAAGAGGAAGGCGAATGGTGCGTCTCGCTGGACCAGTGTACGCGGCCTTCGCTGTCGGTGTACATGCGCTGGGTGTGCACGGTGCCGTGAAACCCGCCCCGTTGCAGTCTGGCGACGATCAGAGCCGCCAGCAGGGCGCGCGTCGGCGGGAACAGCAGCAGCAAGGCGATGATGTCGGAGACGAAACCGGGGAAGATGAACAGCCAGCCCGCCGCCGCCATGCACATGGTATCCATTATCGCGGCGGAAGGCAGCCGTCCGGCGGACAGTTCGGACTGCAGGCGCGAGGCGACGCGCGCGCCGCGCAGGCGCAACAGAAAGAGCCCCGCCATGGTGGAAAGAATAACCAGCGCCACGGTGGCAAGAGCCCCGACCTGTTCGCCTACCTGAATCAGAACCCAGAGCTCCAGGGCGGGAAAGAGCAGCAGACACCAGGGCAAGAAGCGCATCATGGCCGTTCCTTACGCTCCGCCCGCCGAAGGCGCGGCCTTTGCGGGAGGCGCTGCCTCTGCGGGAGCGGGCGCGGTTCCTGCCGGGGCCGAGGGTGCCGGTGCGGGTTGCGGCGCGACCGGGGGCACGGGTCCGGCGGGTGTTTCAGGCTTTGCGGGTGTATCCGTTTTCGGTTCCGCCGGGCTTTGGGCCGGAGCCTGAGCAGGGCTCTGCGCGGGCGTTGTACCCGCCTCGGGTGCGGGCTGAACCGCGCTTTCGGGTTTCGCGGGGGTCTCCGGTTTCGCGTCAGCCGCCGGAGCCGCTTGTTCTTTCGCCGGAATCTGAGGTCTCGCCGCCGGGGCATCGCCTTCAAGAGGCGGCCGGGCCACCAGCACATAATCGCGTTCGGCTATGGTCTGGCGGTTGACTTGAACAAAGCCTTCGGGCTTGTCCTTCATGCCGTCCCAGTCCTTGGCCCGCAGGGCCAAGATCATTTTGGGATGTTTTGCCGCCAGGTCCAGGGCTTCTTTCCATTCTTCGCAATCGCGCACGACCCCGGCGTAATAGCTGTATGTGCCGCCGTACACTTTGTAGCTTGCGGGGAAGTATCCGGCCTCGCGGTATTTTTTGATGACCAGCGCCTGGGCTTTGGGGCTCATGAACACATCCAGGCTGGGGGCGCTGACGGACCAGGCGGGGTAGGAAAATCCCGCCATGAACAGCGCGAAGATCAGCAGCATGCCTTCGGCTCTGCGGGGGGTGGCCAGAAAACCCAGAGCGCAGGCGGCGACCAGGCAGATGCCGCCCAGTATCAGGGTGCCCTCGGGCAGCACCGGAATGGGCAGCAGGGTTTTGGGCAGAACGGGGGCGGTCAGCAGCAGCACGGCCAGGGCGAAGAGGATAAAAGCCAACAGCCACTGCATGCACTTGCAGGCCAGGGGCGAGAGGCGCAAAATGGCCCGCGCGCAGAGAATGGCCAGCGGCGGAAAGAGCGGCAGGCAGTAAATGGGCAGCTTGATGCTGACGGCGGAGAGCAGAATTACCCCCGGCACGAACGCGCACCACAAGTAGGCCAGCCCGGCCTTTTCCGGTGTGCGCGAAGCACTGATGGCCTGCCGCATGTCGCGGCCGAAGAGCCGCCCCCAGGGCAGAAAAAACAGCAGCAAGGTCCAGGGCAGCCAGATCAGGGGAAGTGTGATCAGATAGTTATACCAGGGCTGGGCGTGGTGCCAGGTGTGCAGCGCCCGGGCAAGCACCTGCTTGTGCAGGATGTTGTTCAAAAAAGGATCGCCCGCGTTCATCCAGGCCAGCGCCAGCCAGGCTCCCGGCACGGCCAGGCCCATGGTCAGGGCGAAGAGGTTGTCCAGGCGGAAGAAACGCCCGAACCTGCCCTGCCAGAGCAGAAAGATGATGCCGGTCAGCAGCGGAAAGGCAAAACCCAGCGGGCCTTTGATCAGCACGGCAGTGCCGGCCAGTAAAAAGCCGATCAGAAGCAGCAGCCCCGCGCTGCGCCGCATCCAGCCGTGGAACAGAAAGACGTGGCTGAGCGTGATGCAGGCCGCGAACAAAATGTCCATGCGCAAGTAGTGCAGCAGGCCGGAAAAGAAGAAGCCGGTCAGCAGCACGATGCCCGCGGCCAAAGCGGTGCGCCGATCCACCCGGGCGACGAAGACGGCCAGAAGGTGGCTTGCCAATAAGAGCAGCAGGGCGGAAAGGGCGGTGCCGATGGAAAAAAGCGTTGGCGATGCGGCCTGGCCGGGAATGCCGCCGGGCAGGATATATCCCGCAGCGGCCCGTATGCCTTCAAGAAACCAGAAGAACAGGGGCGGTTTGTCCGGGTACATGGACTCGTTCAGTTGCAGCACCAGCCAGTGCCCGCCCTGAATCATGTTTTGAAAGGCGTTGGCATAGCGCACTTCGTCCGAATACCACAGCGCCCGCGTATCCAGCGTGAAAATGACCTGCACGGCCAAAAGCGCCACGATGGGCAGCAGGGGGAAGAGCGCCAGGGCGGAAAAGAGGCGTGAAAAAATGGTATGCGGCGTGGGCGCCCAGACGCCGTCTTCGTCGCGGAATTTTGGCTCGGCGCGTTGCACGGGGCCCAACATCCTGCCGTCAAAGGGGCCGCCGGAAGGAGCGGCCTTGCCCTTTTTGCCGGGTTTGGCGCTCGCCGCCGGTTCAAAGGGGGGCAGTGTTCCCGGCTCCGCATGTTCCTGCAGCCCGAAGGGGTCATCGTCTTGCGAAGAGCCTGAGGGCGGCGATTCGGGGGCAGGGCTCGCCCCGGCCATGGACGGGGTCCACAGATCGTCCGTCGGTGTTTTTTCAGGCGCTTTTTCTTCCGGTTCCTGCTTTTCAGGCGCGTCGGGGGATTCTTTGGCGTCGCCCAGCGCTTTCCAGGGGTCGTGGGCGTCTTTTTTTTCTTCCGGCGTGCTGTCAGTGGCAGGAGTGGAGTTTACCGCAAGCCCGCCGGGGCGGCAGGAAGCCGCGCAGCTATCGGGGCCGGTGGAGCTTTTCCCCTCAGGCGTTTCGATGGCGGAAGGGGGCGCCAAAGCGGCGCTCTCGTCGGCGGTAGAGTCTTTTTTTTCTGCAGAGGCCGTGGCCGGGGCGTTGTGATCGGTCATGGAAAATCTCCTTCAAGAACAAGAGCGCGTTCGCGCTTGTCGCCGCATCAGCGCGCGGATTTTTTCGCGCGGCGCGACAGCCACCAGTTTTCCGCCGTGCGGGCAAAACGCCAGGTCAGGTATCCGATAAGGCTGCCAAAGGCCATGCCGCCCAGCAAATCGCTGGGGTGGTGCATGCCCAGGTACAGACGGGAAAAGCCCACGCAAGCAATATACACGCCCAAAGCCAAAGGCAAAAGGGTCTTGCCGTATCGCCCGGCCAGAGGGAGCGACGCGCCGACGGCCTCCACCGTATGGCCGGAAGGGAAGGATTGATACCCCCAGCCGAAAGAAAAGGGCACGAACGGGCCGCCGGTCATGGGTCTGGGTCTGCCCACGGCTATTTTTACAACGCGGCAAAGCAGGGCGGCAACAAAAACCTGCGCCAGCACAAAAGCCAGCACAAATCCGATTTGCCCCGCGTCGCCCTGGCCGTTTTGGCGAAGAGCGCGAATGAACAACACAGCGTAGGCCAGATAAAATAAGGGATTGGCTGCATGGGTGAACAGGGTCATCCAAAAGGTGGCCGTGGGGCAGCTTTCACGCCATGTGGTGAAAAACGTGAACACGGCCGCTTCCGGCCCGATGCGAAGCCAGAGGAACAACAACAGCAGCGTGATGGGGAGCAGGCACAGGGCGTGCTGGCGAAAGGGGTACGGATGACGCATCCGGTCCTATATAGCGGTAAAAAATTATGAAGAAAAGAGGATTTCGCCTTCCTCGTTTGAAGCGTAAATCAAGAAAGTACTTATTGGGGTTGTCCGAAGGCGGGTTAGAGGTTACCTATACGGTCTTATGAGCATCTCCGCCTCCATACGAGAACGCTGGAACGCGCCCCAGGGCTACCGCGAAGTGCTGCGGGTGAGTCTGCCCCTTATCGCGGGCATGGTTTCATCCACGGTGATGCAGTTTACCGACAGGCTTTTTCTCAGCCACTATTCCGTAACCTCCATCACCGCCGCACTGCCCGGCACCATGGGGGCCCTGGTTCTGCAACTGGCGCTGGTCGGGCTATGCGGCTACGTTTCGGTGTTTATCGCGCAGTATGTTGGGGCTAACCGGCCGGATAGAGTGGGCGTGGTGCTCTGGCAGGGCATGTGGATGGCGCTGGCGGGAACGGTGATTCTGGCCTTGTGCTGCCTCTTGGCGGAACCGCTTTTTGCCTGGGCCGGGCACCCGCCCGACGTGCGGGCGGAAGAAATTATTTATTTCCGCATCTTGACGCTGGGTTCGGGTTTCTGGCTTGCCGGGGCCGTGGTCGGTGGTTTTTACATCGGCCGGGGTTTCACCCGTCCCGTGCTTGTGGCCAACCTGGCCGGGGCGATTTTGAACGTGCCGCTTGATTACGCCATGATTTTCGGGGCCTGTGGCCTGCCGGAAATGGGCATTGCAGGGGCGGGGTTGGCGACAGCCGTCGGCTGGGCTTTCTGCGCGATAATTCTGGCCGTTGGCGTATTCAGCAAGGCCAATGACCGCAAATACACCGTGCGCCGCGCCTGGCGCTTTGACCGCGAGATTTTCGGCCGTCTGCTGCGCTTCGGCGTGCCCAGCGGCTTCAATTTGTTCATGGAAGTCATCGGGTTTACCTGGTTTATTTTTGAGGTGGGCAAGCTGGACCAGGTTCAGGCGGCGGCCAGCAACATAGTCTTTTCCATCAACAGCTTGCTGTTCATGCCGATGCTGGGCATGAACGCGGGCGTCTCCTCCCTGGTGGGGCAGGCCATGGGCGGCAAAAAGCCCCTGGAAGCGGAGCGGGCGACGACGAGCGCCCTGCACATGTGCCTGGGGTATATGGTGCCGATGGGCATTGTGATCGTGCTGCTCTCCGGCCCGTTGATGGATATGTTCCGCCCGTCCGACAGCGTTGATTATACGGCCATACGGGAAACCGGCCGCATTTTGCTGTGTTTTGTCGCGCTGTATTCACTGGCCGACGGCTGCAACCTTGTCTATTTGGGCGTGCTGAAGGGCGCGGGCGATACCTTTTTCATCATGCTCATGCTGGCGGGTACAGGTTTTTTCGTGCTGGTGCTGCCCATTCTCGCGCAGCAGTACTGGGGCGTGGCTTCGCTGTACAGCTTGTGGGTGACGCTCAGCGTGTATATCGTGGCGCTGGCTTTGCTGGCGTATTGGCGTTTTCGGCAGGGCTGCTGGCAGCGCATGCGCGTGATTGAGGTCTGATCGGATGAGTATGACGTGCAATTACGGGAGCTGGCTATGAAAGCGCATAAAACCAACGCGGCGCGTCTTTTGGATGCGGCGAAGATCGCCTATCGCATCGTGCCCTATGTTGTGGACGAAAACGACCTCAGCGCGGCGCATCTGGCGCAACAACTGGGCGAAGACATTGACAGGGTGTTCAAGACCCTGGTGCTGCATGGCGACAAGAGCGGCTATTTCGTCTGCGTCATACCCGGCGGCGAAGAGCTTGACCTGAAAAAGGCCGCCAAACTGTCGGGCAACAAGAATTGCGCCATGATTCCCATGAAAGAGCTGTTCTCTTTGACGGGCTATATGCGCGGCGGCTGTTCGCCCATAGGCATGAAAAAGCATTTCCCCACCTATGTTCACCATACGGCGGGGGACCATGAACGCATTTTCGTCAGCGCGGGGCAGCGGGGATTGCAGCTTGAACTGGCGCCGCACGATTTGTTGCGCGCGGCGCGGGCGATAACGGGTGATCTCGTATAGGTTCAACGTGCGGTTTTTCTGGGCTCTTTCGTCTTGATGCGCATTTCCGACGGCGGCGTGGCGCCGGCCGCATCCGCGTCATCTCCGTTATAAAAGACGGAACTCCATTTGACCGCTTCCGCATATGCGGAGGAAAGTTCGGCTTCGGTAAGCCCCAAAGACAAGGCGATGGGAATGCTGTTTTCCCAGTCGCCGCGCTCATAGCGCAACGCCAGATCCAGCCAGACGGAACAAGGACTTTCTTTGCCCATAAGGGCGTCGGCCACGTTGGGGTTCAGAGGGATGCCTTCAAGAACATTTTCCATGGGAAGGCTCATAAAAGATTCAAACAGCGAGAAAAGTCCGGCCAGGAAAAGGTCGTAAGGCACGATTTCCGGGGCCATCTTGCCGCGGCTGCGCAGGGCCAGAGCCAGAGACTCCAGAAATTTGGCGCGCTGCGACGCGAGAAACGCCAGTTCTTGCGCCAGGGCGCCACTGTCTATGGTGGCCAGCACGCTGACGCACAGCCATTGGGCGAAGGTCAGCCTGCCCACCAGGGCGAGGGCGTGGCCCACGGTGCGCACGCGGTTGGGCAGGCCGAAATAGGCGGAGTTGACGAATTTTAAAAATTTTGCGGTGATTACAGGGTCATGCAGCACCGCTTCGGCCAGGTCCGCCAGCGGCGTGTTTTCGTTGACGCACAGGGAGAGAACGCGCATACGGGCGAGTTGCGACCCGTCGGCGTGGCGCCCTTTGACCAGTTCGGGCCGGCTGAAGAAATATCCTTGAAAAAGCGTGAAGCCGAAACGGCGGCACAGGTTTGCCGTCTCCTGGTCTTCCACTTTTTCCGCGAGCAACTGGCAGTGGTGCAGCCGCGCGCGGCTGGCAAGCGCCATGATGTCTTTGGATTCCATGCCCAGAACGTCGATTTTGATGATATCCGCCAGGGGCAGAAAGGCGGCCAGCTGTTCTTGCCCGATATAATCGTCAAGGGCGATGGTGTAGCCGGCTTCTTTCAGTTCCGTAAGCGCCGCCAGCACCGCAGGCGTGGGTTCCACATCCTCAAGTACTTCGGCCACACAGGTCTGGGGCGGCAACAGCCGCAAGACCTGCGTTTCTATGAGCGATGCGGGGAAGTTGATCAGCAGTTTCTGGTGCTCACGAATGCCGGGACGCACCATGTCATAGCCATTGACGATGACGCTGGCAGTGGCGATGGTGCCGTTATGAAAATTGGCGGCGTCAAGCTGTTCTGGCCGCCTGTAGAGCAACTCGTACCCCCAGACCTGCCCTTTGACGTCAAAAATGGGCTGACGCGCGACAACGCACTGCCGCGTCAAGGAATCTTCCTTTTTCGCCTGCGGTGAGTTTTGCGCCAAACGCAATTGATCGCTGATGAGAGTTTTTATTTGCTCATACATAAAGGCCGCACACACTTGCATATATACTTTTATATCATATAGCGCAATTATTTATCATAAATGCGATCGCGCTTCATCCCCCCAGGACGACGATATGCAAAAGCCTTTTGCACTGTTAGGCGAAAAAATGCAAGCAAAGATACATGATGTATAAATAGGTTTTTTATTATAAAATAACTTATATAAGTGAGTGTGACTTGAAAAGCAGCCCCCCCGCGGCAGGCAAGCCGCGGGGGGGCTGTTTGCATATGCGGCTAGTTTTCGAGGCGGACGGCGCTGGGGGCGCTGCCCTTGATCATAAAGAGAGCGAAGCAGGCCACCGCCGCGCCGATGCCGACGGTATTGGAAATGGTTTCCGAAAGGCCGAAGCCGATCTTGTCGAAACAGAGATAGGTCGTGCAGACAGCCGTCATGAAGGTGGCCGGAATGGTGCAGACCCAGTGGAACTTGGCCCGGCGCGCCAAATACACAGCCCCGGTCCAGAGCATGAACATGGCGAGGGTCTGGTTGGCCCAGCCGAAATAACGCCAGATGATGCCGAAATTCACCTGTGAGAGCACCGCGCCGATGACAAACAGCGGTATGGCGATCATCAGGCGCGACGCGATGGATTGCTGGGGCATCTTAAAAATGTCGGCAATGGTCAGCCGGGCGCTGCGGAAAGCCGTATCACCGGAAGTGATGGGCAGCACCACCACGCCCAGAATGGCCAGGGTGCCGCCGAAGCCGGAGCCGAGCAGGGTGTTGGAAACTTCAGACACCACCAGGGCGGCGTTGCCCGAGGGGCCCAGCGCGGCGCGCAGCCCCGCAGCCCCTTCGTAAAACGAAAGGCCCAGGGTGACCCAGACCAGGCCGATGACACCCTCGGCGATCATGGCCCCGTAAAACACTTTGCGCCCCAGTTTTTCATTGGCCATGCAACGGGCCATCATGGGCGACTGCGTGGCGTGAAAACCGGAGATCGCGCCGCAGGCGATGGTGATGAACACCATGGGCCAGATGGGAAGCGCCGTGTGCGTGTTGGTCGCGAAATCAAGATTGGGCAGCACATGGTAGCCCTTGACAAAGAGCATGACGGGCAAACTGACGGCCATGAACAGCAAAATGGCCGCAAAGATGGGGTAGATGCGGCCGATGATCATGTCAATGGGCAGGCAGGTGGCCAGGAAGTAGTAGCCGAATATTACGACCACCCAGGTCATGGTGGAAAGGCCGCTGATTTTGTTGAGCAGCCCGGCAGGGCCGTTGACGAAGACCACGCCCACCAGCACCAGCACCAGGATGGAGAAATAGACCATGAACTGGCGGGCGGCTTTGCCCAGGTTTTCGCCGACCATGTCGGGCACCGAAGCGCCGTTGTACCGTATGGACATCATTCCGGAGAAATAGTCGTGCACCGCGCCGGCGAAGATGCAGCCGAACACGACCCAAAGCAGGGCGGAGGGGCCGTAGAGCGCGCCCAGAATGGGGCCGAACACGGGGCCAAGCCCGGCGATATTAAGCAATTGGATGAGAAAAATTTTCCAAGCGGGCATTTCGACAAAGTCCACGCCGTCCGCCTTTGTGTGCGCGGGCATCGGCCGTTTCGGGTCGGGTCCGAACACGTTGTCCACGAATGCCCCGTAAACGCAATAGCCACCAATCAGCAGCCCCACGCACATGATGAAAAATATCCCTCCGCTCATACCTGTTCCTCCGGTTTGCATGGTTTACGAACGGCTCGGCGCCGCACTCAGAGAGGAAACGTGAATTTTGAGAGCGGCGGCCTTGATTTTTATTAAGTAAACATTTTCTCTTTCCGCATATAATGTCAATATAAAAGCAATAAATTCACTATAAAATAAAAGGTAACGTTTAATAATGGTTGCGACGTTGCATGGAAGTAAAACAAAAGAAAGGCCCCGCCATCCGGCGGGGCCTTGGTATCGGAACGGGAAGGGGTCAGTTGATGTCAACGCCGCCGCTGCTTTTGTCGTTGTATTTGACCTTGCCGACCAGCCGCCCGAGGTCGGGCAGGCTTTGCGGCAGAGCCAGACCGGCCGGAGGGGCCGCCGCGCCAAGGTCGGTCGCGCCCGGGGCGACGGTAAAGACCGCGTCCGCGCGCTTGCCGAAGTCACGCAGGCACATGTCCTCTTTGCTGGTGAGGGGAAGGCCGGGGGTGAATTCTTCAGCGCACTGCGGCCAGGCTTCTCGATATTCCACAAGCACCCGCATACCGTCGTCCATGCTGGCTATCCAGCGTTTTGCTATCCACGTTTCCGGCACATCCTGCTTGTTGGTCCGCCAAAGGTCGCTGATCCAGTCGTCGTACGCGCTGGGCACGGAAAGCACCTGCGTTGTCCAGGCGAGACCGATGGGGCCGCTTTCAGAGCGCATGTACAGGGCGCCGGGCAGCTTCCATGTTTGCGGTTCAAAAAACCAGTTTTCTTTATCGGTCAGGCGGATGATGGCCGCATAGGCGAAGCCGCGCGCGGGGGGAGTGGCTGCGTCGGTGTAAATGGCGTAATCAAAAGAAGCGCTGGTGGAGTTGCCCATGGCGTCGCTGGCGGGGGTGACCCATAACCTGCCGTGCCCGGCGAGGGCAAAAGGCGCGTTGGCGGTGACGCTGGCGCTGGGGGAGGCGTTGGTGGTGAGCGTATTGCCAGTCACGCCGGTGCGCACGGGCGAACAAGCCGCCAAGAGCGCCAGGGCGGCCGCCAGAATCGAGATGCGCAGGTACGGGAACATAGTTTTCTCCTTGCTATTCCACGCGTGTTGTCAGGGCGTTCAATGCTAGGGTCTCAACGTCCAGGTGTTTTTCCACACTTCACCCACAAGCTTTCTGGTATTCGGCATGGCAGCGGGAAGTTTCAATGCGGAGGGGGCCGTGACCGCCTGTTCCTGAGGGGGCTGGTTTTGGTCCAGGGTAAAGGCGGCGTCCGCCCTGCGCATAAAATCTTTCAGGCAGGTGCCGGAAACGAGCATAAGGTCGGCTGCGGCGTCATCCAGACACTCCGGCCAGGGTTCGCGGTACTCGGCGACCATGCGGGTGCTGCGTTCGGGTGTTGCGGAAAAGCGTTTGACCAGCCAGGTTTCGGGAACGGATCTGCCGTTTTCGATCCACACGTCGCTGAACCAGTCGCCCTGGGAAGGCACGCGCATGATCTGCATGGTCCAGGTCAGGCCGCCGATGTCCTCTTTGCTCAGGCCCAGCACGCCGGGGCCTTTGAAGCTTTCCAGCTGAAAGGACCACAAAGCGCTGGTGGGCTGCACGAACAGCGCATGGGCGTGGCGGGTCACAGGGCCGGAATTCCCGTCGCTGTAAATGGCGTATGCCATGCTGGCCGAGGGCTGCTCAAGTAAAGAATCCTGGCTGTACAGGGTGACCCACAGCCGGCCGTGCCCTTGCAGCGCCAGGGGCGCATTGGCGGTGATCGCAGCCGGGGGATGGCCGACATGATATAGCGTTGTGCCGACAACGCCGACGCCCGCCGGGCTGTTCAGACTCGTGCAGGCGCTGAGCAACAGCAGGGACAAAGCCGCTATGCAGAGGATAAGGTGGTTTTTCATGGCAACCTCAAGGCAAAGAGTTCCGTGATACGGGCAGTATACGCTTGCCTATGGGGAAATGGGAATATTTTTTTACAAGTAGGGGAAGGAAAATGCGAAAATACGGCATTTGCATTCAGCCTGTACAGCAAAACCCGCGCGAAGCGCGGGTTTTGCGTTATCCGGGTTGCAAGAGGCGCGGCCCCTTGCCAGGGGAGTCTGAGGGGGCAGCGCTCCCTCACTAGTTAGAACGTCCCGGCTTCTTTTTTCACCGCAAGGGCGATTTTCCAAAGGCACGAGAGAACCAGCAGGCCTACGGCGTAAATGCCCAGGCCCACGCTCAGCTCAATGAACGAAGGCGTGTAGAGGGTCACCCCGTCGAACATGTTGGGGGTGAAACCGCCGATCATCAGGCCCAGGCCCTTGTCGATCCAGCTGGCAATGACCAGCATGATCAGCGAATAGGGTAAAATGGCCTCGTTGTTGCGTAAAGACGGCACCACCAGAAGTATCAGGCAGAAGATGGCCAGAAAAACCGCCGTCCACATCCAGCCGTTGATCCAGGCGCCGTGCCCGCCGTGCCCGCTGAACAGGAAGGTCAGGGGGTGCATGTGGCCGGGCACCTGGCTGTACATGGCCGTGAACACTTCCAGCAGGAAGAAGAAGACGTTGATGGCCATGGCATAGGTGATGATGACCGACAGGGTTTTTATGGCTTCGCGGCCGGGGTCGAACCCGGTCAGGCGGCGCAGAACCAGGGCCAGCAGCAGCAGGATTGCCGGGCCGGAGCAAAACGCGGAAGAGAGAAACCGTGCGGCCAGAATGGCGGTCAGCCAGTAGTGGCGGCCGGGCAGCCCCGCGTACAGGAAGGCTGTGACCGTATGGATGGAAAAGGCCCAGATGACGGAGAGGTAAACCAGCCTTTTTATCCACTTGGGCGGCTCCACCCCGTTCTTTTCGCATTCAAGGCCCACCCAGCCGATCAGCACATTGAGGATGAGATAGCCGGTCAAGACCAGCATATCCCAGAACATGATGGAATTCGGCGTGGGGTGCAGGATCACGTTGAGCACCCGCTGCGGCTGCCCCATGTCGGCCACGATGAAGAGCATGCACATCAGCACCGCGGCGATGGCCATGAATTCGCCCAGAATGAGCATTTTCTTGAAGGGCTTGAAGCCGTGGAAATAGGTGGGCAAAACAAGCATCACGGCGGAAGCGGCGACCCCGACCAGGTATGTGAACTGGGCGATGTAAAAACCCCAGGACACGTCGCGGGAAAGGCCGGTGACCGAAAGCCCGTACACCAGCTGGTAGATGTAGGCGCAGGTGCCCAGGCCGATAAGGCCCAGCAGGCAGAATATCCAGATATAAAAGGCCGATGAGCCTTTGAGCAGCTTTTCTATCATCGTCGGCCTCCTTACAGGATATAGTAAACGCCCGGCTGGGTGCCCAGGCTGGTTTTACGCCGGATGGCGGAAGGGTTCTCCGCCAGGGCTTTTCGCACGGTAGATCGTTCGTCAGACAGGTCTCCAAACAGAATTCCGCCTTTGGACGCTGTGACGCAGCGGGGCATTTCGCCTTTGGCCAGCAGCTCGGAACAGAAGGTGCACTTTTCAACCACACCGCGCATGCGCGCGGGAAAGTCCATGTTGGGGTTTTTCACCAAAGGCTGCGGGTCAGAGAAGTTGAAGCTGCGCGCGCCGTAGGGGCAGCCTGCCATGCAGAAACGGCAGCCGATGCAGCGGTGGTAATCCATGACCACGATGCCGTCGGCCCGCTTGAACGTAGCCTGGGTGGGGCAGACACGCACGCAGGGCGGGTTTTCACAGTGGTTGCACAGCAAAAGATAGTGCCGCTCGGCCACGGCTTTGGCGGGGTAGTTCGAAGCGTCTTCGGTGAAAGCCGCTTCGTATTTTGCGGGCCAGATCCACTTCACTTCCTGCGGGCCTGTTATGGGAGGCACGTTGTGATAGCTGTGGCAGGCTTCGATAACCGCCTTTTGCAACGCCGGAGAGGCCATTTTGCGGGTGTCGATGACCATGCCCCAGCGCTTGGCGGAGAGCGCCCCGGCGGGCATGGCAAAAGTGCCTTCTGCTGCACAGGCATCGCCCAGGCCCAAGGCCGGAAGGCCAAGGCCCAACCCGGCGGCGGCGCCGGCGCACAGGCCCGATATTTTCAGAAAATCGCGGCGTGAGGTCGTCATTGTTGTTTCCCCCCCGTTTTGGCTGCCGCTGTCTGCTTTTGGGGCGGAATATGGCAGTCCCAGCAATAGGGCGATACGCTGTTGGAGTTGTGGCAGGTATCGCAGAACTTTTCTTTGTCGTTGTGGCATTTCATGCAGGTGGTCTGCAGGCTGATTTCCCAGACTTTGCCGTTCGTCGCGACGTAACTGCGCTTGCCGTCGCGCAGGGCGGCGTCGCGCCAGTCGTTCAAAAGGCGCATGTGCTCGGAACGCATGAATTCCGCGGACTCCACGCATGCCTTTTCATCTTTGGGCAGTTCCACGGCCGGGCGCACATAGCGCGGGGTCAGGATGTTCGACCAGAAGGGAAAAGTGAAGGCCAGCACAAAAAACAAAATGCCGGGGATGATGTAACGGCCGTTGTACATTTAGGCATCCTCCCCGTTTTCGCCTTCCGCGTCGTCGCTGGTGCCGGGCAGGTCTTCCTGGCGCAGGTCCATGGTGCGTTTTTCCTCGCCCTTCATGATCAGGGCATTGCCCACCAGTTCGTGCAGGCCCGTGACCGTGACCCCCGGCGCCCAGTAGTCGGCCAGCGGAGTCAAGGTGGCCCGGTCGATGGCGCAGACGCAGGCCATGGCGTTGACGCCGTGGTTCAACTGCACGTGGCGCAGCGCATTGCCGCGCGGCATGCCCGCGCGCATGCGCAGTTCCATGATCTCTTCGGTGTTCAGGCCGGAGCCGGAACCGCAGCAGAAGGTTTGCTCGCGAATGGTGTTTTCCGGCATTTCCACGAAGTTGTTGCACACGGCTTTGAGCACCTGGCGGGGCTCTTCCAGCATGCCCATGCCCCGCGCGGGGTTGCATGAATCGTGAAAGGTGACGGTCAGATGGTCGTTGCGCGACGGGTCAAGGTTCAGCTTGCCGTGCTGGATGAGGTCCGCCGTGAACTCCGCGATGTGCACCATCTTGGTGGATGCGGCGTAGTCGAACCTGGTGCCGGTGATGGGGCTGACCGGGGTGATCATGTTCGCCGGCGTGGGGCCGTTCATGGTGTCCATGTACTGATGCACAACGCGCCACATGTGCCCGCATTCGCCGCCCAGAATCCACTTGGAGCCCAGGCGTTCGGCTTCCGCGTACATCTTGGCGTTGATCTTCTTCATCATCTCGGCCGAGGTGAACGAGCCGAAGTTGCCGCCTTCGGAAGCGTAGGTGGACAGGGTGTAGTCCAGCCCCAGCTCGTGGAACAGCATCAGATAGCCCATGAAGGTATAGATGCCCGGTTCCGCGAACACGTCGCCCGAAGGGGTGATGAACAGTATCTCGTGCCCTTTTTCGTTAAAGGGCGGTTTGATGGAAACGCCGGTTATGGTTTCGATGTCTTCGCAGAGAAACTCCACGATCTCTTTGAACGCGTGCGGCTGAATGCCCAGGTGGTTGCCGGTTCTGTTGCAGTTGGAAACCGGGTCCATGATCCAGTTGATGCCCAGGCCCACTTCGTGCAGCAGCTCACGCGCGATCATGGTGATTTCCGCCGTGTCGATGCCGTAGGGGCAGAAGAGCGAACAGCGGCGGCACTCGGTACACTGATAGAAATACGAGAACCACTCTTTGATCACCGAGGGGTCAAGAGAGCGTCCCCCGCCCACCTTGCCCAAAAGCTTGCCTGCCAGGGTAAAATCCTTGCGGTACACGGAACGGAGCAGCTCCGCCCGCAGCACGGGCATGTTTTTGGGGTCGCCGGTGCCCAGAAAGAAGTGGCATTTATCAGCGCAGGCGCCGCAGCGCACGCAGATATCCATGAACAGCTTCAGCGAGCGGTATTTTTTCAGCCGGTCGGCAAGCGCGTTGTAAATGATGCGTTCCCACCCGTTGGGCAGGTTCCAGTCCTCATCTTCGGGGGACCAGGCATGGGGGTTGGGCATGCCCAGACCCTTCATGGTCTCCAGCTTCGCGGGGTAGCAGAACGAGCCCGGCGTGAACACCGGTTTGCTGCGCATCCAGCCGTTACCCTCAAGGTTGGCATGGGGGAAACGCGGCCCGCTCGTGGCGGCTAAGTCTTTGGAAGAAGGCAGTTTGGCCATGGCGTTTCCTTATTCGGTCGCTTCTTCAGGTTGCTTTTCAAGGGGGAGCCCCGCTTCGGCCATGGCCTCACGGAAATCATCCTCATACTCGGCATAGGTCCGGTATTTCTTGGGCGGGTTCCAGGGGTTGATGTGGCGCACTTCCCGCGTGTTGTTGGGCAGGTTGCGCGTGGGGGAGAGAAAGACCCCGCCCATGTGCATCAACTTGCTGAAGGGGAAGTAAATCAAAAGCGCGCTGACAAAGGCCAGGTGGACATAGAACGGCGCGCCCACGTCCGCCGGAATTTGCGGCGAGAAGGTCACCAGCCCCATGGTCAGCACCTTGACGGAAGCGATATCCGTCTTGGTCAGATAGCGCAACGAAATGCCCGAAATGGCGACGGCCAGCAGCAGAAAGAGCGGGAAATAATCGCTCAAGAGCGAGATGTAGCGCACTTTCGGGTCATACAGCCGCCGGGCCAACAGAAAGAGCAGCGCGGCCGTGATGGCGACATCCGAAAGGAACAGGCGCGGCACGCCCACCTGCATGATGCCGTCCAGAAACTCCACAGCCTGCAAGCAAAGGGGCACCGGTTCCAGAAAAAAGCGGAAGTGCCGGATGAAAATCAGCAGGAAGGAGTAGTGGAACAAGAGGGCGAAAACCCACAGCCACTTGGAAGACCAGTAGACAAGGCGCGGGCCTTGCTGCTCTTCAAGGCGCATCTGGGCCGCGGTGTTGCGGAACAGCGAGCGGAAGAGCAGCACCTCAAGGATCATGCGCCCCACAACCCCGGCTTTGGAGTAGGGGGCGTCCAGACAGGACGGTTTGATCCAGGGGAGCGCCTTTTGCTGCCCGCCCGTGGTGGGGATGGCAAAAGGCACGGGCAGTTTCGCCCATTGCACGATGCGGCAGATCACCCCGGCCAAAAAGACCAGAATGGCCGCATAGGGCAGCACGACGCCCAGAAAACAGGTCAGGCCGAGGCCGTAGCAGGACAAGGCAATGACGCCGATGCCCAAAACGGCCATGAAAGATATCGCCATAGACACACCTCTCTAGGGTCTTGGGGGGCGAACTCCCCCAAATTACACAGTATCCGTATCCAAACCGTGCCGCCGGGCCAGGCGCAGAATCTGGCTGTGGCGGCGGCGGGTGTCTTCAAGCTGCGCCGCGAACAGGGTTTCGCGGGCTTTGGCGTACATGGCGAAGGCGGCAAGGGCTATTTTGGCCTGGCGCGCTTCCATGCGGGCAAGTTCCTCAAATTCTTCCAGATCCAGGGCGCGGGTGCGCTCTTTGCAAAACTCGCGAAAAATGGCCGTGTATGCGAACAGCACGGCCAGCGATTTGTCGGCGGTCATATCTTGAATGGCCCGCACGCGCACGAACTCTTCCAGAGCGCCCGCCAGCGCCTGCCCGTCGTGTTTTTGGCCGATGACGGCGCTGAACAGCAGGGCGGCGAGGTTGTCGCTGCGCTGCCCCACAGGGTTGGTGAACGGTTCTTTGCTGGTACGCAAAAAACCCACGGTGGCAAAAGGATATACGGCACCCGCCGCGTCAGCCCAGCGGGAGGCAAGTTCGGTGCGGGATTTTTCCAGATAGGCGGTAAGGCTCATTATTCGCTATCCCTGGACGGAGCTTGTTACAGCATTCACAGAGTGTGCTCATAGTGGCCTAAAATAAACTACCGGCCCGGTCAAGACTGGCGTTTATGGTTTTTTTCGGTATGTAATAGCAGGTTGACCGATAAATACGGACTTCAGTGGCGGACCGCGCCCTCAGCGTCTTTTACCGAGGTAGGGCCACAGCCAGATCATGATGGCCAAGGCGGCCAGGGCTGCGGAAACGATGAGGGCGTGGCGCATATTGCCGCCCAGCAGGCTGAAAATGCGGGGAAACAGAAAACCGACCACGGCCAGCGACATGGCGATCATGCCGGCGGTCCAGGCGGAACGTGAGCCGGTGTTGTGGCCGACAAGGATAAGAACGATGGACAAAAGCGCCGGGCAAACCGTGAACAGCATGGCAATGCCGCGTACGGTCAATTCGCCGTTTTCCCAAAAAAGGTGCATGTATTTCTCCGTTTCAATCAGGCCCGCAGCATTACATATGAACGGGCGGAAGTGAAGCCAATTCCACCGGCAACGCGAGGGGCGGCATTTTCGCCGGGCCGCTGTCGCGGGCGGACCTGGCGCTTTTTTGCGCCATGCCGGCTTTGGCCAGAGCGTCCGCGCCGATGGGGTCAAGCGTCAGAACGGGCGAGGCTTCAGGATTTTGCAACAGGCTGAGCGCGGCGGCGATGCTGACGTCGAGCAGCATGTCCAACTGGGCGGCGCGCCCCGGCGCGGGAAAAAAGGCGTCCATCAGGCGCATGGAGCCGCGCCAGACCCGGCTGCCGCCGATGGCGATGCTGCTTTGGAACATCCTGGTTTTTAACCAGAAGGGCAGGGCGGCCTGGTGCATGGAGGCGCGCAGAAAACATGCGGCGCGGCGGCTTCCGGGTTGGCGGAACGCGCCCAGCGCGGCGGAACTGTTCCAGGTAAGCAGTCTGTCCGCCTGGGCTTCAAGGTACACGTGGGCGAAACGGCCTTTGCCCGGGGCGGTGTTAAACGCGGCGGGCACATATACGTTGTGGGCCACGGTGTCGGCGGCCAGGTGCGAAAGATAGCCGTATGCATAGGCCCGGCGGCGCAGCGCGCAGGCGTTTTCCAGCAGGGCGAAGCCACTGGACCAGTTGTGGCTGTGGTTTATTTTCGCGGCGCTGCCCTTGCCGATAAAGATGTCAGCGCTAAGGCATCCCTGCAAAAAATGGCCGGGATACCGAAAGAGAGGCTCTGCTACCACTGAGGGCAGCAGGGCCAGGTTTTGTAAAATCCAGTCGCCCGTCACCATATGCACGCCCGGCCCCCAGGCCAGGGCGGATTTCGGCAATACCAGACCGCAGAGCACGGTCAGGCAGGTAAGGCCAAGCGTGGATGCGAAACGCTTCGCAAAGCGGTGTCGTTTCATGGGATGCATATATAAGCGTAAACGTCAGATACGCAAGTGCCGCATGAAGAAACGCCGGGCAGGCGGAAAATTATTTTTCCGTTTCGATCAGGCCCTTGATGAACAACCGCTGCATGCACAGAACCACCAGCAGGGGCGGCAACAGGGCAAGCAGGGCCGTGGTCATGACCAGGTTCCATTCAACCGGCGCGTCCGGCACGTTGACCATGCGCTGAATGGCCATGACCACCGTGTACATGCCCTCCTGGTTGGTGATCAAGAGCGGCCAGAGGTATTGGTTCCAGCCGTAGATGAAGGTCACCACGAACAGGGCCGCCGTGTTGGTGCGCGAAAGCGGCAGGGCCACGTCGACGAAGAAACGCCAGGCTCCGGCGCCGTCTATGCGGGCGGCTTCCAGCAGTTCTTCGGGAATGGTCAGAAAGAACTGGCGATACAGGAAGGTGGCTGTCGCCGAGGCGATGAGCGGCAGAATCAGCCCCATGTAGCTGTCCACGATGCCCAGATTGGTGGCGACCTCAAAGGTCGGCACGATGCGCACTTCAACCGGCAGCATCAGCGTCGCGAAAATAAGGAAAAAGCAGACCGAACGGCCGGGAAAGCGGAAATAAACCACGGCAAAGGCGGAGAGCAAGGAGATGACGATTTTGCCCGTGGCGATGCCCAGCGACATGATGCAGCTGTTGAGCAGCATGCGCCAGACCGGCGCGCCGCCAGCCGCCTGCAGGCCGTGGCCCATGACGCCGCTGACGTTGTCCCACAGTTTGGGGCCGAACCACAGGGGGGTGGCGCCGATCAGGTCTTTGGCCTCGTGGCTGGCCGCCACCAGCGCGATGTACAGGGGCAGCAGCACCAGGGCGGAACCGAGGATAAGAATGGCGTGGCTGACCACGGTATGGAAAAGGCTGCGCTGCACCATCAGTAGGCCACCTTTTTCTCGATGTAGCGGAACTGGATGAAGGTCAGGACGATGACCAGCAGCATCAGCACCACGGACTGGGCGGAAGAGCCGCCGAAATCAAGCCCTACGAAACCGTCGTTATACACCTTGTAGATCAGGGTGGTGGTGGCTCTGGCCGGGCCGCCGCTGGTCACCGCGTGGATGATGCCGAAAGTTTCGAACAGGCTGTAAATGGTGTTCACCACCAGCAGAAAAAAGGTCACCGGCGAAAGCAGGGGAAAGATGATGGTGAAAAACCGCCGCCAGAACCCGGCGCCGTCAATGGCCGCCGCTTCCACCAGCGATTTGGGTATGGCTTGCAGCCCCGCGAGAAAGAAAAGGAAATTGTAGGAAACCTGCTTCCATGACGCGGCCATGACGACCAGCAGCAGGGCCTGCTCGCCGTTCAGCATGTGGTTCCAGGTGATGCCGAACCACGAAAGCACCTGGGTCATGGCCCCACCGGAGGGGTTGAAAAGGAACATCCACAGCACCCCGGCCAGCGGCGGCGCAACCGCATAGGGTATGACCACAACGCTTTTGTATATTCGCGCGCCGGTCAAAGCCTGGTCGGCTACGATTGCCAGCAAGAGAGCCAGCCCCATGGAGATGAAAACCACGGCCAGGCTGAAGATGACCGTTACATACAGGGTATGCGTGTAGTCGCCGCTGGTGAAAAGACGGGTGTAGTTATCAAGGCCGGAAAAAAAGCGCGTGGTGCCGAAGGCGTCTTCCATATAAAAGGAGCCCATGATTGCCTGGCCCGCGGGATAAAAGAAGAACACCACGGAAACCGCAAGCTGGGGCAGCACGAAAGCGGCCGCCAGCCAGAACGTTTTCGGATTGGTGAATACGTTGCGCTTTTCCTGCATAGCCTATCCTCATGGGGGAGTCTGAGGGGACGCTGTCCCCTC
>JAVBNL010000030.1:0-62249 GCA_031551515.1 Desulfovibrionaceae bacterium
CCCTTGGCGGGTGGTCCGGAGGGCAGCGCCCTCCGGCGGCTCACAAGGCCAGCGCCTGATCCAGGCGGGCCAGGGTTTCATCAATACCCAGCATGGCGATGACTTCCGCAAGGTCCGGCCCGCCGGAAGAACCCAGCACGGCGAAGCGCAACGCGGGCCCCACGGCCTTGAACTTCAGGCCGTTCTTTTCAACATAGCCGTGCAGCGCGTCATGGGCGGCATCTTTGCTCAGGGCCGGGCAGGCGGCGAAAAGTGAACGCAGAGCGGTCAGATGCGGGCGGGTGTCGTCTGTCAGGGCTTTTTCTTGCAGGCCCGGCGCATATTCCAGTTTGGCGGCGGGCAGCAGCAGAGCGCGCACTTCGCGGGCCATATCAACCAGGGTGGATACGCGCGGCTGATACAAGGCCACGGCCGCCGCCAGTTTGTCCGCCGGGGCGTCTTTCACGTCTTCCGCCAGAAAACGGCGCGTCAGTTCCGCCAGTTCCGCCGCAGGGGTTTCGCGCATATGGTGGGCGTTGACCCAGAGCAGCTTTTCCGGGTCGAAACTGGCCGCCGCCCGGTTCATGTTGCTGCCGTCAAAGGCCGCGATCAGCTCTTTGACCGTGAACAGCTCCTGATCGCCGTGGGACCAGCCCAGCCGCACCAGATAGTTCAGAATGGCTGCGGGCAAAAGGCCGTCCTGCTCATACTCCACAGCAGCCTTGGCCCCGTGGCGTTTGGAAAGTTTCTGCTTGTCCGGCCCCAGAATCATGGGCACATGGCCGAAAACCGGCAGAGGGTGGCCCAAGCCCTGAAAAATCAATATCTGCTTGTGGGTGTTGCTGACGTGGTCGTCGCCTCGGATGACGTGGGTGATGCCCATATCCACGTCGTCCACCACCACGGCCATGTTGTAGGTGGGTGTGCCGTCCGAGCGCCACAACACCATGTCGTCCAACTCGTCCGCATCCACGGTGATGTCGCCTTTGACTATGTCGTGCAGGGTCACGGAACCGGTCAGCGGCGCTTTGAGCCGCACCACGCTGCCCGGGGCCTCGGTCAGGCCCTTGTCGCGGCAGCGGCCGTCGTATTTGGGTTTGCGGCCCTCGCTGCGGGCTTTTTCACGCATGGCTTCGACCTCTTCGGCCGTGCAGGAACACCAATAGGCGTGGCCGTTCGCCACCAGTTTATCAACGGCGGCGCGGTACAGGGGCATGCGCCGGCTTTGGTACGCGGGCGGCGCGTCCGTATCCAGGCCCAGCCATTTCATGGAAGCCAGAATGGACGCGGTGTATTCTTCTTTGGAGCGTTCGCGGTCGGTATCTTCGATGCGCAGCAAAAATTTGCCGTTATAATGGCGCGAAAGCAGCCAGCAGAAAATGGCGGTGCGCGCGCCGCCGATATGCAGATGCCCCGTGGGGCTGGGGGCGAAACGGGTGACGACGTTCATGAAAATCCTCCGGAAAATGTCCTGCCGCTATACCTGAAAAGCGGGATTTAAGCCAGCCTGGGCTTGCCGGGGCGCTACTTCATAAACGAGCGGATACCCGAAAAAACCACTTGTGCGGCAATCGCCGCAAGCAGCAATCCCGTCAACTTGGACATGACCGCCATGCCGGTCTTGCCCAGGGCGTGGGCGGCCCGGTCAGCACAGCGCAGGGTCAGGTAAATGCAGAAAGAAGCCGCCGCCAGCGCCAGCGTGCCTATCAGCATCTGCTCCCAGCTCTTGTTCGTGGCGCCCATGACCATGATGGTGCCGATGGTGGCCGGGCCCAAGGTCAGGGGAACGGCCAGCGGCACCACGCTGACGTCTTCCTCACTTGAGGCGATGTAGGGGTGCTCGGCGCTTTCGTTCATCAGCGCCACGGCGGAGAGAAAGAGCAACGTTCCCGCGCCGATGCGGAAGGCGTCCAGGGTAATGCCGAAAATGCTGAACAGCGGGTCGCCCAAAAAGTACAATATCGCGCCCAGGATGAAAATGGCCGAAACGGTACGGCGGGCCGTGCGCTTTTTGCGCGGCTCGTCATAATTTTTGGTGGCGCTCAAAAACGCGGTAAGCACCACGGGCGGGGTCATCAGGGCGAAAAGCTTGACCGTGGTGCTGAAAAAAACGCCGACAATTTCCATGAAACCCTCCGAGTTCCCGTACCTATATGGCATCGCGCCGATTTTGCAAGCTTGCCTTCCGCCGGCAAATATCGTAGGCGAAAAGCCCCATGAGCGAACGCACTTTTCATATCACCACCTTCGGCTGCCAGATGAACGCGGCCGATTCCGACTGGCTGCGCCGCTCGCTGTCAAACCTGGGTTTTGCCGAAGGCCCGGCCGACACCGCCGCCGTTCGCATTCTCAACACCTGCTCCGTTCGCGACAAGCCGGAGCAGAAAGTATACAGCGAGATCGGCCGCATTCGCAGCGCCACGGGCGACGACCCCGGCGTGCTGGTCTGCGTGGGCGGCTGCGTGGCCCAGCAGGTGGGCAAAAAGCTGTTCGGCCGCTTCAAGCAGGTGCGTCTGGTTTTCGGCACCGACGGCATCGCGGATGCCCCGGCGGCCATAAACCGCTTGGTGGATGAACCGCAATTGCGCATGAGCCTGCTTGATTTTACCGAGCATTATGAGGAACGCGACCTTTCCTTGCAAAAAGAGGCCGTTCCCCCTGCCGCGTTCGTCTCCATCATGCAGGGCTGCGACAATTTTTGCGCCTATTGCATCGTGCCCTATGTGCGCGGACGGCAAAAATCGCGCTCCATGAACGCCGTTCTGGCCGAGTGCGAAGCGCTGCTGGGGCGCGGGGCCAAAGAAATCATGCTGCTGGGGCAAAACGTCAATTCCTTCGGCCATGATACCGGGGAGGGCAGCTTCGCGCAGCTGTTATACAAAGCCGCCGCCCTGCCGGGTCTTGCGCGGCTGCGCTTCATCACCCCCCACCCCAAAGACCTGGGCCCGGACGTGGTGCAAGCCTTCGCCGACCTGCCCGTGCTTTCTCCGCGCCTGCACCTGCCCCTGCAATCGGGCTGCGACCGCATCCTCAAACTGATGGGCAGGCGCTACGACAAGGCCCGGTTCATGGATATAGTGCGGGCCCTGCGTGAAGCGCGGCCGGAAATGCACTTTTCCACCGACATCATCGTGGGTTTTCCCGGCGAGACGGGAGAAGAATTCGAAGAAACCCTGGCCTTCATGCAGGAAGTCGGCTTCGCGGCCAGCTTTTCGTTCGCCTATTCCGACCGGCCGGGCACCAAAGCGGCCATGCTGGCGGACAAGCTGGACAAAAAAACCAAGCTGGAACGCCTCTCGCGGCTGCAAAAGTGGCAGTTCGAATATTCCCGCCAGATCCTGGAAGGCATGCTGGGCCAGACCATCAACGTGCTGCTTGAGCAGCCCGCCGGCGCCAGAGACCCCATCCCCGGCGCGGAATATTGGCAGGGCCGCGAAGAGCGCGGCCACACCGCCATCGTGCGCGTGACCAAAGACGCCCCGGCGGGCGGCTGGGCGGGTGCGATCATACCCGCGCGCGTTACCGGCTCCAGCATGCACGGCCTCAAAGGCGACCAGATCTGATCGGCGCTATTGCGGGCATCTTGACCTTGTCGTCATTTGTCGCTAATTTGACGACAAATGGTGGAGGGTAGAAATATGCATCCGCAAACAACAACCGGAACGAACAGCGCCCTTAGCGTCAGGCTGCCCAAGGAGTTGCGCTCCAGGCTGCACCTGCTGGCTGAAGCCCGGCAGCGTTCCGCAAATTCTCTTTTGATCCAGGCCGTGGCGAACTTTGTCGACCGGGAAGAAAAACGCGAAGCTATCCGGCAAGAGTGTATTGCCGCTCACGAAGAATTCGTGCGTACCGGGCTTCATCTGACGGGCGAAGAAGTCGATGCCTGGGTGGACCAGCTTCTTGAAGGCAAAAAAGCGGATCTGCCCGAATGCCACGTTTAGTATGGACCAACAAGGCGGCTGGCGGCCTGAGAGATGCCTATCGCTTCCTTGCCGACAAGAACGAAGAAGCGGCGGTCAAAGCCGTGGACGCCATCAGAAAAGGCGCTCGCCTTCTTGAAAAATTTTTCAATGCCGGCAGACCGGCGGACGATTTGGAGCCTGAACACAGAGAATTGCTCATTCCTTTCGGAGGGGCCGGTTACGCGGTGTTTTACGAAGTTGTTGGCGATGCCGTGCGCATTCTGGCGGTAAAACACCAAAAAGAAGCGGGTTACTAGCACACACGCAAGCTTGCAGGGGCGCTGTCCCCCGAATCCCCACTCATAGAGCTTCCAGATCTATCCGCGCGTCATCCCGCCAGCGCAGGCGGTCCGCTGTCAGGCCCAGGGCGGCGTAGGGTTCTTTCAGTTCCCCTTTGTGTCCCCAGAACTCGCCCGACAGCGCGCGCGGCACGGTGAGCGAGAACGCGGCCCCGGCCGCAACGCCCGCATCCAGCAGGCGGCGGCTGATATGCAGATACAGGGCAAGCGCCCTGGCGCGGGCCCCAAGCGCCGGGTGCTGCGGCCCGGCCAGAACGCCCCCTTGCATCAGGCCCGGTTCCGGCGCAAGGCCCATGCGGATGACCCTGATACCCGCGCCCCAGGCGGCAAGCAACGCTTCCGCCAGCAGCGGCACAGTCTCTTCCAGGCTCCAGGGAGTAAAAAGCCCTTCCTGCCACTGCCGGGCCAGTTCCGTGCCCGCCAGCACCAGGCAGGGGTACAGGCGCAAGGTTTCCGGCGAAACTTCCGCCGTGCGCTCCATGTCGCGGCGAAACGCGGCGGCATCCATGCCGGGCATGCCGGGCATCAGCTGCACGCCCAGGGCAAGGCCGGCTTCACGCACGGCAAAGCACCCCGCCAGCGCCGTGGCGCCGTCATAGCCGCGCCTTACGGCCGTGAGCGCTGCATCGTCAAAACTCTGCACGCCCAGTTCCACAAGATCCAGCCCGGCGGCGCCAAGAGCGGACAGGCTGTCCACCTCCACCCTGTCCGGCCGGGTTGAGGCGCGCACCCGTGTGATTAAGCCCTTGGCGCGGAATTCTTGCGCCAGGTCCAGGCAGGCCAGCTGTTCTTCCAGGGGCAGGGCGGTGAAGGTTCCGCCGTAAAAAGCCAGTTCGCGCGGCGCGGCGCCCGTTGCGAGCAAATGCTCAAACTCCGCGCGCAACGCCGCTAAAACTTCAGGCACGGCTAAAGGCGAACACCCCGTCTGCAAAGGCTGGGCGCAAAAAATACAGCGCCCGCCCGCCGGGCAACCGGCAAAAGGCAGAAAAACCGGGTGCACCCGAAGCCGGGGTCCTGTAGTTTCCGGGTGAAAAAACTGCATGCGGGTCATATTTTCTCAACTAAAGTAATAACGCTTGAAATAGTCGCTTAACGGCGAGCAAAGCTCGCCTACGCCTATTTCGCGGCAAGGATTTTCAGAAAAATCCTTGCGCGCATTGCACACGTGAAATGCTCTAAAACATACTTGCGCGCCGGACTATCTTGCTATACTGTGCTCTATAGGACTGTAAACATTCTTTTCTTTTTCAGCCAAGCACCGGAGAGCCCTGCATGTCGGGTACAGCCGCTTCAGCATCCTGCATTTTCTGCCGTATCGTCAAGGGTGAACTGCCCAGCACCCGGGTATACGAAGACGACATGATGCTCGCTTTTCTGGACATAAATCCCGTGTCCAAAGGGCATACGCTGGTCATACCCAAAGCCCACTACGCCACCCTGCTTGATATGCCCGAAGAGCTTGCGCGCCCTCTGATCGCCGCGCTGGCCCGCGTGGGCAAAGCGGTCATGGCCGCCACAGGGGCGCAGGGTTTCAACTGCCTGCAGAACAATTTTGCCGCGTCCGGGCAGATCGTGCACCATGCGCACTGGCACGTCATACCCCGTTTCGACGGGGACGGGCTGACCCACTGGCCGCACAAGCCCGCTGACCCCGCATCGTTGCAAGCCGTGGCTGACGCCATCCGAACCCATATCTAGCCGATTTTCCGCCGGAGGAAGTTATGACAGGAAAAACACTGACCAAGGCCGAAATAGTCGACGCCATTTATGAAAAGACCGAGCGCAACCGCGGCGAAGTGAAGAACATCGTCGAAAGCCTGCTGCGCATCACCAAGCAGGCGATCAAAAAGGATCAGGCGCTGCTGATCAGCGGTTTCGGCAAGTTCGAGGCCTATGCCAAAAAAGCCCGCCGGGGCCGCAACCCGCACACCGACGCGACCATTACCCTGCCCCCGCGCAAGGTTATCGTGTTTCGCCTCTCCCGCAAGTTCCGCGCGGAGCTCAACGGCGAGTAGCAAACGCGCGTCTCGCGGGCAATTGCTTCGTCAAAACAGCTTGTTGCGTCAGTCGAGTACCGAAGAGTACACTTCTTCCGCAACAAGCTGTTTTTCCTCACACTTGCCGCACGATCCGCACGTTTGCCTGAAAACCCCCGTTCCGCGCCTTCACATCACCACTGAATTTCCTTCACCTCTCAAGCGAGACCGCACATGGCCTTTACCCAACGTTTACGGCGTCTTTTCTATCTGCTGCTGGCCGGGTTCATCGCCCTGTTTCTGCTCCGCCTGGCCTACGGGTACATGAATTCTCCCGATACGCGCACCGTTTACGGCCGCACCGGCGGGTATGCCGACTTCCTTTCTTCCGCTTCCGTCGGCAAAAAGAACTACGCCAGTGAAAAATACATGGTGCAAAGCGGCAGCGCGCCCGGCCAGGTGGACCAGAAATACGAAAAAACCGCCACCGTGCAGAGCGTGACCAAACAGTTCGCCGAAGACGAGAAAAAGACCCGCGATACCATCGCCGCCCATACCGGCATCATTCAGTTTGAAAACGGGCGCGGCACCACAGGCAGCCGGGTGCTGCAACTGTATATCGGCGTGCAGCCCGCCAAGTTCGACGCCTTTTACGCGGACCTGCAAAAGATCGGCACCGTGCGTTCGGTGGAAATATCCAAGACCGACAAGACCAACGAATTTCTGGCGCTGAAAGCCCGCCGCGCGTCGCTTGAAAAGACCCGCGCCGCCCTGCTGGAACTCAAAGGCCATGAAGGCAGAATTGACGAATTGATGGCCCTGCAGCAGCAGATCCTGAAAATAGAGAACGACCTGCAGAACCTTGGGGTGCAGCTGGGCGATTTTGACGAGGTCAACGCGTTCTGCACCGTGAAGTTCGCCCTGGCCGAGTATAAAGAGGCCGTGGCCGCGCCCATCAGCTTTTTGCACCGGGTCAAGGTCGCCTTGTACTGGACGGCCTGGGTTTACGGCGGTTTCGTCTGCCTGCTGTTCGCGACCATGCTGGCCGCGTTCGTCACCCTGCTGGCTGCGGACCGCCTGGGCGTGGTGCGGGCAATCGTCAACCAGATGTTGAAAGAGAAAGAATAAGCGCGGCCCTGCCGCGCGTGAAAAGACCGCAGGCGGGCAAAACCCGGCTGCGGTCTTTTTTATGGTTTTCCAAGAGTCTTTCTTAAAGGTAGCGCGAAGTTTTAACGCGTTTTTTTAAAAAGCCTTTTAGCGTGGTTTCAAAACGGTATCTTCGGCCGTACCGCTCCGCCAGGCAAGGCGCAGCGTCACGTGCACGACAAAGGTCAACGCCAGACAGCTCAAGGTCGGGCCCACCGGGCTGCCGCCCCAGGCGCTGAACAGCATGTGTGAGCCGAAGCCCACGCCCAGGGAAATCACGCTGGGCACGGAGACGGCCTTTTCGCGCTCGTCGCGTTTCAGTACGAAATAATCCGTGAACATGATGGCGCTGAGCGGCGCGAACACCGCACCGATAAGCAACAGAAAATTCATGTACAGCTCGCTGTTCCAGATCAGCGCGGCGCACGTGCCTATGACCACCACCGCAAGGCCCGCCCTTTTTTCCGGCAGGGCCGGAAACACGTTGCGGGCGGAAGCCACGGCCGAATACACATCCAGAAAGGTGGTCGCGATGGTTGAAAGCACCAGCACGCTGAGCGCCGCAACCCCCAGCCCGGCGGCCAGCAGCATGGGCGTGGGGCTTGATTCGCCCGTCAGCAAAGCCCCGAAAAAGCCCAGGCAATACATCCACACGCTGCCGATGAAATAGCCGAAAGCCGGGGCCAGGCAGGCCGTGCGCACGCTTTTGGCCCTGCTGGCGTAATCCGCAACCAGGGGCACCCAGCTCAGCGGCATGATGATTGAAAGCTCAAGAGCATCGCCGAACGGCATGAGCGCGGCGGAAGGCCGAGACGCGCCGCTCCCGGCGGATACGCCGCCCTCGACCGGCACGTTGCCGCCGAAGGGCGCGCCGCCTCCGGCTTTGGCCCACAGGGTATACGTAACCAGCACGGCCAAAAGGGCCAGCATGATGACGGCCACGGTGTTGCCGGTATGTTTGCCTTGCGTCTCCCAAAAGGCCCACAGGGCGATAAGGCAGCCCAGAACGATGATGGCGGGCCGCGTGATCTCAACACCCCACAGCGTGCGCGTGATGCCGCTGACGGCCTGCGAGTTCAGCTGGATCATCACCGTGGTCCAGCCCAGCAACTGTATGACGTTGGCCAGAGAGAGCAGCCAGGACCCTCTGCGGCCGAAAGCGATACGCGTGCACATCAGCGAAGGCTGCCCCTCGCGAAAGCCGATATAGCCCATCATGCCGAGCAGCGCCGCGCCGAGCAGGTGCCCGGCCAGCACCGCCGCAAGGCCGGGTTTCAGGCCCGCCGCCGCGGTCAGGCCGCCGGTATGGATTTCGGCCACGGACATGGCCGCGCCGAACCAGAGCAGGGAAAGGGGAAACCAGGTGTATGAGCGCGTCACCTGCATTGCAGTTCTCCGGACCGCGAAATATCGCGGGCGAAAGAAGTAGCACCGGGTTAGGCAAATGTGAAGAGGCACGGGGAGAGTGTAGAGGCCGAGTCCCGCAGGATGCGGGAAGCCGCGCAGCGGAGCGCCGGGGCATTAGGCAAACGTGAACTCATGCGCTGAGCCGGGGATTCACTCCCCGGCGGACTTCACGCCCTGCACGCCTTCCCGGCGCGATAGGCCGTCCCGCACAGGACGTGCGGGCGGCCGGCATCTACACGGAGCCCCGATTCATGCTCTTTCAAACACCCCGCCCCGCAGGGTGTAGCGGACGGATTCGGGCGCGGCCCCGGCCAGTATGTCGGCCGTGCTTTCATGGCAGGTGAAGAAGAGTATCTGGTTGTCCGTTGCGAAACCGGCCAGGGCTTTGGCGGTATTTTCCGCCCGGCGGCCGTCGAAGTTGACCAGAATGTCGTCCATGATCACGGGCAGCTTTTCCGCTTGCGCCCCGTGGTCGCGCACATAGGCCAGGCGCAGAGCCAGATAGAGCTGCTCGCGCGTGCCCCGGCTGAGCTCGTTCTCCGGGTTTTTCACTTCGCCCCGGCGGGATACGGCCCGCACGCCCTCGTCGTCCAAAGCCAGGGTGATGCCGCTGTATGCCCCGCCGGTAAAGGCGCTGAACAGCTCGCCAGTGTAGTGGATGATGTTGCCCCGGCGCTCGGATTCAAAACGGCGCTTGGCCGCAAGCAGCAGCTCTTTGGCCAGGGCCAGGCGGGACCACTCTTCCGCCTCGCGGCGTATTTCTTCTTTCAGGCTTTCGCGGCGGCCCAGCAGGTCGGACAAACCCGCTTCGCTGGTGAGCCCGCGCATGGCGGCGGCAATGCCGCCCCGCCGTTCCGCCAGGGTCTGCTCAAGCAGGCTTGCTTCACTCAAAGCCAGTTCGCGCCCGCGGTTCTGTTCCGCCAGGGCTTCAACCCCGTCCACGCTGAACGAATCGAGCAAGGTTTCAAAAGTAAGGCCGAGGTCGGCCGCTTCTTGGCGCAAGGCGGCTTCCTGGCTGTTTTTCGCGGCCGTAACGTCTTCACGCCGGGCCCACAGGCCGTGGTCGCGGCGAAAAGATTCGCTGGAATCGCAGCCACCCAGGCGCAGCAATTCCGCGATTTCCGCTTCCGCCGAGGCAACCTGCGCCTGGGCCTCGGCAGCGGCGGCGCTAGCGGCGGGCAGCTCTTTTTCCCGTTCCCGGCGCAGCAGGTCGGCCTCGGCAGCGGCAGAGGCCTTGGCCGCCAGCTCGTCCAGCAGGCCCAGCGCGGCCTCTGACCGGGCCGGCGAAGGGTCGGCATTGCCTTCCGCCAGGCTGGCAAGCGCTTCCAGCGCCGCATGGCCCGGCGCCAAAACTGACGCCAGGGTCGTTGTATGTTCGGCCAGGTCGCGGGCGAAATCGGCCAGGTCGCGGCGCAATTCCGCCCGGCGGCTCTCCAGGCGGCCGCTCTGTTCCAGGGCGCTTTTGGCTTTGGCGGCCGTATCCAGGGCCAGGCGAGCCGTTTCCGGCGAAAGCGAAGACGAAAGATGCCGCCCGGCCAGCCAGCTTTGCCAGGCGCTTTGCCGGGCCTGCACGATTTCACGCGCGGCGGCGCTGTCTTGTTCCGCTTGAGCCAAGGCTAGTTTCGCCTGCCCCAGGCGGGTTTCACGCTCAAGCGTCAGCTCGCGCAAACGGATGCGCTCGTGCCCGGCTTCGCGCCATTCTTCCATATATTGGCGCACCGCTTCCAGCCAGGCGCCGGGTTCCGGCGCAAGGCCCGAGCCCCCTTCCGGCAGGGAGGCAAGCAGCCCGGCCAGGGGTGAGATGCCCAGGGCGAACGCCCGGCAGGCGTTGATGCGCTCTTCCGCCTCGCGCGCTTCACGGTCGCGGGCTTCGCACGCGGCGCGGCGGGCAAAGGCGGCGTCGATCTTTTCCAGCAGCAGGCCGCAATCCTTGGCTTCGGTCTCCTGCGGCAGGCCGCTTTTGCCAAGGGCCTCGCGCCAGGCCTGATGCGCCTCTTCTTCCGCCCGGGCTGCGGCGTCCCGCTTTTGCGCGGCGGCCATGCGGCGCCCTTCCGCAAGCGAAAGAGCCGCGCGTTCGCGCTCCAGATAGCTGATGTCGCGGTCGCGCAACACCAGCAGCTCACGCTGGCGCATGATGCGCGCTTCCGCCTCGGCCAAGAGTTCCGGCAAGAGTTCGGGCAGCAGGCCGGGGTTTATCCCGCCGTCGGGGAAAAGATCCGCGCTTCTTGCGAGAGCGACGCGCAGGGCGGCTTCCGCTTCTTCCACGGTCTTGCGGGCGGCCTGGCGGGCCTGAATGAGGCGCTGTTCCATCTCCTGCCAGGCGGCATCCGCGTCGGGCGCGGGCGCGGATGGCGCGGGACGGACAAAACCCAGCGCCAGCAGGGCAAAGCCCAGGACCGACTCGCCAACCCCTGCGTAAAGAAGCAAGGAGGAACCGGAAAGATTGCCTATGTATGCGGCCGCCCCACCGGCCGCGAGAGCCAACAGCGCGGCAAGCCCGGTCAGAGCGCGGGGTGTGGTGAAGAGCCCGCTCTTCCGGCCCCCGCGCCCGGCGTATGCCTGTGCATCCGCAAGGCCGTTTCCGGCCCGGGCCAGGGTCACCACTTCGTTCAGTTGGTCATTGGCGGCCTCGTGACGGCGGCGGGCCGCATCAAGCGCGCGAAAGGCCGCTTGAACTTGCCGCAGCCCGTTGCCGCGCGCCGCAAGGGTTTGCGCATTTTCTTCGCCGCCTTCCGCGCCGGAAGCGATGCTTTCCACGGGCAAGGCGGCAAGGCGCTGCCGCGCGTCAACACAGGCGCTTTCCGCCGCGTCAAAGGCGCGGGCCGCGTCAATGCGGGCCTCACGGGCTGCCCAAACGGCCGCGGCAAGGGTGGAAAGGCGTTCGCGGTCCGCCGGGGTCAATGCAAGCTGTTCCAAGTTCTGCCGGGTCCAGTCGGGATGAATGGCGGCCAAAGCCTGGCCCAACGCTTGCGACGCGCCCCGCGCAGCCAGCGCCAGAGCCCCGGTGTTCTCGTGGGCGTCGTTGGCGCGCAGCAGCAGTCGCTGCAAGGTATCCATCGCGTCGCTGCCGGGGGATGCGCCGTCATCTTTCGCCGCGCCTCCGCCCTGTTCCGTCAGGCCGCGCAGGGCCGCATCGGCGGCGGCGCATTCGCGCGCTGCACGGCGGCAGCTTTCTTCCGTGACGGCCGCGTGCTGCTCCGCCTGCGTGAGCTGGCGGCCAAGCGTCGCGCATTCTTCACGCACGGCCAAAGAAAGGTCGTATGCCGCGATGCGCGACGCATCCCAGCCTTCGCCCAGGGCGGCGCAATGCATTGCCAGGTCCGCCCGCAAGGCCGCCGCTTCGTGCGCCAGATCCGGCAGCAGCGCAACTGCGGCGCGCACGTTTTCCTTGCGTTCGCGTAAGCTCGCAAGGGGCAATGCGGCCGCAAGCAACTTGGCATCCGCCTGTTCCGCCCGGCCCGCCATGTCGCGTTCCAGCCGCTCAAAGGCGCTTTTCGCCGTGCTTGCCGCGATGCGCCTGTCAGCCAGCAACGCTTCCAGCCGTTCCAGCCGCTCGCGGCCGTCAGGCGCGAACACGCCGGAACATTCGGGCAGGGCGGCCAGGTTTTGTTCCGCCTCGCGCAGGGTTTCCCAGCGGCGGCGCAGGGCCAGGCGGCGGTCATGGGCGCGCTGCGCCCCTTCCAGCTCGCGCCGGGCCGTCCGCGCCGCTTCCAGCTCCGCATCCAGGGCAATGAGGTCCTTTTGCAGCCCCGCATAGCGGGCCACTTCGCCGCCTTTTTCATCAAGCAGAGCCTGCAAGGCTTCCAGATCGTCCAGCAATTTATGGATTTTCGAGGTCGTGGCTTTCGGCGCAAAAATGTTCCGCTTGGCTTCGTCCAGCTCTTTGAGCACCTGGCCCGGGGAACGCAAACCCGTACCGAAAGCCGCGCCGTGCAAAGCGCCCCGGATGGCGTCTTCTTTCAGCCCGCCCACCTGGGCCAGCTCCCCCAGGCTGAAGGCGAAGACCTTGTCATAAAGGTCCGCCGTGCAGCCGCGCAGCAACAGCTCAAGGTCGGATGCGGGCCGGGGGGAGCCGTCCGCCCCGGTCAGAGTGAGGGAGCCGCCATGCTTGCCGGGCCGCCGGGTCAGGCGCAGCAGGCCCCCATCGCTCCCTTGCAGCAGGAGCGTACCGCCGGATGTGGGGCTTTTGCTTCCGGCCGCGTATTCATAAACATTGCGGCGGTTGCGGGCGTAACCAAACAGTGTGGCCCGGAAAAAATCCAGGCAGGTGCTTTTGCCCGCTTCGTTGTCGCCCAGAAACACGCTGATGCCGGGGGGCAGGCCGGATACGGCCTGGCCCTGCAGCACCCCGAACTGGTCGATAAAAAATTCGCGGATATACATCAGTCACTCTCCAACAGAGAGCAACCCATTAAGCGGGCCGTAGCCGCAAGATCGCGCAGTTCCGCATCCGTGGGGCGCGTGAGCACCTTTTTCAGCCTGCGGTGGTTGTAGAGCTCATCCAGAGCGCCATCCGCCAGCGCGTGCAGCGTTTCGGCGTCGGTTTCCGCCTGCGATGCCAGGCGAGCCACTTCACCGGCCAGATCGTCGCGTTTGGTCAGCGCCGCGAAATCAAGCGCCGGTGCGGTGCGCAGAACCAGGTCTTTCAGCCGGACTGCGGGCACGGACGAATCCGCGGCGTTTTTCGCAATGGCCGCGCGCAGGCGGGCTTGCACGGTTTCCAGCTCCCCGGGCCGCCGCAGCGCTTTATCAAGATTTGTGCGGCCCGTCAGGGTCAGACGGCAGAAGAGCACCGTGGGCGCGAAAAAAAGCGCGGCCTCTTCGCCCGCCGCGTCATTCGCGCCGTTCGCGCCAACCCCTGCGACAGAGCGGGCGGCTTCGTCCAGAACTTCCAGCGCGGCCTGTTCCAGCTCGTCCAGGTTTTCCACCCCTTCCAGGTCCAGGGTCAGTTTATGCCACTGCACCGGCGCCAGCGAAATCTCGCGCACGCGGCAAACGCCGTCTTCCACCCGGACCGCAACACAGCCGTGCGGGCCGCTTTCATTGATATGCAGGCCTTGCAGGCTGCCGGGATAGACCACGGGCGGCTTTGCGGCCAGCATGCGCCCCTGGTGCACATGGCCCAAGGCCCAATAATCAAGGCCCGCGCCGGTCAAGTCGGTCAGGCTGCACGGCGCATAGGGCGCGTGCCCTTCCACCGTGCCCACGCAGCAATGCAGCAGCCCGATCTGGAACAGCCCTTCCGTCATCTCAGGGCTGAGCAGGTCGGGGCTTTTGCGGCTAAAAAACTTCGCCAGGTTGTTTTTTTCTTTTGGCCCGGTATGGCTGATGCCGTGCACCAGAGCCAGGGTTTCGCCGTTCCGCTTCACCGGTTCGCTTTGCACCTTGGGGCCGAAAACGGTGACGCCTTCCGGCCAGGGCAAGAGGTCCGGCCCTTCCGGCAAAGGGTCATGGTTGCCGTGGGCGATGAACACCCGCACCCCGGCTTTTGCCAGGCGTTCGCACATGTCGCGCAGGGCGAAACGGGCGCGCAGCACGCCGTCTTCATCGTCATACACGTCGCCCGCCAGCAGCAGGAAATCCGCCTTTTCGGCAAGGCAGAGCTTTTCCAGCCGCTCCAGCGCGGTGTATGAGGCTTCGCTTAAAAGCCGCCCGGCTTTTTGCGGGCCGAGGGCCTCGGCCGCCGCCGTATCCAGGCCGCGAAAAGGCGCGCCCAGGTGCAGGTCGGCCGCGTGAATGAAGGTGAAGGATGGCATGGGGGTGGTGTAGCACAGAGCGCGGGGCGGGGTAAATAAGAGCGCCGGACCCCGGTTTGCCGCCCGCCCCCTTTTCAGTTACAAGTGCGCCTGAGGATTTTCTATGCGCCTTTCCATCCAAAACGTCAGCAAAGCCTTTGGCGGCCGTGACATTCTGACCGACTTTTCCCTTGAGATTCAGTCCGGCGTGCGCCTGTGCGTCTGCGGGGCCAACGGCACGGGCAAATCCACCCTGCTGCGCATTCTGGCCGGGGCGGAAGTGGCGGAAGCGGGCAAGGTGGTCACGCCCAAAGGCTGCCGCCTGGGCTATGTGGAGCAGGAGCTGGACGAAACCATACTGGACCGGCCCCTGCTGAAATACGTGCTGGACGTGCTGCCCGACTGGAACGAGTTCTGGACCGCCTGGCACGAAGCCGCCGAAGGGCGCGACGAAGACGCCCTGCGCCGCCTGGCCCTGCGCCAGGCCGAGCTGGAGCAGGTTTACGGCTATAACCCGGAGCACAGAGCCAAAACCGTGCTTTCGGGCCTGGGTTTTTCAGAAGACAAATGGCGGCGGCCTTTGCGCCAGCTTTCCGGCGGCTGGCGCGAACGGGCGAAATTGGCCCGCGTGCTGACCGCCGGGGCCGACGTGCTGCTTTTGGACGAACCAACCAACCACCTGGACCTGGACGCCGTGGAGTGGCTGGAAAATTTTCTGCTGGAATACGAAGGCGTACTGGTCTTTGTGGCCCACGACCGCGTGTTCATGGACAAGATCAGCACGCATATTCTCTATCTGGGTGTGGGCAAGCCGCTGTTCCGCAAGGGCAACTTCAGCCATTTCATCGCCCTGCAGGAAGAGATGGAAGGGCAGAAAGAACGCGAAGCCGCCCGCATTCAGGATGAAATCGAACGTAAAATGGCCTTTGTGCGGCGCTTCAAAGCCAAGGCCACCAAAGCGCGCCAAGCCGGGTCCCGGCAAAAGATGGCCAAAAAGCTGGAAAAAGAGCTGGAAGGCCTGGCCCCCACGGCCAAGCGCAAAGAGCTGGATTTCAAGTGGCCCAGCCCGCCTCAGTCTGACCGCACCGTGCTTTCCGTTGCGGATCTGGCCTTTCATTTTCCCGACGGCAAACGTATGTGGGATGCGCTTTCGTTCACCCTCTACCGGGGGCAGAAAATCGCCCTGGTGGGGCACAACGGCTGCGGCAAATCCACCCTGCTGCGCCTTTTGACCGGCCGGCTGGAAAAAACCGGCGGCACGGCCCAGCTGGGCCAGATGGTCAAAGCGGGCTATTTCAGCCAGCACCAGCTTGAAACGCTGAACCCTTCGGGCACCGCGCTCGGCGAAATACGCCGCCTCTCCGACCCGCGCACCACCGAAGAAGAGCTGATGAGCGTACTGGGCCTGTTTCTGCTGGGCCAGAACTTTTTCGACCGCACCGTGGGCACCCTTTCGGGCGGCGAAAAAAGCCGCCTCATTCTGGCCACGCTCTTTCTGGCCCGCTGCAACTTCCTCATTCTGGACGAACCCACCAACCACCTGGATCTTGAAAGCCGCGAAGCCCTGGTGGAAGCGCTGGCCGATTTCCCCGGCACCGTGCTGATGGTGGCCCACGACCGGCATTTGCTGTCTGAAGTGGCGGACGAGGTCTGGCAGCTGGATGGGAACGGTTTCACCGTGTACGACCGGGGCTATGAGCAGTACGCCGAAGCCAGAGCCGCCGCCAAAAGCGCGGGAAGCGGCGCGGCCCTTTCCGACGGCGGAAGCGGCGCGCAAACCGACAAGGCCGCCAAACCCTCCCTGTCCAGGGAAGACCAAAAACGCCTCAAGCGGGAGCAGGCGGAGTTGCGCAACGCCCTGTACAAAGAGCTGAGGCCCCTGCAAGAACGCTACGCCGCACTGGAAACAGAGCTGGAGCAAAGCCTGGCCAAACAGGCGGAAACCGAAGCCCTGCTGGCCGACCCCGACGTGTATGCCGATTCCGCCAGAACCACGAGCCTGCTGAAAGATTTCCACGCCTTGCAAACACGGGCGGAAGCGGTCATGGAAGAAATGGCGGGGCTGGAACAAGCCATAACGGATCTTGAAGCGCGCAGAGCCGCATTAAGCGAGGAATGAGCATGGCCAAAGCCTATTTAGACGCCGTGTGCAAAGCGGACCAGAACGTCAACCCGCTGTTCAATTTCCTGGGCGCGCGCCTGATAAAGGCGGAAAACGGCGAAGCCGTCATCAGTTTGCCGGTATCGCCGTGCCTGGCCCAGGGCATGGGGTTTGTGGCCGGGGGCATTCTGGCGACGCTGGCGGACGAAGCCATGGCCCACGCGGTCATCAGTCTGCTGGGCGAAGGCCAGCGCGTGGTGACCACGGAAATGAACATCCGCTATCTGCGCAGTTCCGACCCCAAACAACCGGGCGAACTTGTCGCCACCGGCTCGGTGCTCAAACCCGGACGCAACGTGCTGACGACCGAAGCGCGCATTCACGACGCCAAAGGCCGCCTGCTGTGCGCGGCGGGCGGGTCCTTTTTCATTTTGCCCGAACAGGCCTGACCAGTGGCGGAAGAGCGTAAACTCCACGCCGTTGCGGGCATACTCTGGCGAAACGGCCGCTACCTCATGGCCGAGCGTCCGGCGGGTTCCATCATGGCCGGGTATTGGGAATTTCCCGGCGGCAAGATAGAAAACGGCGAAAACCCGCAGCAGGCCCTGTTCCGCGAATTGGCCGAAGAGCTGGGCGTAGCCTGTTTTGAAGCCGGTTTGTGGCAAACCCTTTCCCACCGCTACCCGCACGGGCACGTCATGCTGCATCTCTTCAACGTGACCGGCTTTACCGGCGAGCCCGCCCCGCTGGAAGGGCAAACCCTGCGCTGGATCGAACCGGCGAGCCCCCCGGACCTTTTGTACCTGCCGATGAACCTGGCCGTGGTCGAAGCCCTGCGCGGCGGCCGCCCCCTTTCGTAAGGAAATCTCATGGATCTCTTGCTTATCTTTCTGGTCATTCTGGCCGGCGCCACCATGCCCGTGCAGGCGGGCATCAACGCCCAACTGCAGCAGCACTGGGCGGGCAGTTCGCTCCTCGCCGCTCTTATCTCATTCGTCGTGGGCACAGCGGCGCTGGCTGTCGTGATTTTGGCCACGCGCACGCCCATACCTTCCCTGGCGGGCAAGTTCGTACCCTGGCACTGGCTGGGCGGCATCCTGGGCGCCTATTTTGTGGCTGTCATGGCCTTTCTTGCCCCGCGCCTGGGCGCGGCGACCCTTATCGCCCTGGTGCTGGCGGGCCAGCTCGGCATGAGCATGGCCTGCGACCAGCTCGGCCTTTTCGGGTACGCCCAGCGGGCAGCCACCTGGCCGCGCCTTCTCGGACTCGCCATGGTCGGCGGGGGCGTCTTCTTGATCCGCAGATTTTAGGGGCTGTCTCCAAAAAGCGTCTTTTGCTTCCCGGCCGCGTCAAATTTCGGTTCCGGGGCGGGGCTGTACCACAGAAGTACTATCCCCGCCCCGGAACCGCCCTTTTCCTTGCCGGAAAACAAAATCCATCTTTTTGGAAACAGCCCCATATCGCACAACTCGGCATCACATGCGCGAAGGGCGCTTTCCGTTTTGCGGAAAACGCCCTTCGCTATATGGGGTCAAGGGGCTCAGCCCCTTGCGGGGTGCAGGGGCGGAGCCCCTGCTTGCGCCCTACCAGTTTTCGCCGCGCAGTTCGAAATGGGCCTGGGGATGGGCACAGGCCGGGCAGCAATCGGGGGCGATGGTGCCTTCGTGGATATAGCCGCAGTTGCGACAGCGCCAGACAACGGTCTGCGGGCGGACGAAGACGCGGCCTTCTTTGATGTTGGCGGCCAGGTCGAGGAAACGCTTTTCATGCCAGGCTTCGGCCTTGATGATGGCTTCCATGACGGCGGCCACTTCGGGGTAGCCTTCTTCACGCGCGGTTCTGGCGAAATCGGGATACATATGATGCACTTCGTGATTTTCGCCCGCGGCGGCGGCGCGCAGGTTGGCTTCGGTGCCCGCGATCACTCCGGCGGGGAAGGCGGCGGTGATTTCCACTTCGCCCCCTTCAAGGAACTTGAACAGGCGCTTGGCGTGTTCTTTTTCCTGCTCGGCGGTTTCCATGAAGATATCGGAAATCTGCACATAGCCTTCTTTTTTCGCCGTGGCGGCGAAATAGGTGTAGCGGTTGCGGGCCTGCGATTCGCCGGCGAACGCGGCCAGAATGTTCTTTTCCGTCTTGCTGCCTTTCAACGATTTCATGTGACGCTCCTTAATAGAAAATACAATTGAATATGGGGGTGAAATCCAGCGTAATAGTACAACAGTTTCCCGTCCGGTCAAGCATTAGATTTTGGCGTTGTCGCTTCATCCACCAGCAGCAGAATGGAGCGATAGGGTATGCCGCTGTGCAGGGTCAGGCCTATCTGGCAGGTGCGGCTGGTGGAATAGCCCGCATCGCACCCGCTGACCTGGTCGCGCAGCTCCGTCAGGGCGGCCTTGTTCAGCTCTGGATGGCTGAAGCCCCGGTCCCCCGCGAAACCGCAACAGTCCACCCCTGTGGGCACGACCACCGTTTCCGCGCAAAGCGCGGCCAGTTCCGCAAGCTTGGCCGCAAGGCCCATCTTGCGGGCGGAACAGGTGGCGTGCACGGCGACGGAACGGGGCAGGCGGGTGAATGTCAGGTTGCCCTGCAGATGTTCCAGCGCGAACCCTATGGGTTCGTACAGCTTCAAGCGGCTGTCCAGGGTTTCGCGCATGTGCAGCAGGCAGGGGCTGGTTTCCGACAGCACCGGGTAGCGGCCGTTTTCCGTAACCGCAAGCAGGGCTGCGTTCAGTTCCGCCGCTTTGGCCGCGGCTTCTTCGGCAAAGCCCTTGCTGGAAAAAGCCATGCCGCAGCACAGTTTCGCCAGTTCCGCCGGGAACAGCACCCGGAAATTTGCTTTCGCCAAAAGACGGGCGATGATTTCCATTTCCGGCCGCCGTTCGCAATCGGCCCGGTCGGGCCCCATGTTGCGGCTGATGCAGCTGGGGAAATAGACGACAGTATTGGTTGTTGCGCAGATGCCGCTCGGCCCCGCGTCCTGCGGGGCACTCGCTCTCGCCGCGCCGGAAGTGGATTCCGGCTTGCTCCGCTGCGCGGCTGCTCCGCATCCTGCGGAGCCGACAACCTCCGCAAGAAGCGAACTCTTTATTCCCGTGGGCATGGCCGGGTTCCAGGCCGGAATGGCCTTGCAACTCACGATGCGGGCCAGATCGGAGCCTTTTTGCAGCAGCTTGGTTCCCGCCAGCCGGTGCAGCGTATCCACCGCGCTCAGCATCACCGACGCGCCTTTGGCTATGCCCGCGAAATGCCCGGCAACGAAGCGCGCGGCTGTATGCGCCGCCCTGCCCGCGTCTTTCGCGCGCATGGTTTTGATGAAAGAGCCGGTGTTGATCTGCGCGGGACAGCGCAGCGCGCAGAGCCCGTCGGCCGCGCAGGTGTCGCGGCCCTGGTAGCGGTAGGTCTTGGCCAAGGCTTTATGCAGCTGATCTTTTTTGACCGGGTCGGAAAGACGCGTGATCTCGCGCCAGGTGGTGATGCGCTGGCGCGGGGTGAGCGAAAGGCGGCGCGAAGGGCAGGTGGGCTCGCAAAATCCGCATTCACTGCAGGCGTCGATCAGTTCATGGGCCGGGGTCAGGGGTTTGAGGTGCTTCAGGTGGGCTTTGGGGTCGGCGTTCAAGAGCGCGCCTGGGTTCAAAATACCTTCCGGGTCCAGCAGATTCTTGATGTCGTGCATCAGCGCGTAAGCGGTTTTGCCCCATTCAAGCTCCACATAGGGGGCCATGTTGCGGCCCGTGCCGTGTTCCGCTTTCAGCGAACCCTCATATTTCGCCGCGATAATTTCGCAGATGTCGTCCATGAACGCGCCGTAACGGGCTATTTCTTTGGGGTCGCCAAAATTCTGGTTGAACAGAAAATGCAGGTTGCCGTCACGGGCGTGGCCGAAAATGACCCCTTCCGTATAGCCGTGCTTGGCGAACAGGCTTTGCAGATCCGCGGCGGCATCCGCCAGCTTTTCCAGGGGCACGGCCACGTCTTCGATGATGCAGGTGTCGCCGGGTTTGCGCACCGCGCCCACCGAAGGCAAAATACCCTTGCGGATCTGCCACAGGTCCGCGCAGGCAGCCGGATCTTCCGTAAACGAGACCGGCCGGACCAGGTTCAGTTCCGCAATGGCGGTTGCGATTTTCTTCATCTGGCGCATCAAAGCGGCCGCGTCCGCAGCCCGCGTTTCCACAAGGAGCGAAGCCGTCTTTTCATCCAGGTCCGCAATCTCCGGCGGGATGCCCGGCTGCCCTTCCACGGAACGCAAGGATGCGCGGTCCATCAGTTCCACGGCGGAAACGGGCAGCTTCCGCAACATGATGGCGGCGCGGCAGGCTTCGGCCACATCGGGGAACAGCATCAGGCTTGAGGCTTTGTGGGCGTGCTCTTCCACCGTGCGCCAGGTGACTTCCGCAATGAAACCCAAGGTGCCTTCGGAACCGACCATCAGGTGCTGCAAAATCTCGAACGGCTCGTGAAAGTCCACCAGCGCGTTGATGCTGTACCCGGTGGTGTTTTTGATCTTGTATTTGCGGCGGATGCGTTCACTAAGTTCCGCATCGGCCGCGACCCGTTTGTGCAGGCCCTCAAGGCCTTGCAGAATATGGCCGTGGCTTTTGGCGAAGGCGGCGCGGCTGGCCGCATCGCCGGTATCAAGGCGCGTGCCGTCCGCCAGAATCAGCCGGGCGGAGATCAGAGTCTTGTAGGTGTTATCCGCAACGCCGCAGCACATGCCGCTGGCGTTGTTGGCCACGATGCCCCCGATTTTACAGGTGTCGATGGAGGCCGGGTCCGGCCCGATCTTGCGGCCCAGCGGGGCAAGAATGGCGTTGGCTTCCGCCCCGATGAGGCCGGGCTGCAAGCTGATGACGGATGCGTCTTCGTTGACCCGCCAGTTCCGCCAGCCGTGGCCCAGGCGCACCAGCACCGAATCGCTCACCCCCTGGCCGGAAAGGCTGGTGCCCGCCGCCCTGAAGGTCACAGCCACCTTGTGCCGCCGGGCCAGGTGCAAGAGGTTGGTCACCTCTTCTTCCGTGGAAACGTCGGCCACAATCTTGGGGGTCAGGCGGTAAAAGCTGGCGTCCGTGCCGTAGGCCAGAACCCGCAAGGGGTCGGTATAGATGCGCTCGGCAGGGATGATTTTTTGCAGGTCGGCGTGAAAGGCCGCGTACGGTTGGGGCAACATGGAACACTCCTTTCTTGTATTCGGAGGATTTTTGTTTTTCACCGAGGAAAAATGCTTTTTTATGACGGGAATGTACTCTTATGGTACCTGACCGTCAAAAAAAGCATTTTGACAAAGGCGAAGAGCAAAAAGACCCGAATACTCTACCACGTGACCGGGACGCGAACAAGCAGCGCCGGAATCAAAAGACGGTTTGTCTCGCCTCCACGGGTCTTCTGGTGTATGCATTTGCCATACGCGAGGTGCATATGGATTTGGGCGTTATTGTTCCTAACCATACCCTGCTCTGCCAAGTGGAAATGTTGCGTTCCCAGATCGGCGTTCCCTTTGAGCTGGCTCTCAGCGATATTGACAGCAGCGTATCCACGGCAAAAAGGATGATCGCCAAAGGCGCTAAAGTGCTCGTCAGCCGGGGCGGAGTCGGCCACATCATTCAAGAATCGGGTATCACCCAGCCCGTCATTGAAATACCGCTGGCCGGCGTGGACGTGGTGCAACTTATTTATGAAGCGCGCCGCCATTCCAACAAAATAGCCCTGCTCTCCGCCAACGACCACCTGACAAAAGCCGTTTTGCAAATAGCGCCGATGTTTGACGTGGACGTCTTCACCTACCGCATCCGCAAACCCGCGGATGTGGAAGAGGGAATTCGCCTGGCCCAGGAAAAGGGTATTTCCGTGATGATCGGGGGCATGCTGGTCACGGACACCGCCGCAAAGCTGGGCTTGGTCGGCCTGCAGAACCGTTCTCCCGACGAGGTTGTCCTGAAAGCCCTGCGGGAGGCGGAACGGATGGTGCTGGCCTTGCGCGCCGAACGGGAATCGAGCATCCGCAAGGACCTGATCTTCAACGCCTTTCCTTCGGCGACCGTCTCTTTCGACGCCAAGGGAACCGTGATTCTTCAGAACGAGCGGGCCGCCTCGCTGCTGCGTTCCGGCAAGGACATGGCCTCCCTGCTTGAGGAATGCGCACTGCTGAACGCTATTCGCGAAGGCAAAAAACTGAGCAAGGTCTGCGTGTTTCGCAACGAGCAATATGCCTGCACCTTGGATCCCGTGATCATCGACGGCCGCAATCACGGCTCGCTGCTGATCATGCAAGAGGTAAGCAGGCTGCAAAAACTTGAGCAGAAAGTCCGCAAGGACATTTACGGTCTCGGGCACGTCGCGCGCTACACGCTGGCCAACATCGTTCACGCCTCTTCTTCGATGCGGCGGCTGCTCTCCGTGGCCCGCAAATACGCGGCCAGCCCGTCCACCGTGCTGATTCAGGGCGAAACCGGGTCGGGCAAAGAACTGCTCGCCCAAAGCATGCACACCGAAAGCCCGCGCCGCAAAGGCCCTTTTGTCGCCATCAACTGCACTTCGCTCCCCAAAGGTCTGCTGGAAAGCGAGCTGTTCGGCTATGGCGAAGGAGCCTTTACCGGGGCGCGCAAAGGCGGCAATCCCGGCCTTTTTGAAATGGCGCACAAGGGTTCGCTCTTTCTTGACGAAATCGGCGAGATCCCTCCCGCGGTGCAAGCGCAATTGCTGCGCGTGCTGGAGGAAAAAACTGTCCGCCGACTGGGGCAGGAAGCCATCGTCCCCGTCGATGTGCGGGTCATTTGCGCCACCAACAAGAACCTGGCGAAACTCGTGGAACAGGGCTTGTTTCGTGAGGACCTGTACTATCGCCTCAGCGTGTTGCGCCTTGATATACCGCCCCTGCGGGAGCGCCCGGAAGATATCCAACCCCTGCTGGAACATTTTCTGCGCACGCTACCTCCGGCCCTCGGCATGCAGGCCGCGTCCCTTGACGACGACGCCCGCGCGGCTCTGCTCGGCTACTCGTACCCCGGCAACGCGCGGGAAATGCGCAATATACTGGAACGGTTGCTCATCGCCGCGTCCGGCGCCGCCATCACCTTGCGCGAGGTCCGTGATGCGCAAGGTGACCGCTCGCCCTTCGCGGCATCACGGGCGGGCAGCGCCGACGGACTGCTGCGCCGGGAAGAAGAAGCTTCCGTCAAGCGAATTCTGGCCGAGTGCGGCGACAACAAGCGGGAGGCGGCCCGGCGTCTGGGCGTCAGCCTTTCCACTCTCTGGCGGCGGTTGAGGCAATACCGGGAAAACGCAGTTTCATAAAAAATGACCCGTGTCATTCTGACTCTCAATGATACTATAAACCGCAGAATGACACGCAAATGCTTTACAGCCTCCGCAATAGCACTCCGCAGTATCTTTTTTAAATTCCACATAGTTGGAAATATTTTTTTCTCCCGGCTGCCGGGTTGGCAATATTATTGCTTAACCCGGTATTGAATAGAGAACGGCTCGCTATGAGCGGGCCGCGGCTCCGCCACTTCGAGGCCGGGCCGGAAACACTGCCCAAACGCGGGAGGAAAACATGGCGAAATTCATGGTTCTGGACGCCGCAGACAATGTGGCTGTGGCGATGGAAGACGCGGCAAAAGGGGCGACGGCGACCCTGTCGCTGGGCGGCGAAATCGTGTTGCGCGACGCCGTGCCCTTTGCCCATAAAACAGCCATCCTGCCCATAACCGCCGGGGGCACGGTCATCAAATACGGCCAGATCATAGGCCAAGCCCGTATTGATATCGCTGAGGGCGACTATGTGCATGTGCACAACATCAAAAGCTTCCGCAATCAGGTCGCGTAAGGAGCAAGCCATGACAATCTTGCAGGGATACCGGCGTGCTGACGGCCGCATGGGCATTCGCAACCACGTAATCATCATCGCCACCATGGACAACGCCAACCCCACGGTGCGGCGCGGCGCCTCGCTCGTGCGCGGCGTCGTTCCCGTTTGCGCCACTTTCGGCCGGGCCAACATGGGTGATGACGTGCCCATTCACTTCCGGGTGCTTTCCAACCTGGCGACCCACCCCAACGTTTACGGCGCGGTCATCATCAGCCTGGAAGACAAAAGCCACCGCGAACTGAAAGAAGCCGTGGCCGCCACCGGCCGCCCGGTGGTTTCCTTTTCCATCGAAGAGGACGGCGGAACCCTCGTCGTTTCCGAAAAAGCCGCCCGCGAAGCCATGCGCATGCTGTACAAGGCCAGTTTGCAACAGCGGGAACCCATGCCGTGGTCAGACTTCGTGCTGGGCGTGGAATGCGGCGGATCCGACGGCTCGTCGGGCATCGTTTCCAACCCCGCCACGGGCATGGTGGCCGACAGGGTCGTGGACCTCGGCGGCACGGTAATTATGAGTGAAACTTTGGAAATGCTGGGCGGCGAACATCTGTTGGCCGCGCGCGCCAGCAGCCCCGATGTGGCCGCGAAGATAACCAGAGCGGTGGAATTCACCGTGGAATACGCGGCCAGCAAGGGCATTGACCTCTTGGGATCGAACCCCGCGCCGGACAACATCATGGGCGGATTGTCCACCATCGAGGAAAAGGCCGTGGGCGCCATCAAAAAAGGCGGTTCGCGGCCTTTGATGGAAGTCATGCCCATAGGCGCCCGGCCGACGCAGAAAGGCTTCACCATCATGGACGCCCCTTGCCCCGGCGTGGAAAACCTGACCAGCATAGCCGCCGGCGGCTGCCAGGCCATCATCTTTTCCACCGGCAAGGGCAACTGCTCCGGCCACCCCATCGTGCCGGTGATCAAGGTTTCCGGCAACCCGACAACGGTCAAGCACATGCAGGACAATATCGACGTGGATCTTTCCGGCGTTTTCACCAAAGGCCAGTCTCTTGAAGAAGCGAGCATGCTGCTTGAAAAAGAACTGCTGAACGTCTGCGCGGGCAAGCCCACGTCCGCCTGCCTGCTGGGCGAGATCGAAGTCGCGATCTCGCGTTATGAAAGAGCGTTGTAGTTCGCGGGCCCGGCGGGCGGCTGGAACGGCCGCCGGGTCAGGACCATGTTGTGAGGAGTATCGTCATGAGAAGGGTAAACATCTATTCCGCCTTGCTGTTGATGGCTTTTTGCGGGGCCATGCTGCTGTGGGCCATTCCGGCGAATACCGCCGCCGGGGACGGATACGGCGTTTCGCCGGCGACGCTGCCCAACGTGCTGGTCGTGTTCATTCTCGCATTGTCCGTCCTTCTGCTTGTCCAGAACGTCAGGCTGCCGGCAGGGCGGCTTTCCGCCTGCCCTCTGGCCCGTGAAGGCTGGCATAACCTTGGCCGCTTCACCCTGATTCTGCTCGTCTCACTGGCGCTGCTCCACCTTCTCGGCCTGCGCGTCGGCGGGATACTCATCATATTGATGAACCTCCTGTATATGCGCGGCAAAAGCAAGATCGCCATCGCCTGCACCTCGGTGGGCGTTCCCATGTCGATTTACGTCATACTGTGGTACGCGCTGCAGGTTCCCTTGCCATAGGCAAAGGGCGGACGCTTTTATCAACAGGCAGGTGATTGTATGGATGCCATAGCGGAAGCGATAGCGGTGAGCATGACCGCCCACAATCTGCTCTTTCTCGTGTTTGGCGTGGTTTTGGGCGTTGTCGTCGGCGCCATTCCCGGACTGAACGGGCCCATGGCCATCGCCCTTTGCGTACCGTTGACCTTTTTCATGCCCGCCGTGTCGGCCATCGGCTTTCTGGTGGGCATCAACAAAGGCGGCTCTTTCGGAGGCGCTATTTCCGCCATTCTTCTAAATACGCCGGGAACCCCCGAGGCCACGGCCACTTCATGGGACGGGCACCCCCTCGCCCGCGCGGGCAAGGCCGCGAAAGCGATGAAGGTGGCACTCTACGCCTCCGTGCTTGGCGACACCTTTTCCGACATCGTGCTCATTCTCGTTGCCGCGCCCATAGCCGTCGTCGCCCTGCGCATGGGACCGCCCGAAATTTGCGCTGTCGTCATCTTTTCCATGACTATCATCGCGGGTATAGAAACGAGCTCCATCACCAAAGGGCTTATCGCCGCCGCTCTGGGCATGCTGGTCAGCACCGTCGGGACCGATCCGGCCACGGCGACGCCCCGTCTTGCCTTCGGCGTCTACCAGCTGGAGGCGGGCATTCCGCTGATGGCCATCTGCATCGGCATGCTGGCTTTATCGGAAATCATCATCCACGCGCAAAATCTGCATTTCGGCGGTGAGGCTGGGTGGACCCGGCAGGTACAGCAAAGCAGCCGCCCTGAAGACAGCGGCGTAAGCTGGGACGAATGGAAAAGCTGTCTGCCGACCTGCTTTCGCTCTGCCGTTATCGGAACCGTTGTCGGCGCGCTGCCGGGCCTGGGCACCACGGTGGCTGCCTTTTTGGGGTACAGTGCGGCTAAACGCGCCTCAAAGCATCCGGAAACATTCGGCAAAGGCGCGCTGGAAGGGATAGCGGCGGCGGAATCGGCCAACAACGCCGTGGTCGGCGCAAACTTCATTCCGCTGTTCACCCTGGGCATTCCGGGCAATCTGGCGGCGGCTCTGCTGGCCGGGGCCTTCATCATTCACGGGATCACCCCGGGCCCTGAGATGTTTGAAAAAAACAGCGTGCTCATCTACGGCATATACGTCAGCATGCTCATCGCCAATGTTCTCAACCTGGGGATGGGCCGCCTCGCCATACGCTGTTCTCTTTTGCTGCTCAACGTGCCCATCGCTTACATTTACAGCTCCATAGTGCTGCTGTGCATGACCGGCGCGTACATAGAAAGCTATTCCATTTTCGCCGTGTTCCTGATGCTGCTCTTCAGCATTCTAGGATTTTTCATGAAGGTCTTCGACTTTTCCTTCGTAACTTTCATTATCGGCTACGTTCTCGGCCCCATGTTCGAAATATCCTTCCAGCAAACCCTGGTCATGTCCGGAAACAATTCGATCATGCTTCTCTTCACCCGGCCTATCGCCTGCGTTTGCATGATTATGACGGGGATAGTCGTGCTGCGGAGCATCCTGCGCTACAAAAAAAACGAAACAAAGAACGCCGAAAAAAGCGGGAACGGCGCGGCGGACGTGTCGCATCCGTAACGCAAAAACCCATGGAGAACATTATGAAAAGAATATTTTCTTTCTTCATCTGCCTGCTCCCCCTGCTGTTTTGCGGCATCGCCGGCGCCGCTGATGCCTGGCCTTCCAAACCCATAAAAATGATAGTCACCTATTCGCCGGGCGGCTCTTCGGATACCTTGGCCCGGATTCTGGCGCCGGCTGTTTCCAAAATTCTGGGCCAGCCCGTTGTGGTGGCCAACGTCGGCGGCGCAGGAGGCGGCGTCGGCGCGGCCACCCTGAGAGACGCACCCGCCGACGGGTACACCATAGGGTTCAGCAACTCATACCCCTTCGCGCTGCTGCCCTTGATCAATAAGACTTCGTACCAGCTGGACGACTTTGTCTTCATCAATTCCCCGGGCGTGCAGCAGGACGCCTTTTTCGCCCTGAAGGAACGGAACTGGAAGACCCTGAAAGACATGTTCGCCTGGGCCAAGAAAGAAAATAAAACGCTGAATTTCGGGTCGCAGCAGCCCATCGACAAGGTTATCGTAGCCGCCCTGGCCAAGATGGAAAAGGTACGCATCAATCCCGTGCCGCTTAAAGGCGGCGCTGAAGCCATATCCGGCGTGCTGGGCAGCCATTTTGATTTCGCTTACGCCGCCGGGCCGCAGATGCCCTACATTGATTCAGGCAAAATGACCGGCATGGCCACGGCCGGCAAAACAAAATTTCATGCGGACATTCCGCTGCTGACGGAACTGGGATACGACTTTCCGGCTCTGGATCTGTACGCCTTCGCCGTGGCGCCCAAGGGTGTGGACAAGGCGGTACTGCAAAAATTGGCCGCCGCCTTCGCGCAGGCGACGCAAACCCCGGAATTCGCCGATGTGTCCAAAAAGCTGTACCTGCGGGTTCAAAATATGAACGGCGATACGCTGATGAAAAACCTGCGCGAACAGCAAACAGGCTTCAAAAAAATGCAGGCGATGGCCCAATAACCCCGGCTTGGGGTGGATTATCGAAAGGCGGCCCCCCCCCCCGGTGTCCGCCTTTCGTTTTTACACGGGAAACTCCATCACCAGGATACCGGCACGCGAACAAGCTGCCCAGCCTTGTTGGTAAAGAGCAGATACCCGTTTTCCCGGCCGTACAGGTATAGATCGCGGGTAACGGCCACGTCCTGGCGGCAATACTCCTCTATCTTGTCCACGGCCCCTTCTTTCCACCAACGCAGGGCCATAAGGCCGTCCGCGCTTTTTTGCGCGTTCAGGGTGGCGCGGGCCAGGGTATCAAGCGACAAGCGGTAGGAGAGGCGCTCGTACACTTTGGCCAGCATATCCAGGGTGGGAAAGGCGCGCCAGTTCACGCCCGGCGCGTGCGGGCCCAGCACCGCGTAGTCGAAACGCAGAATATTAAAGCCCACAATCAGGTCCAGTTCGCGCAGGCGCGTTGCCAACTGCGGGATGGCATCCTGGGTGTAGGTGACGAACTCGTCCGGCCCGGAATCATACAGCACGGCCACGGAAATGCCCATGCGGTCCGCCCGGTGCCAGCCGCCCACCTCTTCCGCCGAATAGCGGGTTTCCACGTCCAGCACGCCGTAACGCCGGGGCGCCGTTCGCGCGGAATCATCCCAGAGAGGCTCCGCCTCTCCGGACCTCTCGGCCAGGGGGCTAAGCCCCCTGGACCCGCGATTCAGAGGGGCGGCAAGCGATTCATGCGCATCGCCCGCACTCGCATCCACAGCCGAGCCGGTTCCCGGTCCGCTGATCTCCGCCGCCGAAACTTGGTCTTGCTGCACGACATTAACGCGCCCTCCCCTTTTCGCGGGGTCAAGGGGACTGAGTCGCCTTGCGGGGGGCACGGGGGGCGGCGCCCCCCGTTCGGTCCAGTCGATCGCTTCATCCTGCCCGGCAAGCCCCTGCATGACTTCCAGCAGCATTTTCGCCCCGGCCTTATCAATGGGCCGGTTGCCGGAACCGCACTTGGGCGAATGCACGCACGAAGGACAGCCGGTAGCGCATTCGCAGGTCGCCACAAGATGCAGCGCGCGGGCGAACATTTCCGGGCCTTTGGCGAAGGCTTCGCGCGAAAGGCCCGCGCCGCCGGGCAGGCCGTCGTAAATAAAGACCGCGGGGCCGCCAACCTGGCCGTGCATGGGCGTGGAAATACCGCCGAAATCGTTGCGATCGGCCATGACCAGCAAGGGCAAAAGGCCGATGGCCGCATGTTCAATGGCGTGAATGGCGCCCATGAAATGCAGCAGGGAATTTTCCACCGTCACCCGCGCGGGGTCGGGTATGTCGAACCACAGGCCTTCGGTCTCGAAAATCAGGGGCGGAAACTCCAGCGGCACGACGCCCAAGAGGCGGCCGTCGCGGGTGGAGCGTTTTTCATACCCGGTGATGGTTTCCGTCACCCGCAGCCTGCCCAGGCTCATGGTACAGCCCCAAATGGCGCGTTTTCCCTCAATGCTGAGTATTTCGGTGTTCTTGTGCCCTCTGGTGCGGGTGTAATACGCGGGCCGGGCCGGAACCAGGTGCGCTGCGCGCTCCGCCAGGTCCAGCTTTTCCACCATATAGGTCTTGCCCCGGTGCAGATACACCGCGCCTGGGTGCGCTTCGCGCATGGCCCGGTGCCCGTCCACGGACCCGATCACGGCGCCGGCTGCGTCTTGCAGCGTACAGCTCTGGCCGGAGCCGCGCAGGTCCACATGGCGCTGCGGGCGCTTTCTGGCGGCGTGCAAACTTTTGCCGTCGGCGGAACGCAGCAGCAGGCCCGCCGCTTCCAGGCTGGCCAGCGCCTCGTTCGCCGCGTCCCCGCTCAGCCAGGCCGCGTCCGGGCCTTCGGGTTTCAGGGGATGTTCGGCGGCGGCGCATTCCAGATGCCGTTCCAGAATGACGGGGTTTTCCGGGTTGACCACCGCGCATTCCGTGGGGCGCGAGAAAAACGCTTCCGGATTGCGCACGATGTACTGGTCCAGCGCGTCTTCCTGCGCGATGAGCACCACGGCGGACTCTTGCCCGCTGCGGCCCACGCGCCCCCCGCGCTGCAAGGTGGCCATGATGGTGCCGGGGTACCCCACCAGAATGCACAGGTCCAGCCCGCCGATGTCGATGCCCAGCTCCAGCGCGCTGGTGCTGATGACCGCAAGCAGCTCGCCGGAGGCCATGCGCGCTTCTATGCCCCGGCGCTCTTCGGGCAAAAAGCCAGCGCGATACGCGCTGATGCGGTTGGCGTAGGGGCCGGACTGCTCCGCCGCCCACAGGCTGATGAGCTCGGTCATGCGGCGGGACTGGGCGTAGACGATGGTGCGCAAATTTCTGGCCAGCGCCGCCCGCAAGAGGTGAATGGCGGCCGTGGCCGGGCTGTCTTCAGGATTGACGAAAAGGAAGTGCCGCCGCCCTTGCGGCGCGCCGCTTTGGGTCACCGGGTGGGCGCTCTCGCCGGTCAGCTTTTCGGCCAGTTCCGCCGGGTTGCCGATGGTTGCGGAGCAGGAGACGAAAGTGGGTTTCGCCCCGTACAGCCCGGTCAGGCGGGTCAGCCGCCGGAAAAGCTGGGCCATGTGCGCGCCCAGCACCCCCCGGTAGGTGTGCACCTCATCCACCACCACCAGAGAGAGCGATGCGAGAAAGGTCGTCCATTGGCTGTGGTGGGGCAAAATGCCCAGGTGCAGCATTTCCGGGTTGGTGATCAGCACGTGGGGCGGGTTTTCGCGTATTTTGCGGCGGAAATGGTCCGTGGTGTCGCCGTCGTAGACCGCGATGCCGGGTCTTGCCTCCGGCGGCCAGTGTTTGGTCAGAGCGGTAAAGGCCTGCAACTGGTCCTGAGCCAAAGCTTTGAGCGGAAAAAGATAGAGGGCTCTCGCATCGGGGTCGTTCAACAGGCCGTCAAGAACCGGCAGGTTGTAAATCAGTGATTTGCCGCTGGCCGTGGGGGTGGCGACCACCACGTTGCGGCCGGCGCGCACCAGGTCGGTGGCTTCCGCCTGGTGCGAATACAGGCTGGAAACGCCCATGGCCGCAAGCACGCCCAGCATGGCCGCGTTCCAGGGTTTTTTCGGGTCAGCGGTGCAGGTTGGAAGCGCCTCCGCTATGCGGTGGTGCGTCACCTGCCTGCCGAAACGCTCGGAAGCAAGGAGCGAAGCGATATAGTCCGCCAAAGGAGGCAGACCCGACCGCGAGGAAACCTCTTCCCGCGAAAAAGAACAAACTGTTTCTGGGTATTCCATACTAAATTAGTAGCCTTTCCAGAGACAAAAGAAAAGACCCGGCAAAAGAAACTGTAAATGATATCAGTTTACGCTAGTCTATACCAGAACCTATCCGCAGCCAATGCGAGAATAACAGAAAACAGAAGATACGGCCGCCGGACGACCAGCACAATACGCCTTTTCTTGTAAAGAAAGTCCCCGTTCATGCAAACGGGGACCGTATCTATGCTTTTGCGCCGCGAAACGGTTCTTAAGGCAAACGCAACAATTGCCCCGCCTTCAGCGGGCTTGCGGGGCTGATGCCGTTCAGTTTGGCCAAGGCGCCCGTTGTCGTGTTGTTGGCACGGGCCACGCCGGAGAGCGTATCGCCGGACTGAACCACGGCGAACTTGCCCTTGGCCGCTGCGGCGGCCGTCTTCTTTTTATCGGCGTGCGCATCGGCCGGGCGCGGGGGATCGCTTTGCAGGGCCATGCCCGTTCCGGCAATAAGGCGCAGCTTTTGCCCTACGCGCAGCTTCGCCTTGGGGGTAATCTGGTTGGCCCCGCACAAATCTTCAACGCTGCACCCGTTGGCCCGGGCGAGAGAATACAGCGTATCGCCCGGCTGCACCGTGATATATGACGCGGCGCGCGCTGCCGGAGCCGGTTTTGCGGCGGGGGTGCTTGCTTTCGCTTCACCCACAAGGGCCAGCGACCGGGCGGGTTTGACGGCGGCTTCCGCTTGCGGCGTCTGCTCCACCGGCCCCGAGGCCACCTGCTTTTCAGCGGGAATGCGCAACTTTTGGCCGATGCGCAGTTTCGCGCTGCGCTCCATGTCGTTGGCGTCGCAAATGGCGTCCACGCTCGTATCCCAGCGCGAGGCCAAGCCGTAGAGGGTGTCGCCCGCGGCCACGGTGTGCATGCCTTTGGCCGGCCCGGCCAGGCGGATTTTGCCCGACTGCTCGCCGGGGAACAGTTTGGCCTGCGTGGCCTGCGCCGCGCGGCTGGAACCGGGAACGAGCAAAAATTCTCCGACTTTCAAGCTGTTGCTCTGCCTGCCGTTGGCCCGGCGCAAGAGCGCCGTGGAAGAACCGCTGCGGGCCGCGATGGAGCCCATGGAATCGCCCTTGCGCACCTTGTGTTCGCGCCAACCCGCGTACACGCTGACGCTCTTGTCCGCCAGCCAGGTTTTAGCCTGCTGTTCGCGGTCATAGGGCACATAGGCCTGCGAGCTGGTGCCCGGAGGGCTGATATGCCTGCGATAGGCCGGGTTGAGCAGGCTGAACTGGTCCCAGCTCAAATTTGCAGAACGGGCGAAAGAGGCCAGTTCCACCCCCGCCGGAACCGTCAGCGGCACGACGCTCAAGGCTCTTTTGGGATCGGGCTCCGTAAAGCCCAATTGCTTGAGGTTGCGCATGATTTTCGTCACGGCCAGAAAACGCGGCACATATTGCTGGGTTTCTTCCCGCAGCTGCGCCCGGTCGTCCAACATATGGTTCTTGCGGCAGATTTCAAAAAAGGTTTTGGCGTCCGTGCCCGCCAGGGCCTTGCCTATTTTGCCTTCGCCGGCGTTATAGGCCGCTATGGCCAGCAGCCAGTCGCCGCCGAAATAGTCATACAGTTTGGTCAGATAGGCGGCGGCGGATTCCGTGGCTTTGAACGGGTCGCGGCGCTCGTCAACCCAATAATCTTGGGCCAGGCCGTATTTCTTGCCGGTAAACGGCATGAACTGCCACATGCCCCCGGCCCCGGCCGGGGATACGGCGTTGGGGTTGAAGCCGCTTTCAACGTAGGCGAGATATGCCGCCTCTTCAGGCAGGCCGCGCGATTTAAAGATATGCTTCACATAGGGCAGGTACGGCTCGCTGCGGGCCAGAAAGCGCTCCATAACTTTGCGGTGTTTGTGCACAAAAAACTTGAAATGCAACTCCACCAGCTGTTTTTCTTCATCCGAAAGCGCGGCGTCCAGCTCTCCGGTGCTGTGAAAAGCGGCCTGTTCGGCCGGAGTCAAGGGCTCGCCGTCGTCTATGGGTTTGTAAGGCGCTTCCACCGTCTCTTCCGGCGCGTCGATACCGAAGGTGCCGCTTTCGCCCAGCGAAGCATCCGGTTGCGAACGGGTCGTGCAGCCCGAAACGGTGAACAGAAAGCCAAGGGAGAGAAGGAGAAAAAAACGGGAAAGGCGGGACAAAGAAAAAGAGATATAGGGCATAGTCGTATTCCGGAACCGGGCGCAAAACGGCGTTGGCCGTGCCCGGCGGGCTTGCATTGAACGGAAGTTGAGAGTACCTGAGTGGCAGGAATACACTATCCGCCCCGGCAGAGCAAGCCGGATGCCATAAAACAGAGAGCAGCATGAGCGAACGCCGCCGTTTTCCCGCTCCCGCCCCAAGGGCCGGAGAAACCGCCCCCGCGCCCCGCGCGGCCGAAGATTCATCTCCAAAGGCACGCCCCGCCGGACCGAAAAGCTCCGGCCCGTTCCGGGGCTCCAAAGCCCCCCGCCCTCACGCCCCGCAGCGGGACGCGCAGGACCGGCAGGCCGCCGGCGGGCAGGATCCTGAACAGTCCCGTAAGCAGACTGATGAGAATTTGCAGCCGGGCCTCAAGCCCGTGCTGGAGCTGCTGGAACAAAGCCCGGACAAAATCGACACCGTTTTTGTGCGCAAAGGCCGCAAAGATTCCGATACCGACGCCATCCTTGACCGCTGCCGCGCGCAGGGGGTCCGTTTTTCTCTGGTGGACGATGCTTTTCTGGCGCGGCTGTATTCCGGCCGCCACCAGGGGGTCATCGCCCGCCTGTTCGCCGCCGGGTTTCACGAGCTGCCGGACCTGTTGGAAGAAGCCTGCGACGCGCCTCTGCCTTTGCTGCTGGCGCTCGATCAGGTGCAAGACCCCGGCAACGCCGGAACTTTGGCCCGTACCCTGTACGCCATGGGCGGCGGCGGGCTGATCGTGCCGCGCCACAACGGGGTCTATCTCGGGGCGGCTGCGGCCCGTGTTTCCGCCGGGGCGCTGGAAAAACTGCCCGTGGCCAAAGTGGCCAACCTGGGCCAGGCCCTGGATGAGGCGGAAAACGCCGGTTTCACCATCTACGGCGCCTGGTCGGGGGCGGACCCGAACGCGGCCTCTCCCGCCGCGTCGCGCATTGTCGACGCGTTCACGTTCACACCCCGCCTGCCCGCAGTGCTGGTGCTGGGCGGCGAAGACGCGGGGCTGCGCCCCCATATCGCCAAACGCTGTGAGTCGTTGGTGCGCATTCCCCTGGCGCGGGAATTCGATTCGCTTAACGTGGCCCAGGCCGGGGCCATCATTATCGGCGCTTTTGCCGCTCGCAGCGACCGCAAGGGTCGCAGCGGCCGCTGAGCCTGCCGGAAGACGCGCCATGAGCATCGCGACAAGCGAATCCGACGCCATTCCCCTATCCTCGTCCATGCCCTCTGAAAGTGAGCAGCGGCGGGGGTTCATAACCCTGTTCGTCGTGTACATCATGTGGGGTTTGCTGCCCATTTACTGGAAGCAGCTGACTCATGTGCCGCCCATAGAAGTTTTGTGCCACCGTTCGTTCTGGGGTTTTTTTCTGGTACTGGGCCTGCTTTGGCTCAGGGGCGGCATCCGGGGCGGCCTGGCCGAGATTTTGGCCATCGTCAAAAACCGCCGCAGCCTCATGTTCATGACCGGGTGCAGTTTCGTGCACATGTTCGGCTGGGGCTTTTACATCTGGGCCATCAGCGCGGGCCGCATCGTCGAAGCCAGCCTTGGCCAGTACATACTGCCCCTGCTCAGCGTGCTGTTCGGCTATCTGCTGTTCAAAGAACGGCCCCGCCGCGCGCAATGGATATCCATAGGCATCGCCGGGGTTGGCGTCGCGGGCATGGTTTTGTGGTACGGCACTATCCCCTGGGTGGGGCTGCTTTCCGCCGCTTCCGCCGTGCTGTTCGCCATTTTGCGTAAGCACGCGCCGGTGAACGCCATATCGGGCCTGGCGCTGGAAATGACCATTTCCGCCCCCATATTGTGGGGCTATCTGCTGTGGCTGACCGTCACCGGGCAGGGCGTTTTCGGCAATTCGCTGACCTTTACCGAAGATTTATGGCTGATCGGGGCCGGGGTCGTCACCGTGATACCGCAAATGGGTTACGCTTTCGGCCTGTGCCGGGTGCCGCTGACCACGCTGAGCCTTTTGCAGTATATCAACCCCACGGGCAACTTTCTGGTGGGTCTCTTTTTGTTCGGCGAACATTTCACCCCGGACAGGGTGTTCGGCTTTACCTGCATCTGGATAGGCCTGGCCCTTTTCACCTATGAAGGTTGGCAAACCTTCCGGGGAAAAATGCGCGATGACTGCGTCTTCCCCCCGGTGCAGAAGAAGATTCAGTAGCTAAATAAATCTGTTGCCCAAATACGGCGTCAAGCGGCCCTTTTTGCTTCAGTCGAGTACCATAAGAGTACACTTCCTACGCAAAAAAGGCCGCTTTCCTTGTCTTTGGGGCAAAATCTTTTAGCGGCAACCCTGAATGTTATTGCGCCGCTTTGGCTATCCACGTTGTCATGATAGCCGTGGCCTGCATGAAATCGTCTATGGTCATGCCCTCGGCCGGGTTGTGGCTGCCGTTGGCGTTGCGCACGAAGATCATGGCCGTGGGCACCCCGGCCGCCGCGAACGCGGCGGAATCGTGCGACGCCGGGCTGCCGATGCGGCGATGCGGAATCGCAAGCTGCCTTGCGATTGTCTCAAAGCCGTCGGAAATCTCCGGCGCCATCGGGCCCACCGCGGCGCGCGCGGTTTTGCCCAGTTCGAAACGAACGCCGCGCCGCTTTTCAATATCGCTGATGATCGCCAGCGTTTTCGCCTCAAGCTCTTCAAGATGCTTGGGATCGTAAGCGCGCACGTCAAGGGTGAAGCGCAGCTCCCCGGGCACCTTGGTCATGGCGTGCAGCTCAGGGTTGGTGCAGAATTCGCCGATCGTGCAGGCCATGGGTTTGCCGGCTTTCTCCCATTCCGCCCACAGCGCGTCCATCGCGATAACGAATTCGCTCCCCGCCGTCACGGCGTCGTGGCGCCAGTCTTTGAGCAGCCCCACGTGCCCGTATTCGCCGATAATGCGCGCATCGGGAAAACGAAAGTTGCCGGGAATGCCGGTACCGATGCCCACGGGCAGGCCGTCGCGGTCAAGCAGCGGCCCCTGCTCAATGTGCAGTTCCAGAAAACACTGCAAATCCGCCGGCTCGAAGGTCTTTTTACGCGCGGCCACCGCATCGGGGTCGCCGCCGGCGGCGCGGATGCCCTCCGTCAGCGTCAGGCCGTTGTCGACCCGTTTGGCGTTCAGCGCGCCGTCGGGCAACAGACCCAGCGCCCCGCGCGAACCGATGTAGGATACGCCGAACCAGGCGCTCTCTTCGGCGCGCACGCCCATGACGGAAAAGTCGCAACGCGGCTGCATGCCGAGGTCTTTCAGCGCCGCGCAGGCCACCAGCCCGGCCACCACGCCGGCCGCGCCGTCGAAATTGCCGCCCTGCTTCACGGAATCGAGATGCGAGCCGGTCAGAATCTTCTTCGCGGCCGGATCGCGCCCCGGCAAGGTCATGTAGGTGTTGGCCATGGCGTCTCTGGTCACCGTCAGCCCCAGGCTTTCGGCTATTTCGCCGAAGCGTTTGTGAACGCTTGTTTCTTCAGGGCTGTAGGGCGCGCGGGTCACGCCCCCTTCAGGGTCGCGCGACAGATCAACCAGCGTATCGAACAACTGCTCGGCCAGCGCACGCCGCCCGGCCACAGCCGCGGCGATTTGCGCGGCATCGGGGAATTCATAATTTTTCGTCATAGTATACCTCACTGCTGTCAGAATACGGGGTCAGACAAAACAGCAAAACCCGTAACACACTCTTTTCCCAAGCGCTATCTGTCCGTAAAGCCCGCAGTGACCCCATTTGCGCTTCAATTGCTTTTCACCGGGGCATCTTTTAGAAAGGCCGAGGAGTTTCATTGTAAAAAAACAGCACGGCCTGTATATTCCGATATGGGTATGAGTTTGTTATGAACATCGCTGCCGTTTTCATCCGGCGGCCCGTGGCCACCGTGCTTCTGACCCTGGCGATAGCCCTGGCCGGAACCGTGGCCTACACCCTGCTGCCGGTCTCTCCGTTGCCGCAGGTCGATTTCCCCACCATCTCCGTTTCCGCGTCACTTCCCGGGGCCAGCCCCAAAACCATGGCCGCATCCGTCGCCACCCCGCTGGAGCGCGCGCTCGGCCGCATCGCGGGCATAACGGAAATCACCTCTTCCAGCGGGCTGGGCAGCACCCGCATCACCATCCAGTTCGACCTTGACCGCAACATAGACGGCGCGGCCCGCGACGTGCAGGCCGCCATCAACGCGGCTCTTTCCGACCTGCCCGCGGGCATGCCCAACAACCCCACATACCGCAAGGTCAACCCGGCGGACGCGCCGATCATGATCATTGCCCTGACTTCGGAATCGCTGCCCACGGAGCAGCTTTACGACATCGCCTCCACCGTGCTGGCGCAAAAGCTCTCGCAGGTTTCGGGCATAGGCCAGGTGGCGGCCTGGGGCGGCTCGCTCCCCGCCGTGCGGGTCGATTTGAACCCCGACCGCGTGTACCAGTACGGCCTGTCACTTTCAGAGGTGCGGCGCACTCTGCGCAACGCCAACGCCAACACCCCCAAGGGCATGGTGGAATCGGGCGATTACGCCTGGACGCTGGCGACCAACGACCAGCTGAGCGACGCAGCCGACTACAGGCCCCTGATCGTCACGTATAAAAACGGCGCGGCCGTGCGGGTCGGGGACCTGGCCGACGTGCTCGATTCCGTTGAAAACGTGCGCAACCTGGGCCTTTCCAACGGCAAGCCTTCCGTGTTGCTGGCGCTCTTCCGCCAGCCCGGCGCCAACATCATCAGCGCGGTGGACGCGGTCAACGAAACTCTGCCTTTCTTGAGAGCGTCCATACCCAGCGCCGTGGATATGACCACCGTTTCCGACCGCACGCCCACCATTCGCTCCTCTTTGATGGAGGTGCAGCGCAGCCTGATTCTGGCCGTGCTGCTGGTGGTTCTGGTGGTTTTCGCCTTTTTGCGCAGCCCCAGGGCCACATTCATACCCAGCGTGGCCGTGCCCGTATCGCTGATCGGCACATTCATGGGCATGTATTTATGCGGCTACAGCCTGGACAACCTCTCGCTGATGGCGCTGGCCATCGCCACCGGCTTTGTGGTGGACGACGCCATCGTGGTGCTTGAAAACATCGCCCGCTACCTTGAAAAAGGCCTTTCGCCCATGCAGGCCGCGCTGATCGGGGCCAAAGAGGTCTCGTTCACCGTCATTTCCATCAGCCTGTCCTTGATCGCGGTGTTCATACCCATTCTGTTCATGGGCGGCATCGTGGGCAGGCTGTTCCGCGAATTCGCGGTGACCCTTTCCATCGCCATTCTGGTTTCCCTGGTCCTGTCGCTGACCACGACCCCCATGCTCTGCGCGTACCTGCTCAAGCCCAGGCCGCTCATGCCCACGGGCGCCGGGCTTGGCCCCGTCCACTCCGCCCCGGCCCGCTCCAGCCACATGCGCGCGCTGTTCTCTTTTCTGGGCAGGCTGTACCTTGTCCTGCAGCGGGGCTACAGCGCCAGCCTGGACTGGGTGCTGAACCACAAACGCTGGGTGCTGCTGTTCTGGGTGGGCACCATCGCCTTTAACGTGCACCTGTATCTCACTGTGCCCAAAGGCTTTTTTCCCAATCAGGATACCGGCCGCATGATGGGTTTCATCCAGTCGGACCAGAGCATTTCCTTTCAGGCCATGCGGGTCAAGCTGTACCAGCTGATGGAAATCGTGGGCAGCGACCCGGCCGTTGAGAGCGTGGCCGGGTATGCCGGTGAAGGCTCCAGCGGGGCCGGGTCGTTCATCACCTTGAAACCCCTCTCCGAGCGCAAGATCTCGGCGGACGAAGTCATCGCCCGCTTGCGGGGCAAGCTTGCGCGCATACCCGGCGCGCGCCTTTTTCTGCAATCGGCCCAGGATATCCGCGTAGGCGGGCGTTCTTCCCGCGCAGCCTATCAATACACCTTGCAAAGCGACGACCTGGACGAGCTGCGCGACTGGACAGCCACCCTGACCCAAGCCTTGCGGGGCGAAAAAATACTGCAAGACGTGAACAGCGACCAGGAAGACGCGGGCTTACAAACCAGCCTGGTGATCGACCGCGACACGGCGTCGCGCATGGGCCTGGCCATGAACGCCATTGATAACGCCTTGAACGACGCCTTTGGCCAGCGCCAGGTTTCCGTCATGTACAAAGACCGCAACCAGTACCACGTGGTCATGGGGGCGGAGCCGCGCTTCTGGCAAGGGCCGGAGGGACTGCGCTCCATCCGCGTGCCGGGAAAGAACGGCACCCTCGTTCCGCTGGGCACCTTCGCCCGCTACGAGCCCACCAGAGCTCCCTTGCGCGTCAACCACCAGGGGCAGAGCGCTTCCGCCACCATATCCTTCAACCTGCCTCTTAACGTCTCTCTTTCCGACGCCACCGCCCGCATTGAAGCCGTCAAAACGTCTCTGGGCATGCCCGCCTCCGTGCGCAGCAGTTTTCAGGGCACGGCCAAAGTCTTTCAAGATTCGCTGCGCACCCAGGGCCTGCTGATCCTGGCGGCGCTGATCACGCTGTATATCGTGCTGGGCGTGTTGTACGAAAGCTACATCCACCCCATAACCATTCTTTCCACCCTGCCCTCGGCCGGGATCGGGGCCATTCTGGCCTTACGCGTCTGCGGTCTGGAGTTCACGGTCATCGCCCTGATCGGGGTGCTGCTGCTGGCGGGCATCGTCAAGAAAAACGCCATCTTGCTTATCGATTTCGCCATCGAGGCTGAACGGAACGAAGGCCTTTCGCCGGAAGAAAGCATTCGCACGGCCTGCTTCTTGCGCTTCAGGCCCATCATGATGACCACCATGGCAGCGCTTTTGGGCGCGGTGCCCCTGGCGCTCGGCAGCGGCGACGGCGGCGAGCTGCGGCGGCCGCTGGGCATCTCCATTGTCGGCGGGCTGTTTGTGAGCCAGCTCTTTACCCTGTACACCACCCCGGTGATTTACCTGTACCTGGACCGCTTCCGGCTGTGGGTCAAAGCCCGGCGCGACGCCCGGCGGGCCAACAGTTTAGGCGGGGCGCTGCCCCGCACCCCGCAAGGGGCATGATGCCCCTTGACCCCGCAGTAGAGGAAGAACTATTGGACAGCATAATGCCAAACACGTTCCGCATACTTCCAGTGTTTGTTCTGGCCCTCGCCCTTTCCGGCTGCGCCGTGGGACCCGATTACGCGCGGCCCAAAACCACGGACGGCGACACCTTCAAAGAAGCCGCCGAATACGCCGCCGTCAACGAAAACGACTGGCGGCAGGCCAGCCCGGGCGTCGTGGACTCAGACTCCTGGTGGACGCTTTTTAACGACCCCACCCTGAACAGCCTGATGCCGCAACTGGATGCCGCCAACACCGACGTGCAGACAGCGCTGGCCAATCTGCGGCAGGCAAGAGCCGCCGTGCGCGAAGCCAGGGCGGCCTTTTTTCCCGTCATCGGCGGCAGCGGCAGCATCAACCGAAGGCAGAGCGGCGGCGGCTTGCCGGTCACCAACGCATACAACGCGCAGCTTCAGGCTTCATGGGAACTGGACATCTTCGGCGGTACCCGGCGCTCGGTGGAAAGCGCCGACGAATCGGCCCAGGCGTACGCCGCCGACCTTGCCAACGTGTTGCTGAGCATGCGCGCGGAACTGGCCCAAGATTATTTTCAGCTGCGTTCGCTGGATGAGCAGATCGCGCTCTATGCCGAAAGCGTGGCCGCGTATGAACGTTCGTACGCCATCACGTATAACCGCTTCAAAGCCGGGGTGGTCACCCGCATTGACGTGGCCCAGGCTGAAACACAACTCAAAACGGCCCAGGCCGATGCCGTGGAGCTTGAGTTGCAGCGCCGCCAGACGGAACACGCCATCGCCGTGCTGCTGGGCCTGCCCCCTTCCCTGTTCAGCCTGAAACCCGGAACCCTGCCGCCGACCCTGCCCGCCGTCCTGCCGGAGCTGCCCTCCGTATTGCTGGAACGGCGGCCCGACATCGCAGCGGCCGAACGGCGTATGGCCTCGGCCAACGCCCAGATCGGGGTGGCCGTGGCGGCCTATTTCCCCAGTTTCTCGTTAAACGCGTCAGGCGGCTATGCGGCGGGCATTTTCGACAAGTGGTTCACCACGCCCTACCGGGTCTGGTCTTTGGGCCCCTCTTTGGCCATGACCCTGTTCCAGGGCGGAGCGCTCATCGCCCGCACCGACCAGGCCGTGGCCGCGTGGGATGCCGCCGTCGCGACCTATCGCGGCACCGTGCTCTCCGCCTTTCAGGATGTGGAAGACCAGCTCGCGGCGGGCAATCTGCTGCGAAACGAAGCCGCCATTCAAGACCAGGCCCTGGCCGCCGCGCGCATGGCCGAGCGGCTGGCCCTTTCGCAATATACCGCCGGGACCACCACCTATCTTACCGTGGTCACGGCCCAGACGACGGCTCTCAGCAACGCCCGCGCCGTGGTTTCTTTGAAAGGCAGGCGCTTCGTATCCGCCGTCGCCCTCATCCGCGCCCTGGGCGGCGGGTGGCAGGGGCTTGCGCCCGGCACTACGCAAGAGAAAACAGCGCCATGAAAAATCCTCTTTTCTCTCTCTTCGCCGTTCTTTGCCTTGCCGCGCTGTTGCACGGCTGCGCCGGAACAGGCCCGCGCGGCCCCGAACTGCCTGCCACCGTGGAGACCATACCCCCGGCAGCGTACACCAAGGGCACGCCCAGCTATGAAATGCGCTTTCACACCGCGCTGGAAAGCAGCCTTGGATCGCGCAACCCCTTGGCCGACAAGGCCGTGCGCACGATGAACATACATGCGGCCGCGCACCTCGCCCCCGCGGGGGGTGCGACCCCTGCGAAGGGTGCGGCCCCGCTGGCCTATCACATGATACCCGCGGGCATGGGCATGGGCGGCTATCTCGCCCTGGGCGCGCCGGATAGCAGCGCCAAACGCCCGGTCAAAAAAAACTGGCCGGTGGTCCGTCTGTATTGGGGCGGCGGCGACGCCATCCGCCAGGGCCAGCCGAAAGTCATTCATACCGTGGACGTGGCCGACACGGGCTTTTTGCCGCAGGGCAAAACGGCTTCTTTCGGCCTTGCCGCGACCGGCGGGCTGCGGCCGGGCTGGGTGGAAGCGGTCTGGCCCGGCAAGGCGGACGCCAGGCCCGTGCCCGCAACAGCCACCCTGGCCGGGCAGCATTTCGTTCACGGCAACTTTTTGCCGCACATGCGCTTCACCCTGGACCAGCGCCACGATTTCATGCCGCCTCTTGCCGTTGCGGCCCAAAGCGCCGACTTGAACGGCCCTTTGAGCATAACCTGGAACAGTTTGCCCAACGCGGTGGCCTATCACGTCATGGCCCTGGCCTATGACCCGGCTCGGCGGGAATTGATTCTCTGGAACTCCAGCGAAGACCCCAACATCAACGTTTCCGGCCAGTTTTTGGATTCACGCCTGGCCAAGCGCCAGGCCCTGCAAATGATCACCCTTTCCGCCGACGCCACTCGCTGCGTCATACCCAAAGGCGTTTTCGCCGGAGCCGGCACGGTGCTGGTCACGGTCACCGCCTGGGGCGAAGATTTTCTTTTCGGCCAGCCCGCGCCGCCGCCCGTACTCAAAAACTGGGATGCGGACTGGGTGGTCAAAGGGCGCTTTCTCTCTACCGGCACCCTGGTTCTAGGTTCGCCGGACGGGGCAAAGGCCTTGCGGGACATGTTTTGAACCGGGGATGCCGGACCCGGCTTTCAGACGCAGTACTGGAAAAAAACCATGCCCAGAGGGTGTTTTGACCGCAAGTATTCCTGATTCCTCCGTGGCCGCCGCCGTCAGCGGCGGGGCGGACAGCCTCTACGCCCTGGCTTCCTTGGCCGGGGCGGGGCAATCGGTTATTGCCCTGCACGCCCGGTTTTTGCCGTCCGAGCTTGTTCCGGCGGGTTACGACGCCATGCTGGAGCGCCTTGCCGCCGCCTGCGATCAATTGAAACTGTCCCTGCACATTCTTGATTGCGCGGCCGCCTTTACCGCGGCCGTGATCGACCCCTTTGTGCGCGCCTATGCCGCCGGTCTGACCCCCAACCCGTGCGCCGCCTGCAACGCGGCCATGAAATTCGGCCTGCTGCTGGATGAAGCCGAAAAACGGGGCGCATCGCGCATCGCCACGGGACACTATGCGCGGCTGGTGCAAAATCCTACCGGGCCCGCCTTGTATGCGGGAGCGGACAGAGCCAAAGATCAAAGCTATTTCCTTTCGCTGGTGCCCGCTGCCCGGCTGGCAAAAGCCGTCTTTCCCCTGGCCGGGGTCAGCAAGGACGAAGTGCGCGCGTACCTTGCCGGGCGGGGTTTGTCTGTTCCCGCTCCCGCTGAAAGCCAGGAGATATGCTTCGTGCCCGGAGACGAGTACCGCGAATTCGTGCGGGAACGGGCGGTGCTGCTAGGGCTTTCTCTGCCCGGGCCGGGGCCGGTGCGCCTGGAAGACGGCCGGGTCGTGGGCGAGCACAAGGGGCTGTGGCAATACACGGAAGGGCAGCGCCGGGGCCTGGGCATCGCCTGGAAAGAGCCGCTGTACGTGCTGCGCAAGGATACGAGCAGCAACACTCTGCTGGTAGGCGAAGACGCGGCGACCAAAGAGGGCCTGGTCACGGCGCGGCGGATCAATACTCTGCTGCCGTTTGCACGCTGGCCGCAAGAGGTGCTGATCCGCACCCGCTACCGCCAGGCCCCGCGCGAGGCCACGGCGGAATTCATTGAAAACGGCAAGGCGCTCTTGCTGCGCGAAAAGAACCCCGGCGGCCCCTACGCCAAAGGACAGCTGGCCACGGTCTACAGCCGGGAACGGCTTGACGGGATCGATATTCTGCGCGTGCTGGCGGGCGGGATCATCAGCTAAGCGCGCTACATCCGCTCGTCTCCGGGAAAAGGCAGAGAACGCAACGGGAAGGGCTTGCCCGCGTGTTCGCACAGGGCCTTTTCATCCGGCGTGATGCCCAGACCCGGCCCTTCCGGCAGGGCGATATACCCGTCCACCGGTTTAAGGTGCCCCTCGGGGAACAGCTTGTCGCAAAATTCCACGAACGGCAGGAAATATTCGGTGATGATAAAATTCTGCATCCCGGCGGAAGCGTGCACCGTGGCCGAAAGCGCCAGGCCCGTGGAATTGTAGTTGTGCGGCGATACGCCGACGAAATAGGGCTCGGCCATGGCCGCGATTTCGCGCAGCTCCAGAATGCCGCCGCAGTTGGCCACGTCCGGGTTCAGATAATCGGCCGCGCGATGCTCCAGCACTTTGCGGAACCCGGCCTTGCCGAAGATATTTTCCCCGGTCATCACCGGGATTCTCGCTTTTTGCCGCACCTCCGCGATGGACAAAATGTTTTCCGCCTGACAAGGCTCTTCCAGCAGGAAAGGCGCGTAAGACGCGATCCTGTCGGCCAGAGCCACCGCATGTGAAACGGAGAGGCGGCGGTGCAGCTCGATCAGCAAGTCCACATCAGGGCCCACCGCGTCACGCACGGCTTTGACCACTTTTTCGGCATGCGCCTCGTGGGCTCGGGGGATAAAAGTCCGCCAGGGCCGGGGCAGAGGGTCGAACTTCAGGGCGGTGAACCCGAGTTTGACCGCCTTTTCCGCCGCCCGGGCGAAATCGTCGGGCGACTCCATCTTATAGCTCCAGCCGTTGGCATACACCCTGATTTTGTCACGGCATTTGCCGCCGAGCAGTTTATACACCGGCTGGCCGCAGGCCTTGCCCACGATATCCCACAGCGCCGCCTCCAGGCCGGAAAGGGCGCAGTAAAATTCCAGCGATCCCCGCCGCTGCGCGTAGTCGTCATAGGCCATCTGGCAAAAATACTTGATGTCAAAGGGGTCGCGGCCCACAAGGTATTGCCCGAGAATATCGGCATGCGCCCGCATGGCCGGGTCGCGGTCGTACTGGGTATAGACTTCGCCCCAGCCGGTGATGCCTTCGTCGGTTTCCACCTTGACGAAAATCAGGTTCTTGCGCCAGCCGGGAAAGACGGGAAACGTGGTCACTTTGGTAACTTTCATGGGGATTCCTTGTATATATGGAGAAAACACTCATCCCGCCGGGCGGGATTTCGCGCGGTTTTCCTGAAAACGCCGGACCGAGCGCCAGCCGGAATAGGCAAACGAGGCAAAAGCCAGAAACACCAGAACGCTGCTGAGAACGGATTCGAAAAAGATGGCGTGCCCGCCGCCGTGCGACATGACCATGGCCCGGTAATAATTGTTTTCGATCATGGGGCCGAGAATCATGGCCAGGATCATGGGCGGCAGCGGGAATTTGTACTTTTTCAGCAAATAGCCCAGCAGGCCGAATCCCATGCAGACCCACACGTCAAAGATCATGTTGCGCACCGAATAGGCCCCCAGCACGCTGATCATAAAAATAGCCGGCGCAAGGATGCCCGCGGGCACGCGCACAAGGCTTATCCACAGCCGCAGCCCCAGCCTGCCGAGGGCGTACACGGCGAAATAGGCGGCGATCAGCCCGATGTACAAACTGCTGATGATGTCCTGGTTTTCCACGAACAGCCTCGGGCCGGGCTGCAAGCCGTGAATGATCAGCGCGCCGATCAGCACCGCGGTTGTGGGCGAACCGGGTATGCCCAGAGTCAGCAAAGGAATGAGCGCGCCGCCCACCGTGGCGCTGTTGGAAGCTTCCGGCCCGGCAATGCCGCGCAGCTGGCCTTCGCCGAAAGGCGGGTTCGGGTTTCTGGTAAAGCGCTTTTCCTGGTCATAGGCCAGCCAGCAGGCGATGGCCCCGCCGGCGCCGGGCGCGGCCCCCACCACGGTGCCCATCAGGGCGCCGCGCAGGCAGGAAGGAAGGATGTATACCAACTCCTTGAAGCTCAGACTTTCATTGGTGATCGCCACCGCTTCGCCCATGGCGGCCTCTTCGCCTTCCACCAGCATGAAGACTTCGGTCACGGCGAACAGGCCTATCAGGGCGGTCAGAAAAGGAATGCCCTCAAACAGCTCGAACTGGCCGAAAGTATACCGCTCCACCCCGGTCACGGCATCAAGCCCGACCAGGGTGGCCAAGAGGCCCAGCCCGGCCGAGGTCAGGCCCTTGAATAAATTGTCGCCGCTCAGGCTTGCGATGATTGAAAGCCCGAGCACCCCCAGGGCGCAGTATTCCACCGGCCCGAAACGCAGGGCGAAAGAGGCGATGGGCGTGGCCGCGACCATCAGGGCAAGGCCGCCCAAGGCCCCCCCGATGGTGGAAGCGATCAACGAAGCGCTGAGGGCTTTGCCGGGGTAGCCTTTGCGGCTTAAGGGGTACCCATCGACGACCGTGGCCGTGGCCGCGGCCGTGCCGGGGGTGCCGATCAGCACCGCGCTGATGGAGCCCCCATATTCCGCCGCCAGATATAAGGCGACCAGCATGATCAGGCTGATGGCCGGGGGCAGGGAAAAGGTCAGGGGAATAAGCAGGGCGACCCCCAGTGAAGGCCCCAGGCCCGGCATGGCGCCGATAAAAATCCCGGCGGCGGAACCGCCGATGACCGCGGCCAGGCCCCCTGGCGAAAAAACTGTTGCCAGACCGCTGAAAAACGCATCCATACGCACTCCTCGTGATGCCCGGAAAACCGCCGCCGTTTACGGCAGAGGCACTTTCAAAAACATGGAGAACACCCCGTACATGAGCAGCGAAAAACCGGCTGAAACAACCAGGGCGGACAAAGGCCGAATACCCAAGAGCAGCATGGCGGCGGCCAGCGTGATGACCGTGGCGGGCAGGTAGCCGCCGAGATAGGTCAGCGCCAGCAAATAGGCGAGGCAGAGCAGCAAAAACAGATAGAAGCGCCCGCCGGGAATGACCAGTCTGAGCCGCAGCAGCCTGGCCTCGGCAAGGCCGCTGATCAGAGAGCCCAGGCTGCATACCGCCAGAATTCCCAGATACAGATAGGCAAATTCAAAAGAGGCCGCCTGCGCTCCGCTCAGGCTGGAGGCGAGATTGCGGGTGTAGATAAGAACAGCGCAGGTGAAGGCCAGAATAACACCGCTGATAATGCTTGTTCCGTAACGCATGAGCATTCTTTTCTCCGGCTGGCGTAAAGGCGGGCCGGCCGGGCCGGCCCGCGCGGGAAAGGCGTTATTTCAGCGCGCCCACATCTTTCAAAAAGGCCCTGCGTTCTTCAACTTCCATCGCAGCCTTTTTGTTCAGGTCTTCCAGGGAAATGGCGTAAGGCGACTGAAAACGGGTCTTCATGGCCTTGGTCCAGCTTTCCGCCTTCACGGCCTTGTCAATTATCGCGCCGAGGGCTTCGCAGATCTCTTTCGGGGTATCGCCCTTGACCATGACGCCGCGCCAGATCTGCTCGTCCACGTCATAGCCCAGCTCTTTCATGGTCGGCACGTCCGGATAATATTCGGAACGCGCGGGCGCGCTCACGGCCAGCAGGCGGATGTCGCCGCTCTGGATGGAGGCCAGACCCGACGAAGGGGTCATGACCGCCGCGTCAAGATGCCCGCCAAGCAGGGCTGTCGCCGCCTGGTTGCCGCCGTCAAAGGGCACCCAGGGCCCGCTGACCTTGGCCGCTTTTTGCAGCTTGTGATAGACGAAGTGCACGAACCCGGCCGAAGAAAAGCCCCCCACGCGCAACTTTTCGCCTTTGCGCAGCGCTTCGATGAAATCTTTCAAGGTCTTGAAACGGCTGTTCTTGAGCACCGCCACGGAGACCGGCTCCGCCTCCACCGCCCGGACGAGGGTGAAATCCTTCATGGTGAAGGGCACGTTGCCTTGCGCCACCGTAAAGGTCAGCGACGAAGTGGTGGAAAGAATCAACTGTCCGTCGCCGGGCTGGTTCTTGGCGATGGACATGGCCACCGCGCCGCTGCCGCCGGGACGGTTTTCCACGATAAAGTTCTTTCCGGTCGCCTTTTCCATTTCAACGCCAAGGGTCCGGGCCATGACGTCAAGCGGAGCGCCTGCCGCGGACCAGCACAAAAAGCGCACGTCCTTGGCGGGGTATGCGGCGGCCTGTCCGACGGACGGCAGCACACACGACAAAATCAACAATAAACCCGCTGTGAAAAAACGCATACAACCTCCTCGTAAACGATATGTCTACACATGCCGATCACTGCAAGCCTCCATCCGCAAGTACGCGTTAAACCAGCAGGAAGCATGCCAATCAAACCTTAAATAAATCATAATATATTTCACGGCATTAGATTTGTGACACAAAAAAAGCAAAAGACTTTTGCTGAAAAACGTATTATTTTGTTTCAAATGTTTATATTTTGTTGCAAGGAGCGTGCATGGGCACGATAGGCTTGGTAGCTCCCGACGAATATTCGTTTGAAGAAGCCCGCGCTGTGGTGAAAAAGCAGGCGGGCGGCATCATTCTTGCCCTCGGGGTGCAGGAAAAAGGCGTTGCCGAAGCCGCAAGACTCGTGCAGCAAGGTGTTGAGGTCATCATCAGCCGGGGGGAAACGGCCAAGGCCATCATGGCCGCCTTTCCCGAGGTTACGGTTGTAGCCATCAAGCGCTCCGGTTTCGACATATCCCGCGCTTTGGGCCGCGCGTTGGAACACGGCGGCCCCATTGCCGTCGTGGCGTTTCCCTATATCCTTGAGCGTATTGCAACAATATGCAACGCCTTGCATATTTCCGTTACCATTTACCCTCTGGAAAGCAGAACCGATTCGGAAAAGGTCATTCTGCGCGCTGTCAGCGAGGGCGCCAAGGTCATCGTGGGCGCGGTCACAGGCGCCGTGACGGCGCAGCGCCTCGGCATTCCTTATGAAGTCGTGCAGAGCGGCGTGGAAAGCCTGACGGAAGCCGTAGATGAAGCGCGGGCCATCATGCAGGCGCGGCAGCTGGATAAAGCGAAAATGTCGCTGCTGCACACAGTGCTGGACGCCACCGACGAAGGCATCGTGGCTGTGGACGCCGACGGCGCCATAACCTTGCTTAACGCGGTGGCCGAACGCTATACCGGCCACGAGGCCAAAGACGCCGTCGGCAGGCCCCTCGGCACGGTCTGGCCGGAACTCAGCCAGGCGCAAGCGGTGAAAAAAGGCGAGGCTGACCCTCATCTGCTGGTCAAAGTCAAAGACACGACCTTTGTCTGCAACATTGCACCGGTCAAGGTCGATTCCGTCGTCAGCGGAGCCGTATGCACCTTTCACGACGCCGGGCGCGTGCAGGCCATGGAGGCTGCCGTGCGCCGCCGCCTGCATGCGGCGGGCCTCGTGGCGGGCATGCGCTTTCAGGATATGCAGGGGCGCGGCCCGGCGCTCAAACAGGCCATCGCCACGGCAAAGCAATACGCCCGGTCGGAAGACACCGTGCTGCTTTCAGGCGAAACCGGCACCGGCAAGGAGTTGTTCGCCCAAAGTATTCACAATCACAGCGCGCGCTGCCGCGGCCCCTTTGTCGCCGTCAACTGCGCCGCCCTGCCCGGCCATCTTCTGGAAAGCGAACTGTTCGGTTATGTGGCCGGGGCGTTCACCGGCGCGAGCAGCAAAGGCAAAACCGGCCTTTTTGAACTGGCCCACGGCGGCACGATTTTTCTTGACGAAATCACGGAAATGGAACCCGGCATCCAGGCCAAACTGCTGCGGGTGCTGCAAGAAAAGAAGGTCATGCGCCTGGGCGGCGATCAGGTTATCGCCATTGACGTGCGCATCATCGCCTCAACCAACAAGGACTTGAAGAAACTGGCCGACGGCACTGATTTTCGCCGAGATCTCTACTACCGCCTGAATGTTCTTTTGCTGCACCTGCCCCCCTTGCGCGACCGGCAGGAGGATATTCCCGGCCTGTGCCGCTTTTTTCTGAAAAGCAGAACGCCGCAGGCCGAGGCGCTTCCCGTTTTCACCCACGACGCGTATGCGGTTCTTAAGGCATACCCTTGGCCCGGCAACATCCGCGAGCTGCAGAACGTCATGGCCCGCATCATCGCCACGGCGAAAGGCAAGACCGTGGACGGCAAAACCGTGCGCGCCATGTTGGATGACGGCGGCGCGAAAGAAAAGCGGACCTTCGCGCGGGACCAGGCCGAGCAAATTCTCGAAGCGTTGCGCGAAGCCAAAGGCAGGCGGGGTCTTGCCGCGCAACGGCTCGGCATGAGCCGCGCGACCCTGTGGCGTAAAATGCGCGATCTCGGCCTGTAGCGGCGCGCGACAATAAAAATCCACCGGCATAGCCAGTGGTATTTCATATGCGCCTGTAAGGCTCTGTTACCAGCAGCGCCCTAACAGGCGCATATTTGATCTGGCATCTGCATGTCTGTTACTTGCGGCCCGTAAACGGGCTTCCTGGGTAAGGAAGGGACAGCTGATCTCCAAGTTTATCCTGATCCAACTGGTGTTTTATATACTCCTGAATTTTAGTCTTATTTTTGCCTACCGTATCGACGTAATAGCCACGGCACCAAAACTCCCTATTGCGATATTTAAACTTCAGGTCCCCAAATTGCTCATACAGCATCAGGCTGCTCTTACCCTTCAGGTAGCCCATAAAACCCGACACACTCATTTTTGGGGGGATTTCAAGCAACATATGGATATGGTCTGGGCAACACTCTGCTTCAAGTATCGTTATGCCTTTCCATTCGCAAAGCTTGCGCAAGATTTCTCCCACCGCGCGCTTCTTCTCCCCATAGAAAACCTGCCTGCGGTATTTGGGCGCGAAGACAATGTGATATTTGCAGTTCCACTTGGTGTGAGCTAGACTTTTGGCGTCACCCATCGTGACCTCCTTTTGATTTGTTTGACTCGCAGTTGCCAGACCGCAGGTCTTCTTTAACAAATCAAAAGGAGTTTTTCTGACATACTTATAGCTAAAAGCTTTTTAGAACCTCCCGCCGAGCGGGAGGTTTTCGCATACAACAAAGCCCCCTGCCTTGCGGCAAGGGGCTTTTCGGTTCTCTTGTGAAGCTATGGCTTACTTTTTCTTGGCGCTTTTGGCCGCCGGTTTGGCCACGGGCTTTTTCGGAGCCTTGTCGGCGGTTTTGGCCGTGGTTTTGCTCACGGGTTTCGCTGTTTTGGCGGCGCTTTTCGCGGCGGCCTTGGCAACGGACTTAACGGGCTTTTTCACGGCCTTGGCGTCTTTGGCGGGCACGGCCACCTGCGGCGACGCTTTGGCGGCCTTTTTCAGGTCGGCCACGGCGTCGGTCTTTTCCCAGGTGAATTCCGGCAGTTCGCGGCCGAAGTGGCCGTAGCAGGAGGTCTTGCCGTAAATGGGGCGCTTGAGGTTCAGGCGCTTGATGATGTGGTAGGGGCGCAGGTCAAACACTTCCGTGACGGCGCGGGTCAGAATCTCGTCAGAGATGTGGCCGGTGCCCAAGGACGAGCAAAGCACGGAAACGGGCTTGGCAACGCCGATGCAATAGGCGATCTGCACTTCGCACTGCGGGGCCAGGCCGGAAGCCACAACGTTTTTGGCGATGTAGCGGGCCATGTACGCGCCGGAACGGTCAACCTTGGAGGGGTCTTTGCCGGAAAAGGCGCCGCCGCCGTGACGGCCCATGCCGCCGTACGTGTCGTTGATGATCTTGCGCCCGGTCAGGCCACAGTCGCCCATGGGGCCGCCGATGACGAAGCGGCCCGTGGTGTTGATGAAGATTTCGCACTTCTTGGGGTCGAACAGGTTCTTGGGCAGCGTGGGAATGATGACATGCTTGGTAATGTCATCGATGATCTTTTTCTGGCTGGCGCTGTCAGCATGCTGGGTGGAAACCACCACGTTGTTGATGCGCACGGGCTTGCCGTCCACGTATTCAAAAGAAACCTGGGTTTTGCCGTCGGGCCGCAGGTAGGGCACGACGCCCTTTTTACGCACGGCGGTCAGCTGCTCGGACAGGCGGTGCGCCCAGTAGATGGGGGCGGGCATCAGGGTGGGCGTTTCGTTGCAGGCATAGCCGAACATCATGCCCTGGTCGCCGGCGCCCTGGTCTTCGTCTTTTTTGCGGTCAACGCCCTGGGCGATGTCGGGCGACTGTTTGTCGATGGTGGACATCACCGCGCAGGTGCTGGCGTCAAAACCCATGTCGGAATGGGTGTAGCCGATATCCTTGATGGTTTTGCGCACGATGGCGGGCAGGTCGGCATAGGCCTTGGTGGTGATTTCACCGGCGATGACGGCCAGGCCCGTGGTGACCAGCGTTTCACAGGCCACGCGGGATTCGGAATCCTGCTTGAGCAGGCAGTCCAGCACGGCATCGGAAATCTGGTCCGCGATCTTGTCGGGGTGCCCTTCGGTTACCGATTCCGAGGTGAAGTAGTATTTTCCTTTAGCAGGGATCATGATTCCTCCGGACCACATGCGGTCGTTTGTTTTTTTCGATACGTGCGTATCAGCGAAGCGTGATGTTGTCTATCAGCCGGGTTTTGCCCAGGCGCACAGCCGTGGCGATAACCGCCGGGCCGTCAACGCGGGCAAGGGGTTGCAGGTTTTGCGCATCCACTATGGACAGATAATCCACCCGGCCCTGGGGCAGGGTTTGTTCCCAATACGCGCGCACGGCTTTTTCCAGCGCGGCGGCATCCTTTTCACCTTCATCGAGCAGGCGTTTGGCCAGTTGCAGCCCGTCGTGAATGCGCGGGGCAACGGCGCGTTCTTCCGTCGTCAGATAGGCGTTGCGCGACGAGAGCGCCAGGCCGTCTTCCTCGCGCACCGTGGGGCAGCCCACGATGGTCACGGGCATGTTCAGGTCGCGCGCCATGCGGCGCAGAATGGTCAGCTGCTGGCGGTCTTTTTCGCCGAAGAGGGCAAAGGTGGGCAGAATAAGCTGAAACAGCTTGGCCACCACCGTGCATACCCCGCGAAAATGTATGGGCCGGTCGCTGGCGCACAGGTTTTGCGCAAGCTCGGGCACCTCTATCCAGGTGGCGTGGTCCGGCGCGTACATGACATCCGGCGTGGGGGCGAACAGCAGATCAACGCCCAGCGAACGGGCAAGGGCGCTGTCTCGCTCGAAATCACGGGGGTAGGCGTCCAGGTCTTCGTTCGGGCCGAACTGCGAGGGGTTGACGAACAGGCTGACGATCACCTTGTCGCCCATTTCGCGGGCTTTGCGGATCAGGCTGGCATGCCCGGCGTGCAGATAGCCCATGGTCGGCACCAGCGCGGTGCGCTGCCCGGCAAAACGCCAGGCGTGGCACAGGCTCTGCGCCGCTTGGGGGTCGATAATAATTTGCATATCAATATATCCTGATATTATCAGCCAACTTTTGTACCCGGCCTTTTTCCATTTGTCCAGTGTTTTCACGAGAAAAGGAAAACGGATGCCCGCCGCGCCTTGTATTGCGGCGATCTTTACCGGTGAAATTGACGACTTGACAGCTCAACCGGTATTTTACTATAACGCGGGTCCGGTCAACGGGCAGTTAGCTCAGCTGGTAGAGCACCGCCTTCACACGGCGGGGGCCACAGGTTCAAGTCCTGTACTGCCCACCAGCAATTTCAAGGGGTTATGACTAAGAAAGTCATAGCCCCTTTTTGCTACCCAACACCATACCCAACACCGAACGGCAAAGAAGCTGGCTGACGCCAAGGACTGCGGCAGGATAAGCCTGTTCGTCCGGCTGAGGCAGCTGGGGTGGACGATCCTGTGCTGGGAGATTTTCCCCACACCTTCCCCACACAAAACAGGAGGCGAATCTGGGTTCTCCCAACACCGTCCCAACACGGAGCGGCATAATTTTATCGCAGCGGAGCCAGCGCTGGTTCACCAACTTCAAATTGGCCGCCTTTAGTTTTAGCAATTAAAATCATCACATTACATAAATATCTTGATTTTTTTATCCTAGGCCAACTCCGCCTCAAGGCAAGCCACGCAGATTTTGAGAATATTGCAATACCTGCTATACGCTTACAGAAGAGGCTAACAGTGATTTGGAGGAATAATGGCGGCTCTCAATCAGGCAAAAATTATAAATGACTTGGAGCAAATTGCTGCCAAGCCAAAAGAAGATTTCATTTACGATTTCTTGTCCGCCTACGGCACTCCCAAGGCCACCATCAATCGCCTCAAAATGGGCGATACGCAACGCAGCGTGGCCAGCGTGCGGGGCGATGTGGCCGTAGCGCAAAAGCTGTATTTTCGAGCAGTGGAACAAGGCGTTTCAGTGGCTGATACGCTGGATGAAATTCTTGCCCTGCCCGCATTGAAACAGCATAAAATCCGCTTTGTGCTGGTGACGGATTTTGTGACGGTGATGGCCTATGATCTCAAGGTCAAGGACGGCACGGAGTTTGATTTTGCCGAGTTGAAGCTCAATTACGAGTTTTTTCTGCCGCTGACAGGCAAGTCTGAAACAGCCGTTGAGCATGCGGAGCACCCCGCCGATGTGAAAGCCTGTGAAAAAATGGGCCGCCTTTACGACAGCATTTGCGCCGTGAACAACTACGGCAAAGACGACCTGCACACCCTCAACGTGTTTCTCACCCGCCTGCTGTTTTGCTTTTTTGCCGAAGACACAGCCATTTTCCCTCAGTCCAATCAGATGACCCTGGCCATCAAATCGCTGACCCAGGAAGACGGCTCCGACCTTGCGGATTTTTTTGCCAAGCTCTTTTTGGCGCTGAACTTGCCCAATGATGCGCCGGAACGTCGCCGGCTTCCGGTAACGTTTCAAAAATTCCCCTATGTCAACGGTGGGCTGTTTCTGGAGCAGGCCCCGATTCCGCAGTTCGACAAGCGTTCGCGGCGTCTGCTTCTGGAATGCGGCGGCATGCAGTGGAACGACATTTCTCCCGTAATTTTTGGCTCTATGTTCCAGGCGGTTATGGACCCGGAGCGGCGGCGCAGCATGGGGGCGCACTACACCAGTGAAAAAAATATCCTCAAGGTGGTGCGACCGCTCTTTCTGGATGCCCTATACGAAGAATTTGAACAAATTAAGGTTCTGAAAAAGGGAAAAAGGGCGGCCCTGCAAGCCTTCCATACCAAGCTCGGCAGCTTGGGCTTTCTTGATCCGGCTTGCGGATGCGGCAACTTTCTGGTGGTGTCATTCCGCGAGTTGAAAGAGCTGGAACTACAAGTGGTACTGGCCCTGCGGGATGAAGAGAATAAAGACTCCGCCAAGAGACTTGTGCTTGATGTTAAAATGCTTTCAAAGGCCAGCATTAACCAGTTTTACGGCATTGAGATAGAAGAGTTTCCTGTGGAGATTGCCCGTGTTTCCATGTGGCTCATGGAACACGTAATGAATGTGAAGTTCGGTAAGTCTTTGGGCTGCGTCATTCCATCCATTCCCCTGCATCATTCCGCGGAAATCGTTTGTGCCAACGCCCTCACCACGCCCTGGGAACGCGTCGTTGCACCGGAGAAGCTGCATTATATCCTGGGGAATCCGCCATTTTCCGGTGCAAGGATGATGTCTGCACAACAGAAAAACGATCTTATTAATGTTTTTTCTGACACGCATGGATCGGGAGATTTAGATTTTGTGACAGCATGGTTTTACAAGGCTGCCAAGTTTATTAGTAGGCACAAAACGGTGCAGGCGGCTTTTGTGTCCACTAACTCCATTTGTCAGGGTGTTCAAGTTTCCCTGCTTTGGAAACCAGTATTTGCCTTAGGCATAAAGATTGACTTTGCCTATAGAACATTTAAGTGGGGCAATGAAGCCAAGGGGAATGCGGCTGTTTTTTGTGTCATAGTCGGATTCAGTTCGACAACGAGTGCTACTATAAAACACCTGTATTCCGATACAGGGGTGATAATCGCTGATGAAATAACCCCATATCTTGTTCCGGGAAAAACAGCTTTTATTAATGGGAGAAATAGTCCAATCTGTGCTGTTCCAGCAATGGGCATAGGTAATTTGCCGATTGATAATGGGAATTACCTATTTAGCAAAACAAATAGAGATGAATTTATAAAAAAAGAACCTAATTCTGCTAAATATTTTAAAAAATGGATAGGCTCAAAAGAGCTTATAAATGGATATGAGCGCTATTGCCTTTGGCTTGGAGATTGTGCACAAGATGAAATTGAACAAATGCCAGAAATATTAAAGCTTATTAACTCTGTAAAGCAATATAGATTAAGTAGTGATAGGAAAGCGACTCAAAAAATAGCATCACGTCCAACACGGTTTTGTGTTGAAAATATGCCAAAATCGAGCTTTATTGCTGTACCAAAAGTTTCTTCAGAAAGAAGACATTATGTTCCTATAGCATTTTTTGACAATAATACGTTAGCATCTGATTTGCTTTTTATAGTGAGTGGCACCCTTTACCACTTCGGCATCCTCACTTCCGCCATGCACATGGCCTGGATGCGCACGGTTTGCGGGCGCTTGGAAATGCGTTACAGATACTCCGCATCCATCGTTTACAACACATTTCCCTGGCCCAACGCCACGAAGCAACAGGAAAAGGCCATTGAGGCTCTAGCCCAGGCCGTGCTGGATACCCGCGAAAGGTATCCGGATATGACGCTGGCGCAAATGTACGACCCGGACACCATGCCCAAGCCCTTGCAAGAAGCCCACGCGGCGTTGGATGTGTCTGTGGACAGGCTCTATCAGACCAAGCCCTTTGCGGATGACGAGCAGCGTTTGCAGCTTCTGTTCAAGCTCTATGCGCAACTGGTGGCGCAAAAGCCCGCCGCCGAAGCCGGCGAGGAAGAGGAAGACGATAATGACTGAGCTTTTGAGGGTACAATACGGCCAGACAGGCCAAAGCACGCAACAGGACACCATGGGCATGCGGGAAATGCAGGCCCGCGCTTTTGCCTCCAGAAGCGCCCAGTATCTGCTCTTGAAAGCGCCGCCCGCTTCGGGCAAGTCTCGTGCGCTCATGTTTCTGGCGCTGGATAAGGTCATGCGGCAGGGCCTCAAAAAGGCCATTATCGCCGTGCCGGAAATTTCCATCGGCGGCTCTTTTGCCAATACCCCTCTGAGTGCATACGGCTTTTTTGCCGACTGGCACATTGATGAGGGCTACAACCTTTGCACCTCCGGCAATGAGGGCAAGGTGGACAAGGTGCTGGCCTTTTTGAATGACGCCGGAGCACGCTATCTGCTCTGCACCCATGCTACTCTCCGTTTTGCCTTTGATCGCCTTGGCGATGCCCGCGCCTTCAATGATACCCTCATCGCCATTGACGAATTCCACCACACTTCCGCCGAAGACGGCAACAAGCTCGGCGCCATGGTGGATGCGCTGATTCAGGGTTCCACCGCCCACCTTGTGGCCATGACCGGCTCGTATTTTCGCGGCGATCAGGTGCCAATCCTCACGCCGGAGGCGGAAGCCCGCTTTACCCCCGTGACCTATACCTATTATGAGCAGCTTAATGGATACAGGCACTTGAAATCGCTGGGTCTCGGCTATCACTTCTATCAGGGGCGCTATGTGGACGCCGTGAAAGAAGTGCTGGATCTGGGCAAAAAAACCATCATCCACATTCCCAATGTGAACTCCGCCGAATCCACGGGCCTGAAGCTGGACGAGGTGGACGCCATTCTGGATATTATCGGCAGCGTGGAAGCCAAAGATCCGGCAACGGGCATCATGACCGTGAAAACCGCCGCCGGAAAGCTGCTGAAAGTGGCGGATCTGGTGACGGACGACAAAATGCGGCCCAACGTGCTGGCCTATTTGCGTGACATCAAATCCCGCGACCAGATGGACATCATCATCGCCTTGGGCATGGCGAAAGAAGGCTTTGACTGGCCCTGGTGCGAGCATGTGCTGACCATCGGCTACCGTTCCTCCCTCACAGAGGTGGTGCAGATTATCGGACGCGCCACCCGCGACTGTGAGGGAAAATCTCATGCCCAGTTTACCAATCTCATTGCGCAGCCCGACGCCGAAGACGAAGACGTGAAAGGGGCCGTCAACAACATGCTGAAGGCCATCACCTTATCCCTGCTCATGCGGGAAGTGCTGGCCCCCAACGTCACGTTCCGCCCGCGTTCCGCCCTGCGTCCCGGCGAAACGTTGCAACCGGGCGATATCGTCATCGAGGACGGCGACAACCCCGTATCCCCGCGCATCCGCGAAATTCTTACTTCCGGCGGTGTGGATCAAATCATCGCCACGTTGATCAACAAGCCGGAGGCGATCAACCCGGCCATTGCCCAGAAAGTCGAACCCAGGGCGGTGACGGAGATCGAACTTCCAAAAATCATCACCCAACTTTTTCCGGATTTGCCGCCGGAAGAAGTTGCGCTGCTCAATGATTTGACGAAAACCAAAATGGTCATTTCCGCCAATGGCGGTCTGGTTATGGGCGACCCCGCAAGGCCACAAAACGCGGATGGCACCCCTCAGAACGACGATAACGGCAATACGCAGGGCGTGCGGGCTTTTTTGCGCATTGGCGAGCGGCTTATCAATGTGGATCAGTTGGATATTGACCTCATCGAAAGCGTCAACCCCTTTCAGGGGGCCTATGAGATCCTGTCAAAGTCGGTCACGGCCCCCATGCTCAAGACTATCCAGGATCACGTCACTGTGCAGCGCAGCAGCATGACCGAAGAAGAGGCCATCCTGCTGTGGCCGAAAATCAAGGACTTCAAGCAGCAGCGGGGTAAAGAGCCTTCTTTGGACGCAACAGACGCCTTTGAGCGTCGTCTGGCGGAAGCCCTGGCCTTTGTGCGCCACAAAAAAGCGCAACAACTGGCTGCCCAGACGCAAGGGTAGGTGCTTGCTTCATGAAGCTGCGCAAAAACTCCGACGCCATGGCGCGTTCGCTGGATGGCATTCTGGCGGAAGATGACAGCCTGGGCTTGCTCGCTGGCGTGATGCCGGAAAAGCCCAAAGATGCCCCCAGAGAAGATCAGGCTGTGGCAAACTTTAAGCCCCTGGTGGCGTTTTACCAACAACACCAACGTGAGCCGAACAAGGACATTGCCGAAGAGCGGGCTTTGGCTATCCGCCTGGAGGCCTACCGGACGCGCGACGAGTTGCGGGCCAAGGTGCAGGAATATGATAGCGTTGGTTTGTTGCGAGAAAAATCGGCAACGCCGCGCGAGGTGGCAACGCTGGAGGACATATTTGACGATGACGATCTGGGGCTGCTTGGTGGTGTGGACGCATCCGTTTTCAGTATGAGCCATGCGAGGCCCAGCCAAGAGAAAGAATTGCCTGACGAGATCGCCAGCCGTAAGCCGTGCGAAGATTTCTATCGGTATGAGAAGTTTTTTCAGGATGTACAACGGGTTCTTGGCAGCAAGGCGATTATGCTGGAACGCTTTTCCAGTGAATCAGAGGCCGCTGTTGGTCAGGTGTTCATACTGCGGGGGCAGTTGTGCTATGTGGACAGGATTCTCAAAGAGGATGTGTCCGACTCAGGAAGAGACAACCCCCGACTGCGCGTTATTTTTGAAAACGGCACCGAGGCCGACCTGCTTAAACGCTCGCTCGCCCGCGCTTTATACAAAGATCCCCACAGTCGGCGCGTCAACTCTGACCTGAACCTGTTTTCCAACAGCTCCGTGCATATCTCGCAAAAAGATAGCCCTACGGGCTTCATTTACATTCTAGGTACGGAAAGCGCCGCGTCCGCTCTTGTCGGCCTGAAGGCCGCAGGCAAGCTGGTCAAAATAGGCTATTCCACGCAGGACATACACGAGCGCATCAAAAATGCCGAAAATGACCGTACTTACCTGGAATCACCAGTGCGCGTGCTGGCAAGCATAGAATGCTACAACCTAAATCCACAAAAGTTCGAAAATCTTATCCACGCCTTTCTGTACCAGCAGCGGGTGAATATCGCCCTGACCAGCAAAGACGGCTCTACATATCACCCGGAAGAATGGTTCGCCGTGGATGTGCACACGGCTGTAGCCATATGTGAGAGGATTATTGGCGGGAGTATAACTCAGTACAGGATGGATAATACTACAGGGAATATTGTAAAGAAAAAGTGAATTGTCTCCAGAGTCAATACCAGTCTTTGCGCTCTTGCTCCAGCTCGTCATAATATGAATCGTTAATGCTTCTTCCCTTATGCGGAAATTTTTTATTTATAAAGTTGGCGAACTGCATTTGTAAGACTTCATCATAATTATTTGCATGGTTAAAATGATACCTATTCAGATTGTCTATTTTTTTCTGAGCTGACTCTTGGCTCAGACCAAAGCAACTGGTAAGCAAATTTATATTTACAGCATGGCCACGTTTAGCAATTTCCTTTAGCAAGGCGTTGGGGGCATTGGCTTGTGAAGCAAAAAAATGGGCCTCAATTTCTTCTTGCGCCCCGTGTGCCTTGTGTCCACATTTTATATGCCCGACCTCATGCCACAGGGTATGCTTCATCCTGCTGTCAATACTATCTTTATTGTAGAGGATTAAAACTACACCAGGACGTAGTCCTTTCACAAGGAAGGCATCTTTAAGTTCATTGCCGCAAGTAATTTCTTGAATTGTGCATCCAGAAATACGAGCATACTTCTGATAGCTGGTAATTGTTACGCCTTTGCACTTTATTTTTTTGGCTGGAATAGGAAATTCAGTCAGCTTTAGCTCAATGAGTGTTTGATAAGCAAGGGAGGTGATGCCGTTCCAATCGAAGTTCAAGACACTACTCCTCGTCGTCATCTTCATTCAAAAGGAATTTGTCGATTGTTTCATTGAAAACTTTATACACATGCTTCCGTTGCTCTTCAGTTAGTTCGCCAGCTTTTCGTGCAATGATAACAAAATCTTCCGGGATTGCGTCGTTATATCCACACTTTACAAAGAGCAATGTTTTATCAATCTGCAGGGCATCAGCAATTTTTTCAATTGTCGTCGGATCTGGCCTGACCGCGTCAGCTTCAATGCGGCTTATGGTGGAGTTAATAAGCCCCGCAGTTTCGGCCAGTTTTCTCTGGCTCATCCCTTTTTTTTCACGTAGCTGGGCTAGGTACTGCCCAAATGTTATGCCGCTCATCCCTGTGCTCCTTATGTTTCCTACGGTATGCCACATCCGTGGCCCAGATGCAACAAAAAGTGTTGCATCTGGGCCACGGATGTGTTATCGCTACCCTGTACTGATTGGCAGTACTGGTTAACGCAGGAAAAAAGAATAGCGGCATGGAAATCTCACTCCCCAATCCGCTATCCTTTCGATCCCAAAAATTTCATCAAGAAATTTTCAGTCTCCCTGCTGAAAGCATAGCTTCTTGGTGAAAAAATCGCAATGGGCTTTCGTTGGGAAAGTCAGGAGCGGTCGATGTAAAAAGAAGTGCTCCCTAAAAATCGGACAGATGTGATAGCTACTCAACCAGACGAGGAGAACACAGATGTCCAAACGAAAGAATCACGCCCCCGCCTTCAAGGCCAGGGTGGCCCTGGCAGCCCTTTCCGGCGAGAAGACCATAG
>JAVBNL010000069.1:0-11810 GCA_031551515.1 Desulfovibrionaceae bacterium
CGTGGGTATCAACGACGACGTTTCCAAGTCGTCTTTGCCCGTGGGCCAGACTATCGACACCGTGCCCGCGGGCACCGTGCAGTGCAAATTCTTCGGCCTGGGCGCTGACGGCACCGTGGGCGCCAACAAGCAGGCCATCAAGATCATCGGCGACAACACCAAGCTCTATGCTCAGGGCTATTTCGCCTATGACTCCAAAAATCCGGCGGCTTTACCGTTTCGCACCTGCGTTTCGGCAAAAAGCCCATCCAGTCGAGCTATCTGATCACCCAGGCCGATTACATCGCCTGTCACAAGGCCGCCTACGTCACCCAGTATGATATTCTGGACGTGATCAAAGAAGGCGGCACCTTCGTGCTGAACTGCCGCTGGTCGGCGAAAGAACTGGAAAAAGAGCTGCCCGCCGCCATGAAGCGGACCATCGCCCGCAAGAAGCTGCAATTCTATACCATCGACGCGGAAAAACTGGCCGCCGACCTGGGCCTGGGCGGCCGCATCAACATGATCATGCAAACGGCCTTCTTTAAGCTGGCCAACGTGCTGCCGTTCAAAGAAGCCATCAAACTGCTGAAAGATTCCATCAAGCACGCTTACGGCAGCAAGGGCGACAAAGTCGTGGCCATGAACGTGGCCGCCGTGGACAAGGCCGTGGACGCCCTGACCGAAGTGGCTTACCCCGCCGCCTGGAAAGACGCCAAAACCGGCGCTGAAATCAAGTACGCGGGCGACCCGGCGTACATCAAGAACGTGGTGCGGCCCATTCTGGCGCAAAAGGGCGACGATCTGCCCGTTTCCGCCTTCCACCCGGCGGCCATCTTCCCCCTGGGCACATCCGCCTATGAAAAGCGTGGTGTCGCCATCAACGTGCCCGAATGGCTGCCGGAAAACTGCATCCAGTGCAACCAGTGCTCGTACGTCTGCCCGCACGCGGCCATCCGGCCCTATCTGGCGTCGGAAAAAGAGCTCAAGGGCAAACCCAAATCCTTTGCCACGCTTAAAGCCATCGGCAAAGAGTTTGACGGCCTGCAGTACCGCATGCAGGTCTATTCCCAAGATTGCCTGGGCTGCGGTTCCTGCGTGGAAAGCTGCCCGGCCAAGAAAAAGGCCCTGGTCATGAAGCCGCTGGAAAGCCAGCTGCCCGAACAGGTGCCCAACCTGGCTTTCGCCCAGAAGAACATCAGCCTCAAGGGCGATCTGACGAGCCGCGACACCCTGAAAGGCTCGCAGTTTCAGCAGCCCTTGCTTGAATTCTCCGCCGCCTGCGCGGGCTGCGGCGAAAGCCCCTATATCAAGCTGGTCACCCAGCTCTTTGGCGAACGCATGGTCGTGGCCAACGCCACGGGCTGCACCTCCGTCTGGGGCGCATCCACCCCCTCCATGCCCTATTGCGTGAACAAAGACGGCCACGGCCCGGCCTGGGGCCAGTCGCTGTTCGAAGACGCGGCGGAATTCGGCCTGGGCCTGCTGCTTGCCACCAAACAGCGCCGTGAAAAGCTGGCCCTGGTGGTTGAAGGCGCCCTGAACGACAAAAAAGCCGCGCTGCCCGCCAATTTGAAAAATGCCCTGACCGCATGGCTGGCCGTGAAAGACGAGGGCGACGCCTCCAAAAAAGCCGGGGACGAGGTCATCAAGATTCTGGCGGGCATCAAGGGCAAGACCGGCGTGATCAAAGAACTGGCGGCCATGGAAGACCACTGGACCAAAAAATCCAACTGGATCTTCGGCGGCGACGGCTGGGCCTATGATATCGGCTACGGCGGGCTGGATCACGTGCTCGCTTCCGGCGAAGACATTAACGTGCTGGTGCTTGATACCGAAGTGTATTCCAACACCGGCGGGCAGTCTTCCAAAGCCAGCCCCACCGGCTCCATCGCCAAGTTCACGGCAGCGGGCAAAAAGGTGGCCAAAAAAGACCTGGGCCGCATGGCCATGAGCTACGGCTTCGTCTACGTGGCCTCCGTGGCCATGGGCGCCAACAAGAACCAGGTGCTCAAAGCCATCAGGGAAGCGGAAGCCTACAAAGGCCCCTCCATCGTCATCGCCTACGCTCCTTGCATCAACCACGGCATTCACAAGGGCATGGGCAAGAGCATGGAAGAAAGCCGCCTGGCCGTGGAATCGGGCTATTGGCCGCTGTACCGCTACAACCCGGAACTGGCCGCCGCCGGAAAAACGCCGCTGGTGCTGGAATACAAGCAGCCCGACGGCACGCTGCAAAGCTTCCTTTCCGGCGAAGTGCGCTACGCCGCGCTTGAAAAGTCCAACCCGGCGGAATCCAAAACCCTGCGCCGGGCCATTGAAAAAGAGTGCATCGAGCGGTACCTCAGCCTGAAGCAGCTTTCCGAGTTGCCGCCGGTGACCTTGAACCTGGCCGATCCCAAGCTGGGCGGCGCGGCGCTTACCGATCAGTGCATGATCACGGCTACGGCGGAACACGCCCACGAGGCGGCTTCCGGCGAAGCCTGCGACGACGGCCGGGCCGGAACGCCCGTGAAGGCGAAGAAAAAGTAATAAAAGCTGAGGGGGCTCTGTCCCCTCAGACTCCCCTGCAAGGGGCTGAGCCCCTTGACCCGCAATCCCCCGGAGGCGCGATGCGCCTCCGGGGGATTTATGCTTCCGGCAGCGGAAAGGCTTGCCCGGCGTGCCTGCCGTATTGGCACGATGCCGCCGACGCGTTGAATAGCATGCAATTGCGGTAAAAATGGCGATGGCGTATGGTGCGCCCACTACATTGCGGGAGAAAGCCATGGGCATGAAAACAGAGCATGCGGTGCAATTGTTCGCGGAAGGCTTCGCCTGTTCGCAGGCCATTCTGGCGGCTTTTTGCAAACCCTACGGCCTGGACCGCGATACGGCCCTGAAAATCAGCACCGGCCTGGGCGGCGGCGTCAAATGCGGCGATATCTGCGGCGCGCTGAGCGGCGCGGCCCTGGTGGTCGGTTTGAAACACGGGCAGGTGGACGCGGCGGATAAAGAGGCGCGGCGAATCTGCTCGGTAAAGACCGCGGAATTTCTGGCGGCCTTCCGAGCGAAACATAAACACGTGGCCTGCCGCGACCTTCTGGGCTGCGACATCACGACGGATGAAGGCAAAGCCAAAGCGCTGGAGCAAAAGCTGTTCACCACGCGCTGCGTGGATTTCGTGCGCGACGCGGCGGCGGTTTTGGAAGAAGCGGGGTATTAGGCTTTCCGCTTGCCGAAGGGCTGGCCGGATTCACGATTGTAGCGTTGGAGAATAGAGTGGCATTTTTGAGCATGCAGGGCGTTACCCTGAACCTTGGCGGCAAGCCGCTGCTGGATGCGGCGGACCTTTCCGTTGAAACCGGCGAGCGGCTTTGCCTTGTGGGCCGCAACGGCGCGGGCAAATCGTCTTTGCTCGCGCTTCTGGGCGGGCAGATGCGCCCGGATTCAGGCATTATCGTCCCGCCCGGCACGCCGATCGGGCAAATGCCCCAGGATGTGCCGGATACTTGGCGCGGTTCCGTTTTTTCTTTGGTGGCCGAAGCGCTGGGCGAAGAGGGCAAGGCACTCGCTGCCGCGCATGCGGGGGCCGCGCGCGGGCAGGAACCTGGCAGCGGCTGGGAACGCTACGGCGATGTGCTCGCCGTCATCAACCACCTACAGCTGGATCCGGATGCCGATTTCAGCGCGCTTTCCGGCGGCACCAAGCGCCGGGTGGCGCTCGCGCGGGCGCTGGTCTGTTCCGAAGACCTCATTCTGGACGAACCCACCAACCACCTGGATCTTGCGACCATCACCTGGCTGGAGGATTTTTTGCTGCGCCGCGTCCGCACCCTGATTTTCGTCAGCCACGACCGGGCCTTTGCGGCCCGTCTCGCCACGCGGGTGGTGGAAATAGACCGGGGCAAGCTGCACAGCTATTCCTGCCGCTTTGACCTCTACCCGGAACGGCGGGAAGAACGCCTGGCCATCGAAGAACGCGCCTTTGCGCTTTTCGACAAGAAACTGGCCCAGGAAGAGGTCTGGATACGCCAGGGCATCAAGGCCCGGCGTACGCGCAACATGGGCCGGGTGCGCGCCCTTGAAAGCATGCGCGCCGAACGGGCCGCGCGGCGCGACAAACAGGGCAACGTGCGCATGGCCGCGCAAGAGGCCGAACGTTCCGGCAAGCTGGTCATTGAGGCCAACGGCATTGCCTTCGCCTACCCCGGCAAGCCGCCGCTTTTCAGCGATTTTTCCGCCATTATTCAGCGCGGCGACCGCGTGGGCCTTATCGGCGACAACGGGACGGGCAAAACCACCCTGATCCGCGTGCTGCTGGGCGAGATGCCGCCCACGCAAGGCACGGTGCGCCTGGGCACCAATGTGCAGGTCAGCTACTTTGACCAACTGCGCGAAAGCCTGGACCCGGAAGAAAGCGTCATGAAAAGCGTGGCCGAAGGCAACGACGTGGTCACCATCGGCGGCAATACGCGCCACGTCGCCGGGTATTTGCAGGACTTTCTCTTTACCCCCGATCGCTTGCGCCTGCCGGTCAAAGCTCTATCCGGCGGGGAACGCAACCGCCTGCTTCTGGCGAAGCTCTTCACCCGGCCCTCCAACGTGCTGGTGCTGGACGAACCCACCAACGACCTGGACGCGGAAACGCTGGAACTGCTGGAAGAGCTGATCGCGGATTACGCCGGCACCGTGCTCATCGTCAGCCACGACCGGGTTTTTCTGGACAACCTCGTGACCAGCGTGATTGCGCTGGAAGGCGACGGCAAGGCGCACGAGTATGTCGGCGCGTATACGGACTGGCTGCGGCAACGGGGGAAGCAGGGGGCCACGTCCACGCCCACATCCGCGCCCACATCCACGCAGGAGCGCAAAGCGGAAGAAAAAAGCGCCCGGCAGAACCAGCGGCCGGACCAACGTCCGGGCGCGGACAAACCCCGCAAGCTCAGCTTCAAGGAACAGCGGGAACTTGAACTGCTCGGCAAGGAGCTGGAAGAACTGCCGGGCCGTCTGGACGCGTTGGAGCAGGAGCAGAAAGATCGTGAAACCGCCCTGGCGGACCCTGACCTGTTCACGAAAGACCCGGCCGCCTTTACCCGGACCACGGAGCGCCTCGCCGCGCTGGAAGAAGAGCAGACGGAGATGCTGCTGCGCTGGGAGTTTGTGGAGCGGCGGCTGCAGGAACTTGGTGGACTTTCCGGCTGAGCCGGAAGGAAAATGACCATGAACACACCGTTTACCGACAACTATGACAAAACTTTTTTGCTGAACGCCATGATGGGGCCCAACGCCATGCGCATTACGGAAGAAATGGCGGGTTTCCTTCCTATTTCCGCGGGCATGCGCATTCTTGACCTGGGCTGCGGCATGGGGATTTCTTCCATCCTGCTGGCGGAAAAATATGATGTGACCGTGTTCGCGGCCGACTTGTGGATCGCCCCCACTGAAAACGCGAAACGCTTCGCAAGCCTGGGACTTGATTCGAAAATATTTCCCCTTTCGGTCGATGCGACGAAAGAGCTGCCGTTCGCCCATGATTATTTTGACGTGATCATCAGCGTGGATGCCTATCAGTACTTCGGCAACAACGAGAGCATGCTGCCGAAACTGTTGCCTTTTGTGAAAAAGGGCGGCTTTATGGCGGTTGCCGTGCCCGGCTTTATTCAGGATTTTCCCGAAGGGCAATTGCCCGAGGAAATCCGGCCCTTCTGGACGCCGGAGTGGTATTTTTATTCCCCTAACTGGTGGCGGGCGCTGTGGGAAAAAGAGCCCGGCATGGCGATTACCGAAGTGCGTGAAATGGATTCGTGCAAGCAGGCCTGGGATGAATGGCTGCAATCTCCCAGTCCGTATGCTCAGGGCGATATTCCCATGATGGAAGCGGGCGCCGGAAAGTACTTCAACATAATCCAGATCGTAGGGCGGAAAGTGTAAACAAAAGCCGCCCGGCAGCGCCGGGCGGCTTTTGTTTCTCGCCTTACGAGGGGGGCGGCGGCGTTTTACCGCATCAGGCCGCGTTCGCTCATCCAGCGCTGCGCCATGCCCGCGATCTGGTCGGAGTTGACGTCATTGTGCAGCATGTGGCTGTTGCCCTTGATGCCCAACGCCGGCAGATCCAGCACCGTTATGTCGCAACCGGCCGCGTTCAGGGTGTCGGCATAGCGCTGCGTCGTGTTCCGTTGATTCACCCAGGCCTGGTCCGAATCGAGATAGTCGCCCCAGATGATGATTTGCGGCACGCCGCGCAGCGCGGCAACATCAAGGTGCTCCAGCGTGTTTTTCTGAAAGTACGGCTCAAGCAGCACCAGGGCTTTGACGGTTTCAGGGAAGCGCGTAAGCGCCCGGACGGCGAAATGCCCGCCCTGGCTGTGGCCGGTGATGACGCAGCCTTGCGGAAAATGCCCGAGGTATTCCGCATAGGCCTGTTCTACCATCGCCTCCGACTGGCGCCAGCGCGGGTTGGTCTGCTTTGCCAGAATGTCAAACCCGGCGGCGGGGAATTTGCTTTCAGGGTAAGCGACGCGCCCGGCCGGGTCGGTGGTGTAGGAAGGGCCGATGCGAAACCAGGTCCAGGCACGGCCTTTGTCGCGAAATTCCGGATAACCCGGCATGATGTCGGGAAAGCGGGGCCAGGTCGCGCGGCCGCGTTCCGCCGCGTCCGACACATACACGCTGTGCCCCTGGTTCAGAAAAAACCATTGCCAGCCGGGGCGGCCGTCGGGCGTGTCTTCCCAGTTGGAGCCGTTCAACCCGCCGCCGTGCCACAGCAGCATGGGGTACCGCGCTTTCGGCTCGGCCAAAAGCACGTATTGGGCGTACATCTGGCCGAAGCAAAAGTCGCCGTTGCGGGTGATGGTTTGCGTGCCGCCGCCCGGCAGGGGGACGTCTTCCGGCGCCTGGCCGGAAACGGTGATTTCTTTCCCGCCGAAATACATGCCGCCCACTTTGGCGACGGAGATGGGTTTTTGTATGCTCATGGAGCCCCCGATTTTTATCTGGCTGCATTCGGTTTTCGTCCGCTTTTTTACGGCTTGCCCGCAACGGGAAGTTCGCCTGCCCGTTTTACGCGGTCAATGCGGCACTGACGCGGAAAAAAGCCTTATGACCAGCACCCCGGCGACGATCAGGCCCATGCCCGCGCACGCGGCGGCGTCGAGTCGCTGGTTAAAGGCGATGAACCCGATAATCGAAATAAGCACGATGCCCAGCGCGCTCCATATGGCGTACGCAATGCCCACGGGCACCACTTTCAGCGACAGCGAAAGGCAGTAAAAGGCGGCCAGATAGCCCAGAGCCATGATGATTGTGGGCAGCGGCCGGGTGAACTGCTCGGACTTGGCCAGAAAAGACGTGGCGATGGGTTCCAGAACGAGGGCCGCGCCAAGCTGCGCGAACGCAAGCGAGGATGCGCTCATGGGTATCTCTCCTGTAGTGAAAAGCCCCGGTTTTGGCCGGGGCTTTTTGTCGTTACGCGGTCACCGGCAGCACGGTGGGCAAATGTTTCGCCACCGTCTCGCGCTGTTTATCCACCTCGGCGTCTTCCAGCGTGCGCTTGCCGTGGCGGAAGGTCATGCGGAAGGTCAGCCGCCGGTTCGGTTCGCCCTCCGGCATGTACACGTCGTGCAGGTGCGCTTCTTCAAGCAGCGGCAAGCGCATGGCCAGAATGGCTTGCAGCACGGCTTCGGCTGTGAGTTCATAGGGTACGGCCAGGGTGATGTCGCGCCGCACCGGCGGGAACACGGGCAGGGCGGCGAACTTGATGCGCGTGGCGTCGTGCAGGCGGCGTAGAATGTTCAGGTCCAGTTCCGCCGCCCAGACATCCAGCCGGGCGTAGTAGGCGTCCGCTATTTCCGGCTTGACCCGGCCCATGACGCCTACGGTTTCACGGTTCGCCTGTACGGAAACGGCGGGCCGCAGCCAGGGGTGCTCCGCTTCTTCACGGACGAAGAGCATGTCTTTCAGGCGCAAAAAGGCCAGAAAATGCTCGACCACGCCCTTGAGGTCGGCGTAGCCCAGATTCGCCGCCGCATGCGGCCAGGCGCTGTCATGCGCGTCGCCGTGCAGCAAAATGCCGAGCCGCCCCGGTTCGCGGGCGGTGGTTTCCGAAGTCGCGTCCGCGTGAAACACGTGGGCCAGCTCGAACAGGCGCAGGCCCGTGTTGCCCTGAGCCAGGTTGTTCTTCATGGCGCTGAGCAGCCCCGGCGCAAGGTCGGTGCGCAAGACGTCCATATCCGCGCTGAGCGGGTTTTTCACCGCCACGCGTTTGTCGGCGGGCAGGTTCAGGCGGTCAAGGTCACTGGAGGAGGCGAAACTGTAGTTGATGGTTTCGTTCAGCCCCAGCCCTTGGCCCCAAGCCTTGATGCGCCGCCAGAAGGCGAATTCCGATTCCGGCAGGCCCGCGCGTTCCAACGGGCGAGTGACGGAAGGGAGCGTCGGCTCGAAGCGGTCCACCCCGTGCACGCGGGCGGCTTCTTCGATCAGGTCCGCTTCGCGGGTCAGGTCGCGACGATGGCTGGGCGCGGTGACGCTCCAGTCGTCGTTATTGGCCGCGTCAACGGCGCAACCCAGTTTTTCAAAGGTGTTCTTGCAAAAAGCGCGGTCCAGCGGCAGGCCCAGAAGCTGGTCGCAGCGTTGCGGGCGAAAGCGGATGAGGGCCTTTTGCCAGGGCTTCGGTTCCGCCTTGGGAACCCCGGCCAGCACGACCGCGCCGCTGCCGCTAAGCTGCGCCATCATGGCGGCGGCCTGGTTCACGGCGAAGAGCGAAAGACCCTGGTCCACCCCGCGTTCATAGCGGTATGAGGCTTCGCTGGGTATGCCCAGCCGCCGCGCCGTGTGGCGCACGGTGGCGGGGTCGAAAACCGCGCATTCAAGCAGCACGCGGGTGCTCTTGTCGCTGATTTCCGTATCCAGCCCCCCCATGACGCCGGCCAGGGCCACTGCCCGTTTGCCGTCGCGAATGGTCAGGTCGCGGGGGCCGAGAACGCGTTCCTGCCCGTCCAGGGTGGTGAAGCGTTCGCCTTCCGCGGCTTTGGCCACCAGAATGCGGCCGTCTTGAATGGTATCAAGGTCAAAGGCGTGCAAGGGCTGGCCCAGACCCAGCAGGATATAGTTGGTCACGTCCACGATGCCGGATATGGCCCGCATGCCCATGGCGTGCAGGCGGTAGCGCAGTTTGTCCGGGCTTTTGTCGATGCGTATGCCCTCGATCACCCTGGCCTGGTACATGGGGCACAGGTCCGGATCCGCAATGTCGATGCGGATGTGCTCGCTTGCAGGCCGGGCGGCTTCTTGCAGCGGCAGTTCGGGCAGAGTCAGGGGCAGGTTGAAGGCCAGGGCTGTTTCGCGCGCAAGACCTAGTACGGAGAGGCAATCGCCCCGGTTGGGGGTGACGGAAATATCAAGCACCTCGGCATCAAGGCCCAGCGCGTCAATCAGTTTCGCGCCCACGGGCAGGTCCGGCGAGAGTACCATGATGCCGGAATGGTCTTCCGAAAGGCCCAGTTCCGCTTCAGAGCAGATCATGCCGTTCGACGGCGCGCCGCGCAGCTTGGCTTTTTTGATGGTCATGCCGTTCGGCAGTGTCGCGCCCACGGGGGCCACGGCCACTTTTTGCCCTTTGGCCACGTTGGGCGCGCCGCAGACGATATCCAGAACTTCACTGCCCACGTCCACGCGGCAGACGGAGAGTTTGTCCGCTTCCGGGTGTTTGCCGTGCTCGACCACATGGCCGACAATAACGTCGCGAATGCCGTCAAAAGGCCGGCGGATCTCTTCCAGCTCCAGCCCCAGCATGGTCAGCTTGTCGCCCAGCGCCTGGGCGCCGCCTTCATAGGGCACGAATTCGCGAAGCCAGTTCATGGATAGCAGCATGATTTTTCTCCGGCGGGGGAAGGGAAAAACTTTTTTGAAAAAAAGTTTTTTCTTTCCCCCGCACCCCCATCCTTTTTCAAAAAACTTTGGGGGTGGTTGAACGTTGGGCGGCGCCACGGTTTGCCGTCAGACAAGCAAGACAAGGCACTGGCGGAAGGAGGGGGCTCTCCCGCCCACGACTGAGCATGTGCCGCAGTCTGACGCAGTATCACGGCAAACCGTGACGCCGCCCTATATGTACCCCTGTGCAAATTGGGCGACAGGGGATGGTCCGGGGCAAAAGCCCCGGAAATTCAATCAGTTTTTTCAATGACCTTTTGCAGGCAGACCACGGAAGGATCGCGGTAGCCCAAATGCTCATAAAACCCGATGACCGTTTCGTTGCCCGCGCGCACAAGCAGTTGCGCCTTCCAGACGCCTTGCCCGCGCAGCCAGTCTTCCGCCGCCTGCACGATCGCCTTGCCCAAGCCCGTGCCGCGCATGGAAGGCGCGCAGGCCACGTAATACATCCAGCCCCGGTGGCCGTCGTGCCCGGTCATGGCCGTGGCAACGAGGGCGCCGTCGACTTCCGCCACCAGAATGGCGGAGTTGGCGTTCTTGCGGGCGAATTCGATGTCGCGCGCGGGGTCGTTCCACGGCCGGGTAAGATTGCAGGCCTGCCACAAGGCAATGACCGCATCCACATCCCGGTCGACGATTTCGCGGATCAGGGGCGTCATGCGCCGCCTCAGGCGAACTGGCCCAAAAATCTCACGTTGTTCTCAAAGAACATGCGTAAATCGCCGATGCCGTATTTCAGCATGGCCACGCGCTCAACGCCCAGGCCGAAGGCGAAGCCCGTGCATTCTTCGGGGTCGTAGCCCACGGCCTTGAAGACTTCGGGGTCCACCATGCCGCAGCCCAGAATTTCAACCCAGCCCGTGGTCTTGCAGACCCGGCAAGGCTCGTTCCCCACATGCCCTTTGCCGCCGCAGATGATGCACGACATATCCACTTCCGCGCTGGGCTCGGTGAAGGGAAAGAAGCTGGGGCGAAAACGCACGGCCATGTCCGGCCCGAAAAGCTGGCGCACAAAGGCGGTCAGCGTGCCGCGCAAATCGCGCAGGCTGACCTTTTTATCCACGAACAGCCCTTCGATCTGGTGGAACATGGGCGAATGCGTGATGTCGGAATCGCAGCGATAGACCTTGCCCGGCGCGACGACCGCCAGCGGCGGCTTTTTGCGTTCAAGCATGGCCCGCACCTGCATGGGCGAAGTGTGCGTGCGCAAGACAACGGAATCGCTGACGTAAAAAGTATCCTGCATGTCCCTGGCCGGGTGGTCTTTGGGCAGGTTCAGGGCTTCGAAGTTGTGAAAGTCGGTTTCCACCTCAAAGCCGTCGATAATGTCATAACCCAGGGCCGTGAACACGTCGCAGATTTCTTGCATGACCAGGGTGATGGGGTGGAGCGAACCGCGCCAGGGCAACGCGCCGGGAAGGGTCGCGTCGAAACGCGACAGCAGGGCCGCTTCCGCCCCTGCCTCGAACGCGTCTTTTTTCGCGCTGAAAAGCTCGGTCATCTTTTCTTTGACCGCGTTGGCCGTTTTGCCGGCGGCCGGGCGTTCGGCCGGGTCCAGCCCCGCCAGAAGGGACATGGTTTGGGCCAGACGGCCCTTGCGGCCCAGAAACTCGATGCGCAGTTCTTCAAGCTCAGAATCGGTCAAAGCCTGGGCCAAACCTTTTTCAAGTTCCGGTACCAGGCTTTCAAGAGCGGCGATAATACTCATGGCGGGCTTCCCCATCAAAATGCGGACATTCCCCCTATAAACGGGGTCAAGGGGGCCAAGCCCCCTTGCGGGGAGCGGGGCTGCGCCCCCCTCACGTCAAATTGCTTCAAAAAAAGAAAATAGGAAAGTTTTGACATGGCGAGTTACCCCCACATGGCGAAAACCTCCTTGGCGCGCCCGGCCCGGTCGGCCCGAACCCTGCGGTCCCGGCCCC
>JAVBNL010000012.1:0-52721 GCA_031551515.1 Desulfovibrionaceae bacterium
TGGAAAGAGCATCAGCTGAACATCATCGATACCCCCGGCCACGTGGACTTCACCATGGAAGTGGAGCGGTCCCTGCGCGTGCTCGACGGCGCCATCGCCGTGTTTGACGCGGTGGCGGGCGTTGAGCCCCAGTCTGAAACAGTATGGCGTCAGGCCGACCGCTACGGCGTGCCCCGGCTGTGCTTCGTCAACAAGATGGACCGCATCGGCGCCAGCTTTGAACGTTGCGTGGGCATGATCCACGACCGCCTGAAAGCCAAGCCCATTCCCCTGCAGATTCCCATTGGCAGTGAAGACAAGTTCGAAGGCATCGTGGACCTGATCGAAGGTCACGCCATCGTGTTCGACAAAGCGAGCAAGGGCGCGGATTTCACCGTGACCGACGTGCCCGCCGAACTGAAAGACGTCTATGACGCCGCCCGCGCCCAGATGCTGGACGCCGTGGCCGAAGAGGACGAGGTTCTGCTCGAAAAATACCTCGGCGGCGAAGAGCTGACCGTTGATGAAATCATCGCTTGCGTGCGGTCCGCCACCATCGCCCGCAACATCGTGCCCGTGGTCTGCGGCTCCGCGTTCCGCAACATGGGCGTGCAGCCCCTGCTGGACGCCGTGGTGCGCTATCTGCCCTCTCCGTTGGATGTTGATTCGATGGAAGGCACCAACCCCGACAAGCCGGAAGAAAAGATCATCTGCCACTCCGACGACAAAGAACCGTTGGCGGGTCTGGTCTTCAAACTGTTCTCCGACCCCTACATCGGGCACCTTTCGTTCTTCCGCATATACTCCGGCACGCTTGAATCCGGCGCCACGGTGCTGAACTCCAACACCGGCAAGAAAGAACGCATCGGCCGCCTGCTCCGCATGCACGCCAACAAGCGTGAAGACGTGAAATGGGCGGGTGCAGGCGACATCGTGGCCCTGGTGGGCTTGAAAAACGTATCCACCGGCGATACCATCTGCTCCGTGGACCGCCCGGTGATTCTGGAATCGCTGGACATTCCCGAACCGGTCATTGAAGTGGCCATCGAGCCCAAGACCAAGGCTGACCGCGACGCCCTTTCCGCCGCCCTGAACAAGCTGGCCAAAGAAGACCCCTCGTTCCGCGTCAAAGGCGACGAAGAAACCGGCCAGACCCTTATCGCGGGCATGGGTGAGCTGCACCTCGAAATCATCGTGGACCGCCTGACCCGTGAATTCTCGGTCAACGCCAACGTGGGCAAACCCCAGGTGGCCTACCGCGAAACCATTACCAAGCCCGCCAAGTCCGACATGAAGCACGTGAAGCAGTCGGGCGGCCGCGGCCAGTACGGCCACTGCGTCATCGAAGTCGAACCCAACCCGGAAAAAGGGTACGAGTTCATCAACTCCATCGTGGGCGGCGTCATTCCCAAAGAATACATTCCCGCCATTGACAAGGGTATCCAGTCCTCCATCAAGAGCGGCACCATTGCCGGCTTCCCCGTGGTGGATGTCAAGGTCAACCTGGTCTTCGGCTCTTACCACGACGTGGACTCTTCGGAACAAGCCTTCTTCGTGGCCGGTTCCATGGCCATCAAGGACGCCATGAGCAAAGCCGCGCCCATTCTGCTCGAACCCATCATGGACGTTGAAGTGGTCACCCCCGACGACTATGTGGGCGAAGTCATGGGCGACCTGAACAGCCGCCGCGGCCGCGTGCAGAGCATGGAAGCCCGCGTCGGCTCCCAGGCCGTGCGCGCCCAGGTGCCGCTGTCTGAAATGTTCGGCTACGCCACGGACCTGCGCTCCAAAACGCAGGGCCGCGCCAGCTTCACCATGCAGCCCCACCACTACGAGCGGGTGCCGCAGCAGCTGGCCGACGAAATCGTGAAAAAGAAGTCTTGATATCTGCAAACAGAGTGTGAAAAAGGCCGCGCAAGCGGCCTTTTTCACACCTGGCCGCGAGCCCTGCGCCTTGACGCGGCCGCTATCCGGGCATAGGACAAAGCATGTTTGACACCGATCGTTACGCCCGCTTGGGGCTTGCCGCAATCCACCGCAAAGTCTTGGCCGGAGAACGCCTCTCGCAGGCCGAGGGCGAAGCCCTGTTCGCCTGCCCGGACATTGCCGCCGTGGGCGGTCTCGCCCACATCGCCAGAACCAAACGCCACGGCGTAAGCGCGCACTATGTGCGCAACCGCCAGATCAATTACAGCAATATCTGCCATACCGGCTGCCGCTTTTGCGCCTTTGCCCGCAAAGAAGGGCAGGAAGGGGCTTTCACCCTTACCCGCGAGGAAATACTGGCCCGGGTCAAAGACGATAACGGCTTTCCCTTTGCCGAAATCCATGTGGTGGGCGGCTGTAACCCTGTTTTGTCCCTGGCCTGGTTTGAAGAGACTTTCCGGGCGATCAAGGCGTTGCGCCCCGGCTGCACGCTGAAAGGGCTTACAGTTACCGAGGCCCGGCACCTGGCGCTGAAAGAAGGCATTTCCACCGCCGCCGTCTTCGCCCGCCTGAAAGCGGCCGGGGTGGCTATGATCACCGGCGGTGGGGGCGAAATTTTCAACCCGGCCGTGCGGAGGCGCATCTGCCCCGGCAAGATCGGCGGTGACGAATATCTACGCCTGGCCGGCGAAGCGCATGCCGCGGGCCTTGCTTCCAACTGCACCATGCTTTTCGGGCACATCGAAAGCCACGCCGACCGGGTGGATCACCTCTGCCGTCTGCGCGAGCAGCAAGACAAATCCGGCGGCTACGTCTGTTTCATCCCCCTTGCCTACCAGCGCGGGCACAACGAACTGGCCCTCGAACTGGAGCACATGAACGGCTGCGCCCCGGCCGGGCCTGAAACCGCCCTGGACCGTCTGCGCACCATCGCCGTCAGCCGCCTGATGCTGGACAACATCCCCCACATCAAGGCCTATTGGGTTATGCTGGGGGTCAAAACCGCCCAGGCCGCGCTCCATTTCGGCGCGGACGATCTGGACGGCACCATTGAAGAAGAACATATCGGACGCATGGCTGGGGCGGCTTCCGCCACGTCTTCCGCCCTCAGCCGCAGCGCGCTGGAGCATATGATCCGCGCTTCCGGTTTCGTACCGGTCAACCGCGATGGGCTGTTTCAATACGTTGAGAATCGGGGGGGAGGCCCTCAAGGGGCAAGCCCCTTGGAGTCCTCCCCCCCGGTCCCCCCCTCCCTGAAACCCGTTTCGGGTGAGGGTGGAAAACGGCCAGTCACGGATGTTCTGAAAACGGTTGCAGAAGGCAAACGGGTAGATTTCGGCGAAGCCAAGATCCTGTATGAACAGGCGGAGCTGTTCGACCTGGCCGCGCTGGCCCACGGCATCCGCGAGAAGCTGCACCCCGCCCCCATCGTGACCTATGTGGCGGACAGAAACATCAACTATTCCAACGCCTGCGTCTGCGCCTGCCGTTTCTGCGCCTTTTACCGGGCCCCGGACAGCCCGGAAGCCTACGTGCTGAGCCGAGAGGAACTGGGCAACAAAATACGTGAAACCATCGATCTGGGCGGTACGCAGATACTTTTGCAGGGCGGGCACCACCCCGGTCTGCCGCTCGGCTTTTACGAAGACATGCTGGCCTGGATCAGGGCGGAATTCCCCTCCATCCATATCCACGCCTTTTCGCCGCCGGAAATCGCCTTTTTTGCCGACAGCGCGGGCCTTTCCGATCGTGAAGTTATCGAACGGCTGGTAAAGGCCGGGCTGCACTCCATACCCGGCGGCGGCGCGGAAGTGCTGGCCGATAGCGTGCGAACCGCGGTTTCGCCCAACAAATGTTCAGCGGATCGCTGGCTTGCCGTCATGCGCGAAGCGCACAAGCTGGGCTTGAAAACCACGGCCACCATGATGTTCGGCCATGAGGAAAGCGTGGATGAACGGCTGGAGCACCTTTTCCGCCTGCGCAAGTTGCAGGACGAAACGGGCGGTTTCACGGCCTTCATCCCCTGGACCTTTCAGGCCACCAACACCGCCATGAGCGCCATACCCCCCACCCCTTCGCCGGGGTATCTGCGCCTGCTGGCCCTTTCACGCATCGTGCTGGACAATATTCCCAACATTCAGGCTTCCTGGGTGACCATGGGTCCGGAAATCGCACAGTTGGCGCTCTTTTTCGGGGCCAACGATTTCGGTTCCCTGATGATCGAAGAGAACGTGGTCGCGGCGGCCGGGGTTTGTTTTCGCATGGACCGGGCCGCCATTCACAGGGTCATTGCGGCGGCAGGCTTCACGCCCCGCCAGCGCCTTATGGACTATACGCTGGTTGATTGAAGCAAAAAGGAGATTTTGCCATGACAGTGAAGCCGCGTATGGGCCGCATGGGCTACCTCAATGTTTTGCCCCTCTATCACGCGCTGGAATCGGGCCGCATATCCCACGGGTACGAACTGGTTTACGGCCCGCCCGCCGTGCTCAATGGGCTGATGCGTGAAGACAACCTGGTGGCCGCTTCCACCTCCTGCGTGGAATATGCCCGCCGCCCCGGCAAGTACTGGCTGATGCCCGACCTGGCCATCGGCAGCAAAGGGCCGGTGATGAGCGTGCTGCTGCTCTCCCGCCGCCCGGTGAGCGAACTGGCGGGCCAAAACGTATTGGTCAGCGCTGAAACGCACACCTCCGCCGCGCTGTTGCGCATCCTGTTTCGCGAGAATTTGAAAATTTCCGTGTCCTACATCACCGGCAACGCGTCGGAACGCATCGCCACGCCCAACCCGCCTGAGGCCGTGCTGGCCATCGGCGACGAAGCATTACGCTTGCGCAAGCACCCTGCCTATCCCTATGTCTGGGACCTGGGAGCCGCCTGGCAGGAGTGGACGAACCTGCCCTTCACCTTTGGCGTCTGGGTGGTCAGCCGTCGCGCGGCGGCGGAGCGCGAGCTGGCCGAAGACCCGGCGAAGCTGCTGCACGCCGGGCGCGACTGGGGCCTTGCCCACATGGAAGCCATTTTTGATATCGCCGAAGCCAACTACCCCCTGAACCGGCGGGAACTGGCCGAATATTTCCAGGGGCTTTCCTATTCCCTCGGCGATGTGGAGCAGCAAGGGCTGCGCCTGTTTTACGACATGCTGGCCAAGGGCGGCGAGATCGACGCCGCGCCAAAGCTGGAGTTCTGGCCCGGCCTATGATGACTCCTTCGCGCAAGGGGCACCTGGCGGTCTTTGCCGGGGCCTTTTGCATCAGCTTTGCGGCGCTTTTCGTTCAGGACGCGCCCATTGATCCCAGCATGGTGGCCTTTTATCGCCTGACTTTCGGCACGGTCGCCCTGTTTGCGGTGGCTGTGTTACGGCGTGAACGCCTGGCCCCTTCCAAAAGCATGTTGCGGCTGCTCGTGCTGGCGAGCGTTTTGTTCAGCAGCGACTTGCTGGCCTGGCACGAATCCATAGTGCGCCTGGGGCCGGGGCTGGCCACCATCGTCGGCAACTTTCAGGTGTTTTTCCTAGCTTTGCACGGCGCGTTCTTTCTGGGCGAAACCCTTTCGTGGCGGCACAAGGCCGCCATGCCCCTGGCTCTTTTCGGCCTGTGGCTGCTGCTGGACATCAGCGTCAAGAACCTTCCGCCCCAGATGGTGGCCGGGGTGATCTTCGGCCTTGTTTCCGCCACGTTCTACGCAGCGTACATTCTTTCATTACGCAAATCGCAGATGGAAACCGCGCGCCTCTCTCCGGTGCCCAACATGGCTTGGGTATCGCTGTTTTCCGCCCTGAGTATCGGTATTTTCTGCCTGGGCAAAGGCGTTTCTTTCGCCATACCTGATTTGCGCACCGCCGCTGTTCTGGCCGCGCTGGGCATCATCTGCCAGACCTTCGGCTGGCTTTTGCTTTCCGTGGGGCTGCCCCACCTGCCGCCATCGCGGGCGGGGCTGATCATGCTGGCGCAGCCCGCTCTGGCCTTTATCTGGGATATTCTGCTTTGCGGCCGGGTGACCAGCCTCAGCGGCTATCTGGGCGCGGCGCTGGCCATCGGCTCCATAGGGTTGGGTCTGGCCGCCCCCGCTAAAAAAAAGGAAAAATGACATCAGGAGGACAATCATGCTGGACCGAGAAGCCGCCTTACAGTTGTTTAACGAGCAAAAACCCGAACCGCATACGCTGCAACACGCGCTGGCCTCCGAAGCCGTCATGCGCGCCATGGCCAAGCGTTTCGGCGAAGACGAAAATCTGTGGGGAATCGCCGGGCTGTTGCACGACCTTGACTGGCCGCACACCAAAGACGACCCGGCGCGCCACGGCCTGCTTGCCGTGGAAATGCTGCAAGGCAAACTGCCGCCGGAAATCGTGGCGGCCATCGGCGCGCACAACAGCGAATACACCGGCATGCAGCCCCAAAGCCGTCTGGATTATGCCCTGCGCTGCGCGGAAACCGTCACCGGCCTGGTCACGGCAGCCGCCCTGGTGCGCCCCACGGGCATGGAAGGCATGCAGGCCTCCAGCCTGAAAAAGAAGATGAAGGACAAGGCCTTTGCCGCCAACGTCAACCGGGATAACATCCGCGAATGCGAAAAAGCCGGACTTTCGCTGGACGAATTTCTGACGCTGGCCATTGAAGCTATGTCGTAACCGGGCTACGGGCAAAACCCGTTGCATCCCCAGAAGGTGTAACGGGTTTCAAATATGCACGATCAGCGGCGTGTACTTGGCGAGCACTCCATCGCCGGTAATCAACCGCATGGGTTCGGCCATGGCCTGGGCCACCAGCATATGGTCAAAAGGGTCATTGTGATGCCTGGGGATTGTCGCCAGCATTTCCGCATGTGAGCCGAGAAGAGGCAGTTCCGCGAAGCCGCTTTCCTGCGCGGCAGCGCGAAGCTCCGGCAAACTGGCCTCCAGCTTGCCGATGCGCGTTTTGATGGCGATTTCCCACCAGGATACGGTACTCACAAAAACTTCGTTCTCGTCGGCGAGCAGGAGTTCCCTCACCGGCTCAATGCGCGGCGAATTTGACAGCGCCCAAAGCAGCGCATTCGTGTCCAGAAGCAGCCTCATTGCAGGTCTCCCTCAAAAGCGGCGATAATTTCCGGCGGCAGCGGAGCGTCAAAGTCGTCAGGAACAATCAGCTTGCCTTCCAAGAGGCCAAGGCGTTTTTTCGGCCTGGCGCTGGCGGCCGAAGTAAGCACGGCTTCCGCCCGGCCATAGCTGCCGATAAAAATGGTTTCCCCACTGGCGGCGCGTTTGACCAGTTGAGAAAGGGAACTTTTCGCCTGATGCATGGGCACTATGGTCGTTGCCATGTTCTACCTCCATATCCTGATATAGACTTAGCCAGGACTTAGCCCGAAGTCAAGAAAGCTTCACGTCGAGTGCAGGCGAGCAGCCAGCTCCGCAGGCAGGGCGCAGAGGGTAGACTTGAAAACGCGCGGCAGCGGCGGCGCCCTCCCCAGGGCGCCGCCGGATGTGCCGCCCGCGCCGAACGGCGCGAACCAAAATCTAAACCTGATACAGCTTACACGGCCCGTAAGGCCAGCGGGGCCGACTTCATTGAATCGAACTGCACGGCGGTGCCGTAGCAAGTGAAAAATTTGCTGCCGTCAGGATGAAAGGCCACGCTTTCCTGATAGCCGATAATGGCTTGAGCGCCCTTGTTCACCGCCCTGGCGGCCATGTCGTAAAAGGCATCTTCAGAATCATAGCCGCGTGAGACCACCAGCCCGAGAATTTTGCCGATTTTGCGCTCATCATCCAGGTTGCTGGTGGTGGCCACGGGGAAACGCCCGGTCAAAAACAGTTCTTTGACCTTGTCGAGATTCTCCATTTTGCGGGCCGGTGCCTTCTTCTTTTTATCATTGCCGCTGAGCAGAAAAAACATAGTTAGCCTCCTTGGTATCCTCGCGGCGCGCCGCGTTTACGTCATCGTTGCTCAGGATATGCAAGAGGCTTGCCAGACCAGAAACGGCGGGCTTTTCCATGAAAAGCGCCGCCGTTCCGACAGGGTAAAAAACAGAAAACTGACGTTAAGGATACGGGCTCAACCAGCGCACGGAAAATCAGGATTTTTTGCTTTCCGCCGAGGCGCGAAAGCCCCATGCGGAGGGAATGTATATGGGCATACATGACCTTCACATGGGGCTTTCGCAGCAAAGGCGGGTAGCAAAAAGATGATTCGCGCCTATAAGTCATCTTCCCCGGGGCACTTACAAAAAGCCCAGAGGAAAAGCACCAGAAAAACCAGCGCGACCACGGCGGGGACCAGCCAGACCCAGGTCAGCGGGCCTTTGAACCAGTACCAACCTGCGGTGGCGCACACCGCCAGCTTCAGCAAAATGCCGTAGGGGATGAGCACGCGGCCGAGGTCGGGGCGGAACATGACGTGCCAGAACAGCAGGCCGAAAACGATCAGCAGCGCCGCCGGAAAGTGAACGTACGGCAGCACCGGCATGGGCGTCTTGGCAAAGGCGAACACGGCCGGGGCCATATAGAGCAGCAGCGCGCCAAGGGCCAGGTCATACAGCCCGGCGACAAAAAACAGGAAGCGGACCTTGCCGAGTTTTCGGGCGGGGGCGATTTCGTCAGCCATGGTTTCCTCCGTAGTTCTTCGTATGCACTATGTCAGAAAAAAACGCTGGCGAAAAGCATCAGATTGAGCGCCGTGACCACAGCGGTCAAAAAAATGAGCAAGGCCTTGGTAAACGGGCCGTTGGCGTATTTGCCCATGATCTTGGGCGACGAGGTCAGATAGACCTGCGCGATCATGGTCACGGGCAACTGGATGGAAAGTATCATTTGCGAAACCAAGAGGCCCTTGAAGGGATCGCTGACGCACCAGATGACGATAAGGCCGGCGGCCAGCGAAAAAACGACCCCCAGTTTGCTGTGGTTGTCGCGAATATTGTAGCACTCGCAAAACATGCCCGCGCTCATAATGCCCCCGGCCATGCCGGAAGTGACGGAAGAGGCCACCCCAGCCAACAGCAAAGCCACCGCGAAAATAACCGCCGCTTTGCCCCCCAGCAGGGGGCGCAAGAGCGCCGCCGCCTGTTCCAGCTCATTCACCGCCAGGCCCGCTTTCCAGAACGTGGCGGCCGCCAGCAAAATCATGGCGCTGTTGATGCCCCAGCCGATGATCATGGACAAGAGCGTATCCAGAAACTCGTAATCAAGCTGGCGGGTTATGACCGCCTCATCCTCCAGGTTCCACTGCCTGCTCTGAATGATCTCGGAATGCAGAAAAAGGTTGTGGGGCATGACCACCGCGCCCAAAACGCTCATGACCACCAGCATGGAGTTTTCGGGAAAAGCCGGGCTCACCCAGCCCTTTGCCGCATCGGCCCAGCCCACCTGGACCAGGGTCAGCTCATAGAGAAACGACAGCCCGATGAGCGAGACGAACCCGATGATCCAACGCTCTATCTTTTTATAGGAATTGGTCAGCAGCAAAAAGGCCGTCAGCGCGGTCACCAGGGTCGCGCCCAGGGGAATGGGCAGGCCGAAAAGCATGCGCAGCGCAATGGCCCCGCCCAAAATCTCCGCCATGCTGGTCATGGCGGATGCGCCCAGGGCGGAGAGCAGAACCGGCACGGAAACGCGGCGCGGCAAAAAGCGGGTCATGGCCTCCGCCAGGCATTCGCCCGTGGCTATGCCCAAATGCGCCGCGTTATGCTGCAAGACGATGAGCATGATGGTCGAGAGCGTGACCATCCACAGCAGATTGTAGCCGAATTCAGCCCCGGCGGCCAGGTTGGCCGCCCAGTTGCCCGGGTCGATGAAACCCACGGTGACCAACAGGCCGGGGCCGATATATTTTAGGATCTCCCGGCCCCCGACATTGGGGTGAATGTGAACGCCGCAGTTGCGGGCAAGGATGGCGAGCAGACTCATACGCCCCTAATACCCGTATGCGAAGGGCTTGTCACTCGGCGCGGGAATAATCGTCAGACGCCCAGTCGATACGCGAGACCACAGCGGCGCTGAGCGCGTCCAGGCCTTCGCGGTTCTGCGCGGAAACGAAAATCGCCTCCGGGTGGCGCAGTTGCAGAATTTCGCGCGTCGCATCATCGAGCATGTCCGCCTTGTTCAGCACCAACAGGCGCGGCGCTTCATGCAGGTTCAGGCTTTCAAGGATGCCCTCAACGGCGGTGAGCTGCATATCCAGTTCCGGGTGGCTGGCGTCGGCCACGTGCAGCAAGAGGTCCGCTTCCTCCAGTTCTTCCAGGGTGGCGCGGAACGCTTCCACCAGCTCTTTGGGCAAGGAGCGGATAAAGCCCACGGTGTCGGTCAGAATCAGCTCGCGCTCTTCAGGAAAGCGCAGCCGTCGGGTGGTGGGGTCAAGGGTGGCGAAAAGCTTGTTTTCGGCCAAAACGCTGGAACCGGTCAGGGCGTTAAGCAGGGTGGATTTCCCCGCGTTGGTGTAGCCCACAAGAGACGCGATGGGCACCCCGCCCTTCTCGCGCCGCGAACGCATTTGCGTGCGCTGGCGGCGCAGGGTTTTAAGCTGGTCTTTCAGCCGGGCGATGCGGTCGCTGATGCGGCGGCGTTCCATCTCCAGCTTGGTTTCGCCGGGGCCGCGCCCGCCGATGCCGCCCATCAGGCGCGAAAGGGCTTTGTTGCGGCCCACCAGACGCGGCAGCATATACTGCAACTGAGCCAGCTCCACCTGCAAGCGCCCGGCCCGGCTGCTGGCCCGCTGGGCAAAAATATCGAGAATAAGCTGGGTGCGGTCCAGCACCTTGCGTTCCGTGGCGTCCGCCAGGTTGCGCAGTTGCGCGGGCGACAACTCGCCGTCAAAGACTATCAACCCCGCATTGCCTTGCAGAGCCTGCACCTCAAGCTCCGCCAGCTTGCCCTTGCCCATGATCAGCCTGGGGTTTACGGCGTGCACCCGCTGCAACACGCTGCCCGCAACCGTCAACCCGGCGGTGCGGGCGAGTTCCGCCAGTTCCGCCAGGCCCGATTCCAGCGCTGCCCTGCTGACGGAGCCCACGCTGACCAAAAGAGCCCTGTCGCCGGCGCCTTCGGCATCCTTTGCGCCCGCGACGGAGCGGGCGAGCTCTTCTTCCAGCGCTTCCACCTGGGCGGCGAAATCCACATCCACCCTGTCCCAGGCCGCCTGGGGGTGCACCATGTAGGGCTTGCTCTCCGGATTGGGAGGCAGAAGGTGCGCCTGCTGAAAAGAGAGCGGCTGGCCCCAGGGGTCCACGCTGAGCACAGCCACGCTGTCCAGACGCAGAAAGAGCATGTCCATCAAGTCTTCCTGCGACAGGGGGTCGGGAGTCAGGTGGGTGTGAAACAGGCGCAGGCCGCGCAAACGGTCGGCGCTCTGGCGCGAACGGGGCAGTTCGGGAATGTAGATGGCGCTCATCTCGCCCACCAGCACCATTTCCGGGCGGCCCTGGCGGTCGATCAACAGGCCGATCTGCCGCCCCAACAGGCGTGAAAGCGCGGCAAGCTCCCGCGCCTGTTCAACGGAGTACCCGCCCTTGTTGGGGTACCGCCTGTCGGCCAGGCGCGAGAGCGCCTTCATTTCACTGGGTTTCAAACCCTGGGTGTTGCCGGTGACCTTTGCGATGGTGAACCTCTATTTCGCCAGGTAATCTGAAATCATGCGGTCATACGCGGAAGTTGCGGCAAAGGTGGCGGCCGCCATCTTCTGCCGCAGGGCCAGCGGCGCGCGGCCGCCGTTCTTTTGCAGCTCGCCGAGGATTTCCGGATAGAATTTGACGTGCGGCACCACCAGCATGGAGTGGAAGTTTTTGGCCGCCGCGCGCAGCATGCAGGGGCCGCCGATGTCGATTTCTTCTATGGCCTGCTTCGGGGCAAGGCCTTTGTTCACCGCGTCGGCGAAATTATAGAGGTTGACGCAGATCAGGTCGAAGGTTTCGATGCCGTGCTCTTTCAACGCGGCCAGGTGCGCAGGGTTGTCCTTGTCCGCCAGGATGCCGCCGTGAATACGCGGGTGCAGGGTCTTGACCCGGCCGTCCATGATTTCCGGAAAGCCTGTGACTTCGCTGACCTGGGTCACGGGCAGGCCCGCGTCTTTCAGGGCTTTGAAGGTGCCGCCGGTAGAAACCAGCGTGGCTCCGCCGTCAACGAGCGTTTTCGCGAAATCCGCCAGGCCGCTCTTGTCAGTAACGCTTAACAGCGCCCTTTTGATCGGTAAAAAGTCCATTCGTACCCTCCATGAAATATGCCCGCGCCATGCGCGGCCTTGTGTATCCTATATGGAAACGGGGCGCTTCGCAGCAAATATTTCTTTCCGCCCCGCGCGACACCGGTGGAGCCATTGCGGAAAACGGAAAACATGTGCATCTTTGCTTTCGATAATCAGCTAATGGAGAGAGTATGAGCTGCACAAGCAAAATGCCCCAAAAGGCGCAGATCGTCGACGTGACGACGCGCGACGGGTTTCAGATCATCAAAGACTGGATTCCCACGGAATTTAAAATCAAGGTTATCGACGGCCTGATCAAGGCCGGGGTTTCCTCCCTGGAAATCAGCTCGTTCGTCAGCCCCAAGGCCGTGCCGCAAATGGCCGACGCGGCGGAACTGACCAAATATATGTTTGAAAAGCACCCGGACGTGGATTGCAGCGTGCTGGCCCCCAACCTGCGCGGCGCGCAAAACGCGGCCGAAGCGGGCGCCAAGACCATCAACTACGTCATTTCCGCCAGCAAAGCCCATAACGAAGCCAACATACGCCGCACCCACGAAGAATCGCTGGCGGACCTTCAGGCAATCAGCGAAGCGCTGCCGGGTCTAAAAATCCACCTGGCGGTGGCAACAACCTTCGGCTGCCCCTTCAGCGGGCCGGTGCCGACCGCCGTCAGCATCGGCATCATCCGCCAGGCCCTTGAACGCGGAGTCAAATCCGTAACTCTGGCCGACACCATCGGGGTCGCCAACCCCCTGCAGGTGCGCAGCGTTCTGCGCGCGGTGCGCAAAGAGTTTCCCAATCTGCCGCTACGGTTGCATATGCACGACACGCACGGCATGGGCATAGCCAACATGGCCGCCGCGCTGGAAGAAGGCATCGCCGGGTTTGAAACCGCCGCCGGCGGGCTTGGCGGCTGCCCCTTCGCGCCGGGCGCGGCGGGCAACACCTCAACAGAAGACACCGTGAACATGCTGCACCGCATGGGCGTCGCCACAGGCATCAATCTGGACGCCTACCTTGAAGTGGTCGCCCTGATACGCGAGAACCTCGGCGTCACGCTTCCGGGCAGGTTCGCCACCGCCCGCAGCTTTAAGGAATTCTGCTTTTTCGACCCTAAAGGAGTGGTCACATGACCGCACAAACCGAACCGCAACATAAAAAAATCCGCGCGACGCGGATTTTTTTATGTTGCGGGTGCAGGCGACCTGTCCCCTGCCGAGAGAGGCCCGGAGAAAGCAGCGCCCTCTCCGGGATGCTTACGCAAAGCGTTTCGACAACTCCGCGCCGGCCACCTTTTTGCCGGTTGCGGCATCAAAAGCCCGGCAGCCGTTGGCTGAAACTTCGTCAATCAGCATCAGCTTGCCCGTCGTGGCGTCACGGCCCCATTCAATCTTGATATCCCACAAATCCAAGCCCTTGGCCTTAAATAGCGCATGAATGGCCTGCATGGTCTTGCGGTTCATATCCGACAGGCCGTCCATTTCCGCCTGTGAAAGAATGCCCAGCGCCACCACGGCGCTGGGATCGATCATGGGGTCCTGGCCGGCGTCATCTTTAATGGTGATTTCCGTGACCAGCGAAGAAAACCGCATGCCGTCACTTACGCCGGGAACGTTCTTGAAGCGGCGGACAAAGCTGCCCGTGCCCACCCAGCGGGCCACCCACTCCAGGCCGGAACCCAGGGTTTTGGCCTTGCGCACGATCATGCTGCAACTTGCCGTGTCGTATGAAACCATGTGCGTGGGAAAGCCTTGTTTGGCCAGTTCCGCAAAGGCGACGGCCGTCATGGTCAGGCAGGCCAGGCCCGTGCCGGGCAGCAGTTTTTCGCTGACCTGGTTGCCGCCGGGGTCCACTTCACCCTGCAAATTTTCCGTCACCCGGTCGGTGAACACCAGGCGCACCGTTTCCGGCCCGTCTTCATACACGTCTTTGGTCTTTCCTCTGTACAGCAGTTTTCCGCTCATGGCTCAATCCTTTAGCGATGGTATAGTCCCACAGTTGGTCATCAATCAACCAACTGGTTTTGTATGCCAAAGCGAAGCCGCCAGCAAGAGCGCGTCCCGCCCCTGCCGCCCTTCACCCTGGCCGGCAGCCAAAATCTTGGCGAAGAAAAAATACTATCTTCAAATAATACACTAAATTTATTACTAAAACACAAACGGAACGTATCTTGCTTACTCCACGCGCATGGAAGCCATATTCACCCTGAACGCCCCGGCCATCACCAGTTTTTTGCTGACGCTTTTCCGCATCAGCCTGGTGGTGTTTCTGCTGCCTTTTTACGGCGGCGACAATGCGCCGGTTTCGGTCAAGGGCGCACTGTGCATCGTTTTGACCATGGCGGTCTGGCCGCATTTGTCGTTTGACGGCGCTCTTTTTCCCGCCCACCCTTTCAGCCTGGCCCTGATGATTCTTGGGGAACTGGCGCTGGGCATGATGCTCGGGCTTTCCGTGCACTTCATTTTCGCGGGCATTCAGACCGGCGGACAAATGCTGGGCTTTCAGATGGGCTTTACCATGGTCAACGCCGTTGACCCCACTTCAGGCGCCCAGATCGGCATCACCTCGCACCTGCTCTATATGGTGGCCTTGCTGTGCTTTTTGACGCTGAACGGGCATTTGTACCTGCTGCAAGCGCTGACGGCCACATTTCAGCTGATTCCGCCGGGCGGCATTTTTTTCAGGCCGCCGCTGATGACCGACCTCATCGAACTTTCCGCCCGCATGTTCGTGCTGGCGGTAAAAGTGGCCGCGCCCGTGCTGGCCTCTCTCTTTCTGATCGAGCTGGCCCTTGCCCTCATGGCCCGGGCCGCGCCGCAAATGAACCTTCTGATGATCGGCATGCCCATTAAAATCGCCGTCGGCTTCTTTTTCATGGGCATCATCTTCGTGCTGCTTTCGCAAACCATGGAAGACACGATCATGGATCTGCGGCCCATGTTCCGGCACCTTTTAATCCTGGCGTCGCCGGGACAATAAGGAGCCCGCCGTGGCGCAGAAAGACCCCAGCAGAACAGAAGAGGCAACCCCAAAACGAATAAAAAAGGCCCGCGACAAGGGTAACGTCCACAAGTCGCAAGAAGTGACCAAAACGCTGACCATTCTTGTCGGCGTACTGGGCCTTCTTTTTTGGCTCGAGTTCATCGGCAAAGAGATGTCGGGGCTTTTGCGCCACTTTTTGAGCAGCGCCATTTTGACCTTCAAGCCGACCACGGGCGACATCAACGCCATGGGCATCATGCTGGCGGCGAAACTGGCCGTCATGATCCTGCCCATCCTTCTGTTTATCGGCGCATCGGTTTATATCGTGCTGCGGGTGCAGGTGGGCAAGCTCTGGACCACCGAAGTCTTCACCCCCAAATTTGAAAAATTCAACCCCGTCAACGGCCTCAAGCGGATGTTCTTTTCCATGGACACCTGGGTGCGGCTGGTGAAAAGCCTGTTGCAGGCCGTGTGCATCGGTGTTGCGCCCTGGGTGATCATCAAGGCTGAAATTCCCAAGTTCAGCACTCTGTATTACGCCGACGCCACCACCGTGGCCGGTTACATGCTCAAAATCGGCTACAAAATGACCCTGTACGCTCTGGTGCCCATGGTGCTGCTGGCGGTGGTCGACTTCTTTTATACCCGCTGGCAGTACAACGAAAACCTGAAGATGACCAAGTCCGAAGTCAAAGACGAACGCAAGCAGATGGAAGGCGACCCGGCCGTCAAAAACAAGATGCGCCAGAAGATGATGCAGATGTCGGCCCGGCGCATGATGCAGGAAGTGCCCAAAGCGGATGTGGTCATCACCAACCCCACGCACATCGCGGTGGCGCTGCGCTACAACACGATGGAAGCCCCGGCCCCGGTGGTCGTGGCTATGGGCGCGGACAGAATAGCTGAAAAAATTAAGGAAGTTGCGCGGGAAAACAATATGCCCATCCGCGAAAACGTGCCTCTGGCACGGGCTTTGTATAAGCAGGTTGATGTCGGCGATATGATACCCGAGGACCTGTACCAGGCGGTGGCCGCCGTGCTTGCGCAGATCTGGAAAGCCAGGCCGCGCAAGCAGCAGAACCAGACGATCGGGATGCCAAAAAAATGACCGGGCAGCGGCCCGGCCCGGAATAGTTCAGCGTTTTGACCAAAGTTTTGACTGAGAAGGACGAGCAGTATGAGCGCTACCATGCCCAACATAGACTACCAGCGATTCGCCAAACAGGGCGACATCCTCCTTGCCGGGGGCGTCGTGGTCATCCTCTTTGTGATGATGGTGCCCATGCCCACCTTTTTGCTGGACCTGATGCTCAGCTTTTCCATCTCGCTTTCGCTCGTCATTCTGATCACGTCCATGTTCATGCTCTCGCCGCTTGAATTTTCCATCTTTCCCTCCCTGCTGCTGGTTTCAACGCTGCTGCGCCTTGCGCTGAACGTGGCCTCCACCCGCCTCATTCTGCTGCACGGCGACAAAGGCACGGACGCGGCGGGTTCGGTCATTCAAAGTTTCGGCGAATTCGTCGTCGGCGGCAGCTATATCATCGGCGCCGTCGTGTTCATGATTCTGTTCATCCTGAACAAGGTGGTCATCACCGCGGGCACGACCCGCATCGCGGAAGTGGCCGCCCGCTTCACCCTGGACGCCATGCCCGGCAAACAGATGGCCATTGAAGCCGACCTGAACGCGGGCCTTATCGACGAGGCGGAAGCCACCAAACGCAGAACCACCATCCGCAAGGAAGCCGACTTTTACGGCGCCATGGACGGCGCGGGCAAGTTCGTGCAAGGCGACGTGAACGCCGGCATGTTCATTCTGCTCATCAACATCGTGGGCGGCATTCTGCTGGGCGCGCTGCAAAAGGGCATGACCTGGGAAGCGGCTCTGCACACTTACACCTTGCTGACCATCGGCGACGGTCTGGTGGCCACCATTCCTTCGATCATCACCTCCACGGCGGCGGGCATCATCGTGTCGCGCGCGGCCTCTGAAGCGAAGATGGGCGAAGAATTCATCGGCCAGTTGACCAACAACAGCCGCGCGCTGAAGCTGGTCTCCGGCGTGCTGCTGATTTTCGCCCTGGTGCCCGGCATGCCCACGTTCCCCTTCCTGACCTTTGCGGCCCTGCTCGGCCTCGTGGCCTATGCAGTGGGCAAAAGCGGCCTTGATACCGACGCCCCCGGCGCGGTCAAAGGCGCGCAGGCCGGGGCCAAAGGCGCGGCCTCCGGCAAGGGCGGCGTGCCCGCGGCCAAGGGAAGCAAAGGCGAAGGCGCCTATGACACCCCCGAAGAAGTGGCGGCCCTTCTGCCCCTCGACACGCTGGAACTGGAAGTGGGCTACGGCCTGATCCCCCTGGTGGACGAAGACCAGAACGGCAACCTACTTTCGCGCATCCGCTCCATTCGCCGCCAGTTCGCGCTCGACACGGGCGTGGTCATCCCCTCTCTGCACCTGCGCGACAATTTGCAGCTCAAGCCCGGCCAGTACGCTCTGCTTATCAAGGGCAACGAAGTGGCCAGCGCGGAAATTCTTATCGACCATTTTCTGGCCATGGACCCCGGCAACGTCAAGCACCGCATTCGCGGCGTGGAAACGCGCGAACCGGCTTTCAACCTGCCCGCGCTGTGGATACCCGAAGCGCAGAAAGAAGAAGCCATGCTGGCCGGCTATACCGTGGTCGACCCGGCGACGGTCATCGCCACGCACCTGACGGAAGTCTTCAAGCGGCACCTGGGCGATTTCCTGGGCCGCCAGGAAGTGCAGGTCCTGCTCGACAACCTGGGCAAAACGGCGCCCAAGGCCGTGGAAGAACTGGTGCCCGGCGTGCTGCCACTCGGCGTTGTGCAGCGTGTTTTGCAAAACCTGCTCAAAGAGAACGTCTCTATCCGCGATCTTCTCACTATCGTGGAAACCCTGGCGGACAACGGTCCGGTGGTAAAAAATCCCGAAATGCTGACCGAATACGTGCGGGAAAGACTTGCGCGCAGCATCGTAAAGCCCTACATGGATTCACAGGGCACGTTGCCCGTGATCACACTGGACCCCAAAGCGGAACAAACGCTGCAGGAATCCGTGCGCCAAACCGATGGCGGCGCGTATCTCGCGATGAATCCCGGCACCGCCCAGCGGCTGATGCAGCGCATCAACAAAGCGGTCGAAGACGCGGTTGGCACCGACGGGCAGCCTGTGGTGCTGACCTCTCCGGTAACCAGGCCGCACCTGGCCCAGTTGGTCATGCGCTTTTTGCCCAATGTGCCGGTTATTTCCCAGGCTGAAATTCCGTCCGACATACGGCTCAGCTCCGTCGGCACGGCAGGGATAGAATAAGAGTGGAAGAATGCAGGTAAAAACATATTCCGGTACATCAACCACCGCATTGCTTGCGGGCATCAAGGCCGACCTAGGCCCTGATGCCGTTATTCTGGAGACCCGCGAGGTCAAAGAAAACGGCAAGAAAAAAGTGGTGATGACCGCCGCGGTGGACCGGGCTCAAGGCGGCCTCGGCAGCAACGACGGCGCCCCGCGCGGCGACGCGCCCCTTCAGGGCATGCCCCAGGGCTGGAAGATGTGGCATGAAGAGTGGTCCAGCATAAAAAGCCACTTGCTGGCGCTGATGAAACCCGGCCTGCAGTTGGACAAATTGAGCCCGCGCCAGCGCCTGGCCGTGGAATTTCTGGAACGCGAAGGCGTGGATGACGCCGTGCTGCTTGAACTGACAAGCCAGTTGCAGGCGGAACCGGGCGCTTCCATCCTCTCGCCGCTGAGCCGCCTGGTTTCCGTGCGGGCCTGGAACGCCGACATCTGGCCGCAAAAAGTGCACTTGATCGCCGGACCTTACGGCGCGGGAAAAACCACGGCCGCCATACGCATGGCGCTCTGGTTGCGCAAAACACAGCCTAAACGTAAGACCTGGCTGGTCAACGCCGATGCCGAACGCGGCGGCGGCAGGTTGCTGCTCAAAAATTACGCGGAACTTTCCGACCTGGAATACCGCGAAGTGGAAAACGCCGTGGAGTTCGCCTCCGTACAGGCGGAAGCGCGTTCCCGCAAGGCCGATACCCTGCTTGTGGACCTGCCCGCCCTGCCGCGCGGCAAGGACATGAACGAAACCCTGGCAAGGCTGGGCATGACGGATGCGGCAAACGTGCTGCACCTGGTGCTGAACCCGCACCTGGACCCGGTCCAGATGCACGCGAACCTTGCCCGCTATTGGCCTAAAAGCGGAGATGCCCCGCGCGAGGGCAGCATCATTTGGGCCAAACTTGACGAAACTGAAAAATACGGCACCCTGGTCAACGTCAGCATGGCGATCCGCCTGCCCGTATCCGCCCTTTCATTCGGGCCGGGTCTGCGCGGCACCTTGCTGCCCGCCACCGATGCGGCCCTCTGGCGGCTGCTGTTTAAACGGGAATTGCCCGATACCGCTCTGTGACGGTTTTGTAGAGGAGTACACCGCATGAACACTAAAATGCCTCTTGTTTTTTCCATCACCTCCGGCAAGGGGGGCGTGGGTAAAACCAACATGGCCGTCAATATGGCCTGCGCTCTTGCCAAGGCCAAAAAGCGGGTCATTCTGCTGGATGCGGACCTGGGCCTGGCCAACGTTGACGTCATTATGGGCATTACTCCGAAATACAACATTTTCCATTTGTTCCACGAGGATGCGACTCTCGACAAAATCCTCTACACCACCGAATACGGCTTCAAAATCCTGCCCGCGGCGTCCGGGGTAAGCGAGATGCTGGCCCTTTCGACCGGGCAGAAGCTGGAACTTCTGGAATCGATGGACGCTCTGGAAGAAGAGGTCGATTATCTTATCGTCGATACCGGTGCGGGCATCAACGACAACGTGATTTACTTCAATCTGGCCGCCCAGCAGCGCATCGTGCTGCTGACGCCCGAGCCCACTTCGCTGACCGACGCATACGCGCTGATCAAGGTTTTGCGGGGCAATCACGGGGTTGACCACTTCAAAATTCTGGTCAACATGGCGCAGGATGAAAAATCTGCAAAAGAAGTGTATACCCGACTCTATAAAACGTGTGACCGCTTTTTGACCGGCGTGTCGCTGGATTATCTCGGCCTTATCCCTCGCGATCCGGCCGTGCGGGCAAGCGTGATACAACAAACGCCTTTCTGCATCACTGCGCCGGATTCGCCGGCGGGCAAAGCCGTGCAGAATGTGGCGGCAACCATTCAAACCTGGGATGTTCCGGCCAGCCTCGATGGAAACATCAAGTTCTTCTGGAAACGCCTCCTCTTCAGGCAGTAGCGCGGCAAACCGCGCTACCGGCCCGTGGGACGATCTCGATTCCGGCAAGACAGCCTGGAAGGATTTCGCGCACGCGGAGCAGGAAGCCATCGCACGGCACTTCGCCCCCAAGGTGAAGTATCTGGCCCTGCGCCTGAAATCCCGGCTGCCGAAAAACGTGGAACTCTCTGAGCTCATCAGCGCCGGCACGCTGGGCCTGATGGAAGCCTTCGGCAAGTTCCGCCCCGACGTGGGCGTCAAATTCGACACCTATGCGGAAAACCGTATTCGCGGCGCCATGCTGGACGAACTTCGCGGCATGGATTGGCTGCCCCGCTCGCTTCGTCAGCGCGTGCGCGTTCTGGACGAAGCCATTCAGCGGCTGGAAAACGAAGGGGCGGGCACGTCGGAAGAGGCCCTTTCACAAGCCACCGGCCTTGCCCCCAAAGAAGTACGCGAAGGGCTTGAAGCCCTGCAAAGCCAATTGTGCCTTTCACTCGACGCCATTCAGGAAACGTTCGCTTCCGATACCGCGGGCAACGACGGCGAGCCGTACGCGCAGACGGCGGAACAGGAAACCCTTGAGCGCGTAGCCTCATTGATTGATCAATTGACAGATAGGGAAAAGTTGGTACTATCATTGTATTATACAGATGAATTGAATATGCGTGAAACCGCCGAAGTCATGGGCATAACAGAAGGCCGTGTCTCGCAATTGCATTCGCAGGCCTTGACCCGGCTGCGGCGGGAATTTACAAGCGCATACGGCAATTATGTGATGTAACTAGAGAGGAGCATATTCATGGCTTACAATCCCAACATGCGGGTGCTGGTGGTGGATGATTTTTCCACCATGCGCCGGATCATCAAAAACATCCTGCGCCAACTCGGCTTCAACAACGTTGTGGAAGCCGACGACGGCACGACCGCATGGGACGTTCTCAATAAAGACAAAATAGAATTCATTATCTCCGACTGGAACATGCCCCAGATGACCGGCATCGAGCTCTTGCGCAAAGTGCGCGCCAGCGAAGAATTCGCCGACATGCCTTTCCTGATGGTTACCGCTGAAGCGCAACAGGAAAACATCATCGAAGCGGTGCAGGCGAAAGTCTCCAACTATATCGTCAAGCCCTTCACCGCTGACGTGATGAAGCAGAAGATCGACAAGATCTTTCCCTGACGGATGCCCCCGCGGTGAGTGAGAAGGCAGCATATGGCCCAGACCCCTTCCGACGCCGCCGGTCAGTCCCCGGCTGATTCCGGCGCTGATGCCGCTGCCGCGAAAATCGCGCAGAAGGTTGAGCTGGACCTTGACGATGCGCCGTTTCTGAACGAAGAACCTGAGCCGGAACCGGAAAAAGAGCCGGAAGCGGAAGAAAACCCCCAGAATGTGTCTTTGGAGCTGCCGGCCAAGAAAAGCCGTTTACAGCTCCTTAAAGAACGCCTGCTGTCCAACAAAAAACGCCTGGCCATCGCGGGTGCGAGCTTTGTTTTGCTGCTTGCCGCGGGCATCGGCGTCAACGTCTTTCTTTCGGGCGCGCCCAAGCCCCCGCCCGCGCCGGAACCGCGAAAAATCGTGGTGGACGATGCGCCCAAACCTTTGCCCGCCGCTCCGGTGTCGCAATATACGTTGCGCTGGGACCCCTTCTGGGTGGAGCAAAAAGATTCCGAAGGGGCGACGCGGTTTCTGATCTGCCGTTTCGCCATTCCCACGGACAACCCCACGCTGTATGCGGAAATGCAGCAGAAAAAGATTACGTTGCGCGACGCCTTTTTTTACTATTTGCGCAACCTGCCGCTGACTCCGCTGACCACTGAAGCCGGAACGCGCAAGCTGAAGCAGGAACTGATGACCGTGGTCAACGAACACGTGGCCAGCGGCAAGGTCGAAGATATTTACATTGAGGAGTATCTGATTAAGTGACAGGGAGGCTATAATGAGCCAAACCAACGTCGCCATCACACAACTGGTGCAGGCCAATCTGACCGAACGCATCGCGCAAGAGGCCCAGGCCCATCCGGAAGTGGTGAAACAGGCCGCCCAGCAGGCCGCGCCCGAAGCCTTGCGCCAGCAAAACTCCACAGTGCCCAAAACGGATGATGCGGAAGGGGCGCGAAAGATCAAATTACGCGAGCGCGAACGTGACCGGCAACGGCACGGCGCGGGCAGGCGGCGCGGCAAAAAAAACGCCGGCGAAACGCAGGCGGAAGGGCCGGATGCGGAAAACACCCCCACACCCTGGGCCGGAAATATCGTGAACATCAAGGTGTAACATGCAGATTTCTTTGTGGCTTTTGGCGGTCATCAGCATATCCGAACTGGCCCTGCTCATTTTGTTGCTGGTATTTTTCGCACGGCTGCGCCGTTCGGAACATCTTTTGGTCAAGCTGCAAAGCGGGCAGAACAGCCTGTTGCAGAACCTGCATCAAAACGCGGAACTGGAAAAGGACCTGATCGCCAGCTTTGCCGAGCGCCAGCAAGAGCTGCGCAGCCTTGATCAAAAACTGGAAGAGCGGGCGGAAACGCTGCGCAAACTGTTGGAGCAGGCGGAAAACGTCAGCCGTTCGCCGCAGTTTCTGCGCGAGCTGATCCTGACCGGCTCACGCCAGGGCAGAAGCCCGGCGCAACTGGCCAAAGCCACGAACCTGTCCGTGGACGAGGTGGAGCTGATTCTCACCCAGGGCGGGCACTGAGCGCGTCAATCCGCAACTCCCGTCACCGGCAGCTCTTTCTGCACATGCACGACATCACGGGTCAGGTCATTGACGTACACGTCAAAACCGTCGCTATGGCCGGTTTTGCTCCAGCCCTCGCCGGTAAAATGCACGGTGTTCCCGCCGCCGATCACAAAAAGCGCGGCCTTGCCCTCGCCGCCCAGCAGCTTTGAATCTCTGCCCGCGGTCCGCAGTCCGGCAACCGCTTCCGGGCTCAAGATCAGCGGGTGCTTCCCGTCGCTCAAATCTACAATGACTTTTTCGAAGTTGCTGACCCTGAAAAGGCCGAAGGCCACCGCCGGGTCAAGCCCGTCCAGGTTTCCGGCGACAAGGCGCAATTCGGCCTCGCCTTCCCCGCCGCTGACTGCGGCCAGGGCGCAGCCCCCGGTCTTGCGGGCGCGGCCTGGCGGCGCCCGGCGAACACGTGCCCTCATGGGCGCAAGGGTACCGTAAACAGGCGAAAACTCGGTCTCTGTGTTTTGGCGGATCATGGTGTCCCCCGTGTGGGTTGTGCCGGTCCGGATGCGCGCCTTTCGGCAAACGGCGCCGGCTGTGGACAGACAGAATGAAGACTTCTCCGTATATAGAATAGAAAATATTTTGGCCGGAGAGTCAATATTTTTTCTTCCTGTAAAAGCAAAAGCCCCGGTTTTCACCGGGGCTTTTGCTTTTTATATGCAACAGGCCGACTGCCCACGCTACAAGGTCGGGTTCACCAGCCCTTCCCCTTCCTTTTTCGCCGCAAGCACAAATTCCGTCAGCTCGCGGTTGAATCGTTCCGGCTGCTCAAAAAACAGCAGATGCCCCGCATCGGCGTATTTGAAATACCGCCCTTTGGGCATCCGTGAGGCGAAATGCTCGCCCATGGCCAGGTTCTTTTCACTGAAAAACACGCCGGAAAACACGGCGCCCGACACCGTCACCCCCGGCAGCAGGGGCTCGTAGTTATGCATGCCGAAATCAGAGTGAATGGCGGAAGCGATCCAGGGCGGCGTTTTGGACGTTTCGTCGCACAGCCAGGCAAGGTCTTCTTCGCGCGGCGGGTCTTTAAACATTGCGGTGTTGAACGTGCGGGCGAACCCTTCCGGATCCGCGCGCATGGCACGGAAAGAGGCGGTCATGTCGTCCATTTTGCCGCTTTTCATGCGAAACGCGTTCCAGTCGCCGTCGGCAAAGGGGCCCAAGCTGCTGTCGATCAGGGCGAGCGCCAGCACCGAGGCGGCATTGCCGAACTGCCGCCAGTATTCCATCACCACGACGCCCCCCAAAGACCAGCCCGCGAGCGCCGGGCGCGCGAGGCGCAAGTGCAGAATCACCTCGCGCAGGTCCTGGGCGTAGCGGGCAAGGGTATGCCCGTGCAGCACCTTGCTGGAACTGCCGTGCCCGCGAAAATCAACGGTGACCACCCGAAAATTCTTTGCCAGTTCGGCCGCGTTTTTACGCCATATGCGGGAAGACATCATCCAGCCGTGCACCAGCACCAGCGGCTGCCCCGCGCCGCCCGTATCGGAATACCAGACCAGCGCGCCGTCGGTCATGGGCAGCCAGGCCGTTCTGGCGGGCCAAGGCGCGGGGCCGGGGCTGCACACGAGTTCTTGGGGAAAATCCAGATAGGCCCTTGTGAATTCGGCGGACATACGCATCCTCCGTATCGTTATCTCAAGCTGTTTTCTTTGTCGTTTTGCGCGTTTTCGCGGCCACGCGCGCTTTTGCCGCCGTCCGCGCCGTTTTGCCGGGTTTCTTCTTTTCAGGGGCGGCCACGGCCGCGCCCTGTGAACAATCATCAGGCATATCCACGTCGGGAATTCGCGGTTTCACGGTGCGCCAGGAAACGTCGATGCGAAAGACCGAGCGCTCTTCTTCCGTTCCCGCCCAGATCTCGAGATCCACCACGCGGGGCACCTCAAGGCTGAGGCAGGCGTCGCTTTTCTGCACCTTCAGGCAGCCTTCTTTCAGGCCTTCCGTCAGCGCTTCGATAAGCCCGGCCACATCCGCCCGGGTAAGCCGCGTGCTCAAGGTAATGGCGTCGTCGCTCATGGCGCCTCCTTCACAACCGTCAACTAATGGCCGGTTATGCCGTATTTGCGCAATTTATACTGCAAAAGGCTTTTGGAAATTCCCAGCGACTCCGCCGCCTTTACCTGCACGAAATCAGCCCTGGCCAGGGCGCGGCGCACGAGGGCCGCTTCCAGTTTATCCAGGGTGTCCGCAAGGTTGAGCTCAATGGGCAAAAGGTCCACGGCGCTTTTCAACTGCGTTTCTTCGTTGCGTATTTCCGGCGGCAGGTCTTGCACGTCGATGCGCTCGCCGGGCACCATGACCATGCAGCGTTCCACCATGTTTTCCAACTGCCGGATATTGCCGGGCCATTCATAGCCGCAGAGAAAATCCAGAGCTTCGGGTGTGAACGCTTTCGCGCCCACTCCGCTTTCGGCGGACAGTTTTTCGATGAAATGCGCCACCAACAGGGGAATATCCTCGCGCCGCTCCCGCAAGGCGGGCAGCATAAGGTGCACCACGTTCAACCGGTAATACAGATCTTCGCGGAAATTGCCCTTTTCCACTTCCGCCTGCAGGTCTTTGTTGGTGGCTGTCACCACGCGGATATCAACGCCGATCTCTTCCGTGCCGCCGACCCGTTCGAATTTTCTTTCTTGCAGCACCCGCAGCAGTTTGACCTGCATATCGTGCGACAATTCCCCGATTTCGTCGAGAAACAGCGTGCCGCCATCCGCCAGTTCGAACCGGCCCCGGCGCATGGCCACGGCCCCGGTGAACGAGCCCTTTTCATGGCCGAACAGCTCGCTTTCAAGCACGCCGGGGTTCAGCGCCATGCAGTTCACGCTGACAAAGGGACCGTTTTTGCGGGGCGAAGCGAAGTGGATGGCCCGCGCCACCAATTCTTTTCCCGTGCCCGATTCGCCGGAGATCAGAACCGAGCTTTTACTGGGCGCAGCCCTGTCCACCATGGAGAGCACGGAACGGATGTTTTTACTGTTGCCCACGATCTGGTGCAGGCCGAAGCGTTCTTCCAGGTTTTCATGCAACAGGCGGTAACGGCGGTGCGCGCGCGAAAGTTCCGCGGCATTTTGCACCGACAGCAGCAGCTCGTCATTGGAAAAGGGTTTGGTGATGTAGTCGAACGCCCCGAACTTCATGACTTCCACAGCGCTTTCAATGCTGCCGAAAGCGGTCATGACCAGCACCGGCACGTGCGGATAGTTCTTGCGCACCTGCTCCAGCACTTCGCGGCCGGAGATCTTGGGCATCTTCATATCCGTGATCACCACGTCCACTTCGGAATCTTCCAGAAACGCAAGGGCGCTCTCCGGATCGTTCAGGGCGGTCACGGTATACCCGGCGTCCACCAACAGCGCTTCAAGCACCAGCAGGTAGTTTTTTTCGTCGTCCAGTATCAAAAGATGGGTCTGTAATTCGCTCATACCCGTATCCAATCACGAGATCAGTCTTGTGGCAAGGGGTTTTCGCCTAGACAGCAGGCAGGGTGATGCGCACCTGCGCGCCGCCGCCGGGGGCATCTTCCAACTCCAGCCGTCCGCCGTGGCTGGTGATGATGTTGTTGACGATGGGCAGGCCCAGGCCCGTGCCGCCGTCTTTGGTCGTCACAAAGGGGTCGAGCAGGCGCTCGCGCTGGTCGGCGGGAAAACCCGGCCCGTTGTCGGCGAAAACGAGCTCAACCGCCTCTCCGCCGGGAACGGACACAATGCGGCCGCGAATACTGACGGAACCGGGACCGTTCATGGCCTGCACGCTGTTGGAAAGCACGTTGTAAAAAGCCCGGTACAAAAGGTCTTTGTCGCCCCGGGTAAAAAGCCCTTCCGCCGCGTTGCCCGGGACGCGCGGCAGCGCGAAATCGCGGGTCACGGCCACGTGGCGGGCGTTCATTTCCGCCTCAAGAAAAGCCAGCACGTCGGAGGTGACTTTGATCACATCCACAGGGTCTTGTTGCGGCGTACGGGGCCGCGCGTAATCCAGAAAATCGCTGACCGTCTGCGACAGGCGCCGGGCTTCGTCGAAAATGGCCTGCAAAATCTTGCCGGTGAGGGGGTCTGACCCGGCCTGACGCGAAAGCAAGAGCTCCGCGCTGGAACGGATGATGCCCAAAGGGTTGCGTATCTCATGGGCAATGCCCGCAACCACCCGGCCCATGCCCGCCAGTTTTTCATGCTGATGCAGCTCGTTCAAAAGGCGTTGCTCTTCTTCCACCCGCTGGGCCAGCGCCGCTTCCGCCCGGCGCAGAAAGACCATCAGCAAAAGAAACAGCAGGGATGCGGAAGCCAGCGTGACCCCCACGATTATCCATTGCAGGCGGATGATGTTCACCATGTCGCCGGTGATGTCCTGGGTGAATTCAAGCACCCCGAGCGAAGGACCGGTGGTTACCGCTTCCGCCGCGGAGCTGTAACTGCCGGTGTTTTCCACGCGTAAAGAGTAAACCGGCCGCATGGAATACGTGGTGCGCATGGAATAGGTGTCGGGTTTCAGGCGGAAGAAGAAAAAGGTTCCGTCCCAGAACGACGCGGTATTAATCACGGTGAAAAAAGGCGCCGTGCTCGCTTCGGCCCGCTTGGCGGCCGCTTCCGTGGCGGGGGTGCCGGCGCCCACCTCTTCGCGGTCACGTGAGGAATACCGTATTTCGCCGTCGTTGCTGAAAATGCGCAAGCTGCGCACATGCAGGCCGTGAATCAGCGAGGTCACTGTCTGGTCAAGCAACACATACTGCGCGTTCTGTTTCAGGTTCAAACGGCCGTAGTTCGCCACAGCGGGGATGCTGAAGCGCATGAAAATCTGCTGATTCAGGTGTTCGGCCAAAATGCCCGCGAAGTTGCGCTGTTTGCTCACCAGCGTATCGCGCGCGGCATTGCCGAAAATAACGGCCAGGGTCACGGCGAAACCCAGCACCAGCACCAGCGAAACCCAGGCCAGGTAGCGGGCTATGCCCAAGCGAACCGGATCGCGCCGGGGCGGTCCACCGGCCGATGAATTCCATTCCGCCGCACCCGGCTGGCCGGGTTTAGAACCCATCCACGGCTCCCTTGCGGGCCAGGAACGCGGCCAGGGCCGCTTCTTCCTCGGGATAGCCCGAAGCGCCCAGGCGGGCGTTGGCCAGGCGTTTGCCCAGTTCCACGGCGGGCTGGTCCAGCGGGTCTATGTCCAGCAGCCAGCCGGTCAGTACGGTGGCCAGCTCCAAAAGCCCCATCAGCCTGCCCGCGGCCTCTTCATTCGCCGCGCCCATGCGCAGCTCGGCCAGCGGCACGTTGCATTGCGTCAGCGCCATGCGGGTGCCCAAACCTTCGGCTTCCAGCAGTTCGCCAAAGGGACGGCCGCGCAGATAGGCCCATTTTTCGGGCACGTCGGGGGCGAAAGAAGGTCCTTTGTCCAGGCTGAGGCAGTGCACGAACAGGCACGCTTTGTCGCGCGGCCCGTCCAAAAACATCTGATTCACTGAATGCTGGTCGGTAACCCCCACGGCGGGCACGGGCATGGAGCCTTTGCCGCCCTTGCCCAGGCTTTCGGCCCACAGCTGGGCGAACCAGGCCCCCAGGCAGGACCAGAGCGGAATATACGAAAAGAAAATAAGCTGGGAATAGCCCTTTTCCATCAGCAGCGCATTCCAGACGGCCAGCTTCCAGGCCGGGTGCCGCGCAAGCTTCGCCGGGTCAGGCAGAAGCGGCGCGAAAACGGATGCGGCCCCGGCCATCAGGCCCTTCCAGTCCATACCCAGGAAAGCGGCAGGCAGCATGCCCACGGCGGAAAGCGCGGAATAGCGGCCACCCAGATAGTCGGGCACGGGCAGGCTGGCCAGGCCTTCTGTATCCGCTTCCTGCCGCAGATAGCCCAGCTTTTCGTCGGTGACCATGACCATCTGCTTTTTCCAGCCGTCGCCCAGGTTTTTTTGCAGCCAGGCGCGCACCAGGAAATACTGGCCCAAGGTCTCTATGGTGCCGCCGGATTTGGATATCACCACCACCGCCGTTTTGGCGGGCGGAAGCTTTTCCAGCCAGGCGCCCAGGCTGTCGGCATCCACGTTGTCGGCGATCCACAGCCAGGGCCCGGCATGGCCCGGCCGGTCCTGCCCGGGGGCGAAGGCTTTTTGCAAAGCTCGCGCGCCCAGGGCGGAACCGCCGATGCCCAGCACCAGCATGTGCTCGCAATGTTTCAATTTGCCGAGAACGGCGGGAACGGCCTGTTCCAGCGCCGCCCGGAAGGGCAAGGTCATGAAAGGCAGCCGGCCGGCGGCCGTCTCTTCGCCCAGACGGCGGGCCAGTTCGGCCGCGCGGCCCGCGTGGGGCGTCTTTTCCAAAACCTGCCCGGCCATGCGGCCGGTCAGGGCGTTGGTCCAATCCAGAGCGTGGACGTTGCGGTCGGGCATACTGCCTCCTCGGTTATTTGCCGTACAGAAAAACGCTGATGCGCTCCAATCCTTTGGTCAACGTTTCATCCGACACGGCATACGATATGCGCACGCAATTGTCGTCGCCAAAGGGGCCGCCGGGCACCAGGGCCACGTTCGCCTTTTCCAGCAGTTGCTCGCACAGGGCCGTGGAGTCGGGCATCTCTTTGGTGTACAGCCGGTGCATATCGGGGAATATGTAAAAAGCGCCTTCCGGTTTGGGGCAGACCACGTCGCGCCAGCCGCTGATGATGCCATAGGCCAAGTCGCGGCGGCGTTTGAACGCGGCGCGCATTGTGTTCACTGCGTCAAGGCCGCCGGTCAGCGCGGCCAGCGCCGCCTTTTGGGTGACGGAGCTGATGTTGGAGGTCGTCTGCCCCTGCAGGCGGGTCATGGCTTTGATCAAATTGGGTTCGCCCAGCACGTAGCCCATGCGCCAGCCGGTCATGGCGTAGCTTTTGCTGACCCCGTTGCAGATGACAAAATTATCCGGATACTTGGCCCACCAGGGCCCCAGGCTGGCGTACGATTCGGCCGTGTACACCAGTTGGTCGTACATTTCGTCGGCAACGATGATGACTTTGTTATCCACGGCCCACTGCGCGATGGCGTCGGTTTCCGCGCGGCTGTAGCAGGCGCCCGTGGGGTTGGAGGGCGAGTTGAAGACCAGCAGCTTGGTTTTGGGTGTGCGGTATTTTTCCAGTTTGGCCGGGGTGATTTTAAATCCGTCTTCCGAACCGGCGGACACGATCACGGGCTTACCGTCCGCCAGCTCTACCATGGGCGGATAGCTGACCCAAAACGGCGCGGGCACCAGAACCTCGTCGCCCGGATCAAGCAGGCAGACGAAAAGGTTATACAGACCCTGTTTGCCGCCGTTGACGGCGATGGTGTTTTCCGCCCCGGCGGCTACGCCATACTGGCTGGTGTAGTAGCCGGCGATGGCTTTACGCAGTTCAACGATGCCCGGTTCCGCCGTGTAGCGGGTAAACCGGCTTTCAATGGCGGCGACGGCCGCTTTACAGATATAATCGGGAGTCGGAAAATCGGGCTCGCCGACTGTAAGGCTGATGATGTCGCGGCCGTCGGCTTTCAGGGCCTGAGCGCGGGCGGACATGGCCATGGTGGCGGAAGGGGCCAGGTTGTTGATGCGGCGGGAAAGCTTCATAACGGGGCGCTCCAATAAAGAAGTATTGTTGACAGGGCAACCTCAAAGACGTAGCACGAACTCCAAGTCCTGTAAATTACGGGGTTGCCGCCTCGTTGGATAAAGTATCACCGAGATATTATTATGTCTTTTTCTCCTTTGCTTTTTTTCCCGGCCGGGTGCCGCAAGGCGACCCTGATCCGCCGCGTGAAGCGCTTTCTGGTGGAGTGCGATGACGGCTCGGGCGGCAGCTTTTGGGTGCACACCAACAATTCCGGCAGCATGCTGGGCCTGACCCGGCCCGGCTCCGTCCTCTTTCTTTCCCCTGCCGCGTCCCCCGGCCGCAAGCTCCCCTACACCCTGGAAATGGTGGAACTGCGCGACGACGGCGCCGCCGGGGGCGGTTTTTGGGTCGGGGTCAACACCATGACCCCAAACCGCCTGCTGCGCGCGGCTTTTTTGGCCGGAGCCCTGCCCTGGACCAAGGGGTATACGGATATCAGGCCCGAGGCCAAACGCGGAGCCAGCCGCCTGGATGCCCTTTTCACCGGCCCCGGCCTGCCGCCCCTGTGGGTGGAATGTAAAAACGTGACCATGATGGAAGATAACGCCGCGGCCTTTCCCGACGCGGTCAGCGAACGGGCGCAAAAACACGTGCGTGAAATGATGGATATCGTGCGCGGCGGCGAGCGCGCGGCGTTCTTTTTCTGCGTGCAGCGGCCTGATGGGCATTGTTTCGCCCCGGCCGATTACGTGGACCCGGCCTATGCGGATTTATATTATCAGGCGCTTGAATATGGGGTGGAAAGCCACCCCCACCGCGTGCTTCTTTCAGAGACGGGCATCGGGCTGGGGCCCGAACTGCCGTTGATAAAACGGCCCTGAGGCCTGGCAGGGAGCCGCTTCAGCGCCGGTGCGCTAGCCTTCCAGCGGCTCTTTGGTTTTGGGGGAAGCGAACGGCTTCTTTCTGAGCGGGGTGTCTTTCAGTTCCGCATACAGGGCGTCTATCCATCCGCCTTCGATATGCTGAATTATGGCCTGCCGCGCATCTTCCGGCCGGCGGTCTCTGATGCTTTCGAATATGTCTTTGTGCTCGCGGTCGAAAACCCGCACGATGGTGCCGGGCATTTTCTTATACCGTTTGCGCACTTCGTCTATTCTGCCCTGCACTACATCCAGAAAATGCTTGAGCAGCGTATTGCCCGCGATGGTCGCAAGGGCTTTGTGAAAACGAAAGTCGCTTTCTTTGTATGTCTCTTCAGGGGTGCGGTCCTGCAAGGCCTGCCGCAGCAGCTCGACTTCTTCCGCCGAGGCCCGCTGGGCCGCGAGATAAGCCACCTGCCCTTCAAGCAACAGGCGCATTTCGATCAGTTCCCACAGCGAGGCGTCGCCCAGCACGCTGGCGGTCAGGCCGCCGCCTTCAAGCTTGGCCACCGCGTCGCGGGTCAAAAAGGTGCCCTGCCCCGGGTGGGCTTCGATAACACCGATAAGCCCCAAGGCTTTGAGCACTTCGCGGATACAGTTGCGGCTGACCTCGAAACGCTTTGCCAGTTCCTGCTCGCCGGGCAGTTTCTCGCCCGGCCGCCACGCCCCTAACTTGATCACATTGATCAGTTGCAACAGTATGTTGTCGTGCAGCGTCGACTTGTTTGCCGGCCTGAACATAATTCTCCCCTGAAAAACAGATGCCTTGCCGCGCAAAGCGCCCAATGCGGCGCCGGGTCGCGGGCCTCGTCTCGGTTCTGCCCCAAAAAAAGCCTTCCGGCAAGCGGAAAAGGCTTTCTTTATCGTCCCTTATCTACCCGTCCCGCAAAAAGCGCGATCAGTGTGCCTTGACGAACAAATACAGTTTTGCTACCAAATGTCCAGCTGTTGAACATTTGAACATATATTTCTGTTTCGTAACCAGACAACCAGGAGGGGTGTCATGCAGGAAAAACGGCGCGGAAAAATAAAGAAACCGCCGGCTCAGGAAATCGTCGAATATCTGATCAAGCCGGGCATCGCCTCGGACCTTTCCCGCTCGTATCAGACCATTCTCGACATCAACAAAGCCCACGTGATCATGCTGGCCGAAGAAGGCATCATCAAAAAGGAAACGGCCGCCGAAATTTTGAAAGTCACGCGGGAAATCGCCGCTATGCAGGACAAGCCCGCCTTTGAGATCACGCCGGATGTGGAAGACCTGTATTTCAACCTTGAGCGCTACCTCATTCAGCGCGTGGGTATTGAAATCGGCGGCCAGCAGCATACAGCCCGCAGCAGAAACGATATGATCGCGGCCACCATCAGGATCGACAGCAGAAAATGCTATCTGCACCTGTGCGAATTGTTTCTGGAGCTGCGCAAGGCCCTCTTGGCCCTGGGCAAAGACAACCTCGACACCACCATGGGGGGCTACACCCACCTGCAGCCGTCAGAACCCATCACCTTCGCGCACTATTGCTCCGCCGTGCTCAGCGCCATGGAACGCGATTACACGCGCCTCTCTCACGCCTGGAGCACGCTGAACATCTGCCCCCTGGGCGGCTGCTCCATGGGTTCCACCACCTTCCCCATCAACAGGCGGACCACCGCCGACCTGCTGGGCTTTGACGCCCCCATGAACAACTCCATCGACTGCGTCGCTTCCCGCGACTACGCCCTGGAAATCACCGGGGCGCTGGCCATGGCCGCCAACACCTTCAGCCGCATCGCCCAGGATATGTATGTCTGGGCCACGCCGGAATTCGGCTATATCGAGGTGGACGACAGCGTGGCGGTTTGCAGCAGCATCATGCCGCAAAAGAAAAATCCCATCACCCTTGAGCATATCAAGGCCAAAGCCGCCCACCTTGAGGGTTTTTGGGTCTCGATCTTCAGCGCGTCGAAAAACGTGGCCTTCACGCACAGCCGGGACATCAGCACCGAATCCGTCAAATTCTACTGGGCCGCTTTTCAGGAAATGGAAGCGGACATCAAGCTGCTGACGGCCACGCTGAAAACCCTGAGAGTGAACAAAGAGCGCATGGTCGCTTCCGCCCGGGTGAACTTCTGCACCGTGACGGAGCTGGCCAACTACCTCGTTCGCTACGACGGCCTTTCTTTCAGGGCCGCGCACGAAGTCGTGGCCGCGCTGGTCGACTACATGATGGCGCACGGCAAGCGGGCCGACGAAATTCACCGCGAAGAGATCAGCGCCATCTGCAAACAGATGGTGGGCAAAGAAACCGGCCTGACGGAACAGCAAATCGCCTCCGCCCTTGACCCGGTGCTGAACGCGAAATCGAAAAAAGCCCAGGGCGGCTCGTGCCCTGACGAAGTCACGCGCCAGCTGCGCGCGATCGAAGACGTGCTGAACGAAGACGCCCGCGCTCTGGCGGGCCGGGTTCAGAAGCTGACTATGGCGCAGAAAGAGCTGGACCGGAAAGCGCTCGCGCTGACCGGAGCATAACATTATCTTGCAACAAAGAGAGAGTATCGATGTTCACGCTGGGATTCATTACGATCTTGCTGATGATGGTCATCGGCGCGCGCTATGGCGGTATTTTCTTCGGCATGGCCGGGGGCTTCGGCCTGGCGATTCTCGTCTGCGTTTTCAAGTGGGCGCCCGCTTCTCCGCCCATCGACGTCATGCTGATCATGATGTCCGTGGTGCTGGCGGCCAGCACCCTGCACGCCGCCGGCGGCATGGATTATCTGGTCCATCAGGCGGAAAAACTGCTGCGTAGAAACCCCGGCTGCATCACCTTCATGGCCCCCCTGATCGCCTGGCTGTTCACGTTCGTATCCGGCACGGGGAACGTCCTTTACAACGTTCTGCCGGTTATCGCCGAAGTGGCCCGCGAATCGGGCGTGCGGCCCGAACGGCCCATTTCCATCTCTGTCATCGCCTCGCAGCACGCCGTGCCCTCTTCACCCGTATCGGCCGCCACGGTGGCGCTGGCGGCGCTGCTTGCCCCTTCCGGCGTGTCGGTGCTCAAGATTCTGGGCATCGTCATTCCCTCGACGCTGATCGGCATTATGGCCGGGGCGTTCGCGGTCTGCCGCATGGGCAAAGAACTGAACGAAGACCCCGTTTACCTGGAAAAGCTGAAAAACGGCACGCTGGAAGCCGTCGCCACGCAGCAGCAAAGCGCCGTTGCGAACAGCAAAGAAGCCAAACTCTCCGTCGCCTTCTTCCTGATGGCCGCGGTGATCGTGGTGCTGACCGGCACCATCAGCTGGATGCGGCCTGAGGTGACCAACGCGGCGGGCAAGGTCCTCAAGGTTTCCATGACCCACATGATCGAGATCATCATGCTGTGCATCTCGGGCCTGATGGTCGTCTTCTGCAAGGCCGACGTGAACAAGATCATTTCCAACTCGGTGTTCCGCGCGGGCATGATGGGCATCGTCACCGTCTTCGGCCTGGCCTGGATGAGCGACACCCTCATCGCCAACAATTTGCCCATGATCAAGACCGCCGTGGCCGACATCGTGATGAACAACCCCCTGTACTTCGCTCTCGCGCTCTTCTTCGTCTCCGCTCTGACCCACAGCCAGGGGGCCACCGTAGGCGCGCTGATGCCGCTGGGCGTATCGCTGGGCATTTCGGGCGTGACGCTGGCCGCCATGTTCCCCGCGGTGTGCGGTTATTTCATCATCCCTTCCACCGGCGTTCTCTTGGCCGGGGTGGCTTTCGACAGAACAGGCACCACCAAAATAGGCAAGTACGTGGTCAACCACAGCTATATCGTGCCCGGCTTCGTCGCGACTTTCGTCTCGGTCGTTGCGGGTATGGTTATCTCTCGCCTCGTTTTCTAACCGCCCGCGCGGCAGTCCCGCGACAGGCAAAGACGAATGACAAGGCTCCGCGCAATTGCGCGGAGCCTTGTCATTCAGGGTGGATTTCATTAACCCGGCGCCTGCCCCTCCGCCGCCGTTTCAGGACGAACGGTCAGAACAGGCACGGGGGCTGACCGCACCACCTCCTGCGCCACGGAACCGAAAAGAAGCCCGGTAAGTCCCTTGCGGCCCACGGTGCCCATGACGATCAGGTCCGCCTCATGCGTGCGGGCCTGGGCCAGAATCTGCTCCGCCGGGTCGCCCAGAACAACCCTGCCCGCGGTATGGCCGTCTTGAAAGCGCTGCCGCATGAATTCCCCCATGTTTTTCTCGCCGGCCGCGCGCAGCTCCACCTCCATATGAGGCGCCGGCGCGCTGTCCAACTCATGTTCGGCGCCGGCGGCGAGACCGGCGCCGGTATTCAGCTTCACGACATGGGTGACGACAAGCTGGGCGCCGAAGGCTTTCGCCATCGCTTTGGCGTATTCCGCCACCAGGGTGCTGTGCTCCTCGAAATCGACCGCGCACAAGATCTTTTTGACGGGTTCCATGGCAGACCTCCTTGCCTTGCGGCCCGGCAGCCCGCAGGCTGCAAGACACACGTTCAGGTGGCGCGGCTTCACGGTATGCCGGGGGAAGAGCGGGCAGATGCAAGAGCGCCGGCAACGGGGGCAGAACAAGAGAACGAAGCCTTTTTTCGCACTATTACCGTATGCCAGGCGCGGCGCCTTGTCCATATGAAAATGCGGCACACGGCGTGAGGCAGTTCGATGGAGAGCAAAGACTTGTCTTACCAGCTGCAAAGCTGTTACTATGACATCTTGTGATCATTCAGGCCCGTTAACCGGCTTTTTAAGGATTCATATCACGATGGAACAAGCACGCAGCCAACGCAGAAACGTGCAGCACCGTAAAATTCATGAGGATGTGGCGGGGCTGTTATTAGAAGATATCAGAAACGGCGTATACAGAGTTGGAGAAGAACTTCCTTCCGAACGTGCATTAATGGCGGAATTCGGCGTGGGCAGGCCCGCTATCAGAGAATCGCTGGCGAAACTTGCTCGCATGGGCGTGGTGGAAATCAGACCGGGCATGCGCACCAGAGTCTGCCCTGTTTCCATCGGCCCGCTGCTGGAAGAGATGGACGGCGCCATAAAAATGTCCTTGCTGACCCCGGCCGGGCAGCGTCATATGCAGCAGATACGCCTTCTGTTTGAAGCGGGTGTGGGCAGGCTCGTCGCAAGAAACATCACCGAAGCGCAGTTGCAGGCCCTTGAGGATGTGCAGCGGCAGTGCGAGGTGGTGATGGACAATCCGGGCAGCTTTGCCGATCTGGACGTCAAATTTCACCGCCTGCTGGGCGAAGCCACCGGCAACCCCTTCATCACGGCGGTATACGACGCTTTTGCCAAATGGCTGTTAAACCAGAGGCGGACCAACCTTTTCGCCAACCCCAAAAGGCCCGGCCTGGCCTTTCAGGCCCACGGCCGCATTCTGGAAGCCCTGAAGACGCGCGACCCGGATTTGGTGGAACAGGCCATCGCCGCCCACCTGGATGACGTGCAAAACCATTTTTGGTCCGTCGTCGAACAGCCGGGCGCGAAAACATCGCGATAAAACGGCATTTCCGCGCCCGGTCGCCAAACGGCTAACGCCACACCACGTCGGTCAACGCCTTGATATATTGTATCGCATGCCGCGCCGCCGTTTCGCTATCCGGCGTCTGCGCTATTTCCATAGTCACGAAACGGTCATAGCCCAGGGCCTTCAGTATCCGCAGCGTTTGCTGAAAATCAATGCCGCCCGTGCCGGGCGCCCGCCGGTTCGTGTCCGCGAAATGAACGTGAACAGCCATGTCTCGCGCCTCAATGAAGCTGGCAGGTATGCTGGCGTCTTCAATCTGCATATGAAAAACATCAAGCATCAGCTTGAGGTTGGGCAGGTTCATGGTATTGAGCCAGGCAAGCGCCTGCTGCGTGGTGTTCAGGTTGTCGCAACCGAAACGGTTCTGCGGCTCCAGCGTGATCATGACATTTCGCTTGCGGGCGTGCCCTTCAAGCTCTCTGAACGCGCTTTCCATCCAGTCTTTTTTCCGGGGATCGGCGCCGATGTCGCCTCGGATTTTCCCGATATTCACCTGGCTGTTCAATGCCGCGGCAAAGTCGATGACGGATTGAACGCGGGTAACGGCCTCTTTGCGAACGGCTGCATCTTCATGAGTGAAATGCAGCTTGTCTTCCGCAAGCACCTGGCCTGTTCCTACCGCCGCGACAGACAGTTCGTTGTTCGCCAGCATTGGCTTGAACGTTTCCGGGTCCAGTTCCACGGGGTTTCTGACGAACAACTCCACGCCGTCGTAACCCATGCCCCGCAGCTTTGCAAAAATGATCTCCATGTCGCCGGACCAGGCCAGGGCCTTGGCGCGCGTGTCAGGCGTATTGACGGTATACGCAAACTTTATGCTCATAACATCCCTTCCTTGTTAAAGAAAACGCAAACTTGCCGATTGTGATCATTTTTACTTGCTATATACTTGTCATACCAGTTACTATGCTGTCAATCAGATGATTGGCACATATGATTTCTGACATTTACCTGGAGACTCAAAAATGAGCAGCGGCAAGAAAAAAATAGGTTTCATAGGCTTGGGGCAGATGGGTAAATACATGGCCAAGAATATCATGGGGCCGGATGTGGAGCTGACCGTATGCGATATCGCGACGGACTCCTTCGCCTCCTTTCAGCAAGCCGGAGCGAAGACCACCTGCCAGGCCAACGATCTGGCCGGGTGCGACATCATTTTCATCAGCCTGCCCGGCGACAGACAGGTCAAGGGGGTTCTGCTGGCCGACAACGGCTTGCTGTCGCTGCTGCGCGAAGGGCAGATTGTCGTTGACCTCAGCACGCTCACCTATGCGGCCACAAAAGAGATCGCGCAAGCGCTGGAAGCCAAAAAAGTTCTTTTCCTCGATGCCCCGGTTTCCGGCATGGAAGCGAGAGCCAAAGACGCGACGCTCTCCATCATGATCGGCGGCAGGTCCGAAGATCTGGCGCTTGTGGAAACGTATCTCAAACGCATGGGCAATAACTTGCAGCACATGGGCGGCATCGGCAGCGGACAGCTGACTAAACTGATGAACCAGCTGCTTTTTGACATCAATATGGCCGCATTGGCCGAGATTCTGCCCCTGTCCGTCAAGATGGGGCTCGACCCGGAAAAACTCGAAAGCATCATCAACAGCGGCACGGGCCGCAGCTACGCTTCAGAGTTTTTCATTTCCAGAATTATGGCGGGCAGCTTCGTCGACGGGTACGCCATGAAACACGCCTATAAAGACCTTATCAGCGGCGGGCTGATTTCGGCCATGGAGACGATTCCGCTCCCCCTGCTTCATGCCGCCACAACGACGTACCAGATGGCGCTGCTCAAAGGGTATGGCGACCAAGATAAAGGCGCCATGATCAAAGTTTATGAAGAGCTGCTCGGCGTCGAGTTTCGCAAAAAAAGCCCCTCTCCTCATGCGGCGAACCGCTAACACCAAGACTGAAGAGGTACTTCACATGAACTCCAAGATTCTGCGGGCAGGACTTACCTTGGCTGTCGGGCTGCTGATATGGTTTTACCCCGTGCCGGCGGGCGTAACGGTTCAGGCATGGCGCATGTTCGCCATTTTCGCAGCATCAATTGCGGGGCTTCTTTTGCGGCCCATGCCCATGGGGGTTGTGGCCCTCACGGCCTTGACCGTTGCCGCGCTGACGGGCGTTCTGAAGCCCGCCGAAATACTGAACGGCTTTGCCAACACGATTATCTGGCTGATCGTCTGCGCCTTTCTTTTTGCTAGAGGCTTCGTCAAAACCGGCCTGGGCAGAAGAATCGCCTTTCTTCTGTCGCGCTCTCTGGGCGACAGTTCGTTGAAGCTCGGCTACGCTCTTATGCTGACCAACCTGATCATCGCCCCGGCCACGCCTTCCAACACGGCCCGCCTCGGCGGGATACTCTATCCCATTCTGCGCAGTCTGGCCTCCGCCTTCGGCTCTGAGCCGGACAACGAGCCGCGCAAGATCGGCGCGTATCTGATATACAGCTCCTATACCTGCGACACGGTCATCTCCGCGACCTTTCTGACGGCGCTGGGGGCCAACGTCACCGTCTACGGCATCGCGACCAGCACCATCCCCAATTTCCACTGGAGTTGGATGGACTGGCTGATCTCCACAAGCCTTCCCTGCTTCGTCATTTTGGCTGTTTTGCCGTGGCTGGTTTACAAACTGTACCCGCCCACCCTGAAGCATACGCCGGAAATCAAAGAAATCGCCAACAAAGAACTGACGGCCATGGGCAGCATGTCTTACGGGGAAAAAGCCGTGGGCATAATTTTTCTTACCTGCCTGATTCTGTGGGCCACAACGACGCTGCATAAAATCGACGCCACCGTTATCGCCCTGATGGGCGTCGTCTCCATGTTCTGGTCAGGCGCGCTGGAGATGGACGATTTCATCTCGGAAAAAAGCGCGTGGGACACCTTGATCTGGATGGGCAGCTTTCTGTGCATGGCCGGATTCATGGGCAAATTCGGCCTGATGACCTGGTTCGCCAAATCCGTATCCGCTCCCATGGCAAACATAAGCTGGCATTGGGCGCTTATTTTGATGCTGCTTCTGTATATGTACTCGCAATACTTTTTCGCCAGCGCCACAGCGCATGCCATGGCCATGTTCGCGCCTTTCGTGGTTGTGCTGATAGCCGCCGGAGCGCCCCTGTACATGGCGGTGATTCCGTTCTTCGGCGTTACCGGCATATGCGGCGGGCTGACATACTACAGCATGGCTCCCGGCGTGATTCTCTACGGTTCAGGGTATGTGGAGCATAACCAGTGGTTCAGGCTGGGGTTCATCGTCTCCACATTCAACCTGGCGGTATGGGTGATCGTCGGCTCCGCGTGGTGGAAGTTTCTCGGTTACTGGTAAAATGCCGCTGCCTTTTCCGGGCCGGGCCGCTTTTACCGCTTGCATGGACAAAAAAAGACTCCGCGCATAGAGCGCGGAGTCTTTCGCTTAGTGGCGAAGCTTAAAAAACGTCCTTCTCTTTCAGCCTTTCATCCGCCGCTGCAGCAGCAGCGCGTCGGCCAGGACCAAAGCGGTCATGGCTTTCAGCACCGGCACGATGCGGGGAATGGCCGAGATGTCGTGCCGCCCGCCGATGGTTATGGGCACGGCCTTGCCTTTGGTGTTTATGGTCATCTGTTCCTGCCCGACGGAGGCAATGGGCTTCACCGCCACCGTCAACACGATGGGCTGGCCCGTGCTGATGCCGCCCAGAATGCCTCCGCTGTTGTTGGTGGCGAACCCGGCCGGGGTCAGGCGGTCGTTGTTGACGATGCCGCCCACGCGGGCCGCGGCGAACCCCGCGCCCACCTCCACGCCCTTTACCGCGCCAACGCTCATCAGGGCATGAGCGAACAAGGCGTCAAGCTTGTCGAAAACCGGCTCGCCAAGGCCCGCCGGCACGCCGTGCGCCTCTATCAGCACCAGCCCGCCCAGCGTGTCGCCGTGTTCTTTGGCGGTATTCGCGGCCTCTTCCCAGGCCTGAACGACCGCGTCATCCGGCGCGAAGAAGGGCCGTTCCTGCGCGCCGGGCACGTCAATGCGCGAGGCGGCGATGCCGCCCAGTTCCAGGGTGCAGGCCTGCACTTTGATGCCCGACGCCGCCAGAAGGGCCAGAGCCACGGCCCCGCCCGCAACGCGCGCCACGGTCTCACGGCCGGACGAGCGCCCGCCCCCGCGATGGTCGCGGATGCCGAACTTGGCTGCAAAGGTATAGTCCGCGTGGCCCGGCCGGAACACATCGCGCAAATTGTCATAATCGGTGGAACGCTGGTTCATGTTCTCAATATGCAAGGCGATGGGCGTGCCCGTGGTCTTGCCCTCAAACACGCCGGAAAGGATGCGCACCATGTCCGGCTCTTTGCGCGCCGTCATGGTGGCCCCGCCCCGGCCGGGGCGGCGGCGGTCAAGCTCCGCCTGAATGGCCTTCTCGGTCAGGGTGATGCCCGAAGGGCAGCCGTCGACCACGCAGCCAAGGCCCGGCCCGTGCGACTCTCCATACGTGGTCAGCCGGAACAAACGGCCGAAGCTGTTGCCGCTCATCGATTGGCCTGAGCGACAAAGATGGGGTACAGTTCTTCCACCAGATCGACCAGGGGAACCGAGGCATCCAGCACATGATGCGCGGTTTGCCTGTACAGGGGGTCGCGCTCTTTCACCGTTGCGGCCACTTCTTCCGCCAGGGTCTGCCCCTTGGAAAGCGGCGGACGATAGGCGTTCTTCGGGGCTTTCTGCATACGCTGAACCAGAAGCTCCACCGGGGTCTTCAAATAGACCACGATGCCGGTGCGGGTCATCAGGGAACGGTTTTCCGGGTCAAGAATCATGCCGCCGCCGGTGGCGATAACGCCGTTGGGTGGCATGCCGCAATAGTTGTTGTGCGACATGGCTTGGTACAGAATATCCACCGCCTGGCGCAAAGCCGCGCGCTCATAAACGCGGAACGCGGGCCAGCCCTCTTCCGCCACGATCCGAGCGATGGTTTTACCCGTCGCTTTCATCACCACGTCATCCGTATCCAAGGCGGGGCATTGGCATTTTTGCGCAAGAGCCTTGGCCGTATGACTTTTTCCGCATCCTCTCGGACCGACTAAGAAAAGTATGTGCATGCTCCGCCTTCCTTTTACACACTCGTAAAAAAATAACAGGACCCGTTTTCTGGCTTTACAGCCGCTTCTTTCCGAATATAAAGTACATCTCTTGTGAAGGCAAAATTTTTTCCGCTCTAAACAGCTAAAGGGCTTCAATGAACCAGTTTCCCCGCATGCACCGCCTGCCTCCCTATGTTTTTGCCGTGGTGGGCGATTTGAAGATGCAGCTCAGACGCCAGAACATCGATATCATCGATATGGGCATGGGCAACCCGGACATGCCCACCCCCCAGTTCATTGTGGACAAGCTGACGGAGGCTTCAAGCAAAGCGGTCAACCACCGCTATTCCGTGTCCAAAGGCATTCCCAACCTGCGCAAGGCCATATGTGACTGGTACATGCGCCGGTTCGGAGCCTATATCGACCCGGATACCGAAGCCGTCGTGACCATGGGCGCCAAAGAGGGCCTTGCGCACCTTGCGCTGGCCATGCTCTCGCCCGGGGATGTGGTGTTCGCCCCCGACCCGACCTACCCCATTCACACGTACGCTGCGATCATCGCCGGGGCGGACGTGCGGCGCATACCCATCGGGCGCGGCCGCGACTTTTTCGCGGACCTTTTGGCGGCCACCCGCCAGACATGGCCCCAGCCCAAAGTGCTGATGCTGAGCTACCCCCACAACCCTACCACAGAGGTCGCGACCCTTGAATTTTTCCAAAAGGTTGTGGATTTCGCCAAAGAACACAAGATGTATGTCATCCACGACCTGGCCTATGCCGACCTGGCCTTTGACGGGCACGTGGCGCCCAGCTTCATGCAGGCCGCCGGGGCCAAAGACGTGGGGGTCGAGTTTTTCTCGCTCTCCAAAAGCTACTCCATGGCCGGCTGGCGCGTGGGCTTTTGCGTGGGCAACCGGGATATGGTGTACGCCCTGACCCGCATCAAAAGTTACCTGGATTACGGCATTTTTCAACCCATTCAGATAGCGGCCACCGTGGCGCTAAACGCCCCGGAAGACTGCGTGCACGAAATCTGCGATATTTACCGCCAGCGCCGCGACGCCCTGATAGAGGGTCTCGGCCGTATCGGCTGGCACGTGCCCCCGCCCAAAGGCACCATGTTCGTTTGGGCGCAGATACCCGAGCCTTTCCGCCAGATGGGATCTGTGGAATTTTCCAAACTGTTGCTGCGGGAAGGCCATGTGGCCGTATCGCCGGGCCTGGGCTTCGGCGCGTATGGCGACGATCACGTGCGTTTCGCGCTGATCGAAAACCCGCAGCGGGTCAAACAGGCGGTCAAAGGCATCAAACGGGTGCTCTCGGGAGGCGGTAATGAATCCGCATAAGGAATTAGTCATCGGACTTGCCGGTTACGGCGTCGTCGGCTCCGGCTTTGCCCGGGCTCTTGACGAAAGCCGCGATCTCATCCGCCGCCGCACGGGCCGCGACATCGCGATCAAAACCGTTGCGGTCAAAGACAGAAACGAACAGTTCGCCTACCCCGTGCCCCAGAGTGCGACGCTGACCACCAACCTGGACGATCTGACCGGCGACCCGGCCATTGAGGTGGTTCTCGAACTCATGGGCGGCATCAAGATCGCGGGAGAGTTTATCGGCAAAGCGCTGCGCGCGGGCAAGCACGTGGTCACCGCCAACAAGGCCCTGCTGGCCGAAGACGGCAAAGACCTGTTCCGCATCGCGGGTGAAAAAAAACTGTGCCTGGGCTATGAAGCCAGCGTATGCGGCGGCATTCCCATTGTGCAGGCCATGCGCGAAGGGCTTGCGGGCAACAACGTGCTGGCGCTTTCGGGCATTTTGAACGGCACCAGCAACTATATTCTTTCCGCCATGAGTGCCAAGGGCCAGAGTTTCAGCGACGCGTTGAAAGAAGCGCAGAAGCTGGGCTTCGCCGAAGCCGACCCCACCCTGGATATCGAGGGATTTGACGCGGCGCACAAGCTTGTGTTGCTCATCCGCCTGGCCTGGGGCATCGACTATCCTTTCAAAGAACTGCCGGTGCGGGGCATCAGCTCGGTAGACCCCGAAGACATCGGCTTTGCCCACGAGCTGGGTTATCGCATCAAGCTGCTGGGCCAGGCCCGCATGGAAAACGGCAAGCTCGAAGCGGGCGTTTTCCCCACCCTGGTGCACGAAGAATATATGCTGGCCAAAGTCGACGGCCCGTTCAACGCCGTGTGGGTCAAGGGCAACGCCGTGGGCGCCGTGTTCATGCACGGCCGCGGGGCGGGCGCCATGCCCACGGGCAGTTCCGTTCTGGCCGACGTCATGGCCATCGCCCGCGAGGCAAAGCCCAACAACACGGGCTTTATCGCCCAGACCCCGCAAAAGGCGGACCTGCTTGCCGCATCGGATGCGGTCAGCAAATATTATTTCCGCCTCATGGTGCCTGACCAGACCGGGGTCTTGCGCGACGTGGCAGGGGCGCTGGCCGACAACGGCATGTCCATCGCCCAGGCCATTCAGAAAGGCCAGGACGGCAGCGTGGTGCCCCTGGTGTTCATGACCCACGCCGCCTCTTCCAGCGCCGTGGAAAACGCGCTGAAAACGCTGCGGGACAAGGGACTTTTGAAAGCCGAACCCATTTGCTACCGGGTACTGGCGCGCGACTAAAAAGTTTGCTATACATGGTCACATCAATTGGGAGGGTGGCTCGCCGGGCCGCCCTCCCTAAGCGCTTTTAGCAAAACGACAGAATAGGTAAGCCGGTACCGGCAAACAGGCAGGATAACGATATGGAAAGCATTCCCATTTCCGTTCAGGGTCTCGCTCTGGTCAAAGCGGAGCTGGAACAGTTGAAAAAGGCCCGCCCCGAGGTCATTCAGACCATCAAAGAAGCGCGCGAAGAAGGCGACCTCAGCGAAAACGCGGGGTATCACGCCGCACGCGAACGGCAGGGCATGCTTGAAGCCAAGATAACCTACATCGAATCGCGCATGCCCCGTTTCACCGTGGTGGATCTGGCTGCCATCAACGCGGAGATGATCGTCTACGGCGCTACCGTCACCGTTGAAGATGTGGAGACGGAAGAGACCAAAGAATACACCGTGCTCGGCCCGGACGAGACGGATTACGTCAAGGGCAGTATCTCGGTCTTTTCGCCCGTGGGCCGCGCCCTTCTGGGCCGCACCGAGGGCGACGAAATCACCGTGGACGTGCCGCGCGGCCGCCTGACCTATGAAATCGTCAAGGTGGAATACCGCGACCCCTCGGGTTATTTCCCCGCACCACAAAACTGAAGGGAGCTCCTATGCCCCGCACCGCCCGCGCTCTCGCTCTTCTTCTCTCGCTCTGCTTCGCCCTTTCCGCCCAGGCAGCGCAGGTTAAAGTCAACTGGACCGGCGATGCCGAGTTGGACAAAGCTTTTCTGCTGAACAACCAAGGGAAATACGCCGAAGCCTTTGCCATGTTCTCCGACTTGTACAAAAAGGACGTGCCCATGGCCGGGGCCATGGTGGGCCGCTATTATGAGGACGGCCGCTCGGTTCCCGAAGACAAAAGCAAGGCCCGGGCGCTGTACAAAGAGGCTCTGGACAAGGGCGAAGCTTTCGGCAGCTATCATTATTACCGCCTGAAACAGCCTTTTTACCTGGCGCACGAAGAGGGCAACAAGGCCCTGGCCGCCGCCCTTGAAAAAGACGCGGAGAAAGGCAACGCGCCCATACAGGCCGTTTTGTCCAACGTGTACGTCAAGCTGGATCAGCCGCAAAGAGCGCGATACTGGCTGCAAAAAGCGGCGGATGCGGGATACGCCCCATCAATATACGGCTTGGCTCGCAGTTTGCGGCAGCGCTCACCGAACGAAGCGCGAGAGATGATGCAAAGGCCGCCGACCTCGGGTACCCGCCCGCAATCGCCCAGATAAAAGACGATGAAAGGCTGGAGGCCGAGCGCAAGGCCAGAAGAGCGGAATACGAAGCCCAGCGTGCCAAAGAGGGGCGTTGATCGCCTTCCTTGAAACACCCTTTTCCCATACAACACAAAACCCCGCGCCTGGATTATAGGCCGCGGGGTTTTGTGTTGATGCAGGCTGAAAATACACTATACACGCGCTACACCAGGGGCTGCGTCACCCCTTCCAGCCCGGCCAGGGCCAGAACGGTCAGCAGGGCTTTTTGCGCGGCCAGGTGCCCGTTTGTGGGGTCATATGACTCTTCCGGGCTGTGCACCCCGACGCTTTCCCCGCCATAGGCCAGGCACACTGCGGGAATGCCCAGACTCATGGGAATGTTGGCGTTGGTGCTGGCCGAAACGCCCAGATCAGGCTTGATCTTGAGCGTTTCCGTCACCGCCGTGGCAAGCTGCACGATGACGCTGTCCGCGGGGGCGGATGCCGCCGGGATATCGGAATACGACCGAATCTCCACCGTCACCCCGTCGTTTACGCCGCGCGAGGCGTTTTCCGTGGCCACGGCCGCGCGCACGCGGGCGAAGACTTCTTTTTCAAGCTCCATGAGGCGGGTCGCGTCAAGCGAACGCATATCCACGTGCACCCTGGCTTCCGTGGCGATGGCCCCCACGGAAGTGCCGCCGCTGATGACCCCGACGTTCACTGTGGTTTTGGGGTCCGTGGGCGGTTCTATGGCCGCGACGGCGCTCATGGCCCTGCACATGGCGTGCATGCAGGCCGGCAGGCCGTAATTGGACCAGCTGTGGCCGCCGGGGCCCCGGAAGATGAACTCCGAACGGCGGCAGCCCACGCCCAGACGGCAGACCCGCTCGTTGCCGCCGCCGTCGATGGAGACGGAAGCGGCAATCTCCGGGTGTTCCGCAAACAGGCGGCGCATGCCCGCGAAATTGCCTTGAGCCTCTTCGCAAGCCGTGCCCCCGATCATCAAAGAGCGGACGGGCACAAGGCCCGCATGGCGCAACGCGCGCAGCACCGAGAGAATAAGCGCCAGCCCCGCCGCGTCGTCGCCGATGCCGGGGCAGTAAATGCGGCTGCCTTCCGTGCGGATGGCCAGGGGGGTGTCTTCCAGAAACACCGTATCCAGATGCGCTTCCATCAGCACGCATGCCCCGGCGGGCGGGCCGCCTTTGCCGTATACATAGCCGTAGACGTTCCCGATGCCGTCCTGAGCGCAATCCACAGCCCCGTCACGGCCCAGCATGCGCAAATACGCGGGGCTGCGGCCCAGCGCCTCTTTGCCGGTTTCGCCCTGTATCAGGGCGATTTCTTTCAATTCTTCCACCCTTCTGCCGTGGTCCGCATGCAAAAACTCAAGGGCTTTACGGACCGAATCATTCACCAAAAGCGTGGTCAGAACCGGTTTGATGCGTGAGGGCATGGCGGCCTCCTTTATTTGCCGTACGGGGGAAAGCGCCGCAAAATCTCTTTGGCGGCCGTGCGGCCCGCGCCCATGGCCAAAATGACCGTGGCCGCGCCGGTGACGATGTCGCCGCCCGAAAACACGTTGGGAATGGAGGTTTCACCGTTTTCGTCCACTTCGATGTAGCCCCACTTGTTGCACTTCAATTCCGGCGTGGCTTCCAGCAAAATGGGGTTCGAACGGGTGCCCACGGCCACGATGGCGAGGTCGGTGGGCATCTCGAAGGTGTCGCCGGGTATGGGTTTGGGACTACGGCGGCCGGAGGTATCAGGCTCGCCAAGCGCCATGCGCTGCAAGGTCACGCCGGTCAGCCTGCCCTGCTCGTCGCCGTGAAAAGCCAGCGGCGCGCTGAGAACGGCCAGCTTCACGCCTTCTTCTTCGGCATGTTCCAGTTCTTCATGGCGGCAGGGCATTTCAGCGCGGGTGCGGCGATAGACGATGGTCACGTTTTCAGCGCCCAGGCGCAGGGCGGTTCTGGCCGCGTCCATGGCCACGTTGCCCGCGCCGTACACGGTCACGTTTTTGCCGATGTAGGTCGGGGTGTCGTAGTTGGGGAAGTCATAAGCCCGGCCCAGGTTGGAGCGGGTCAGGTACTCGTTGGCGGAAAAAACGCCGATCAGGTTTTCGCCCGGAATGTCCAGAAAACGCGGCAACCCGGCGCCCACGCCGATAAACACGGCGTTAAAGCCCTGGTCGAGCAGCTCTTGCACCATAAAGGTCTTGCCGCCCACCCAGTTGGTCACGAATTTGACCCCGATCTGCTGCAGGGCCTGAATTTCTTTTTCCACGATCAGGGTCTTGGGCAGGCGAAATTCGGGAATGCCGTAAACCAGCACCCCGCCCACCACATGCAGCGCTTCGAACACCGTCACCGCGATGCCGCGCGAAGCCAGGTCGCCGGCAACCGTCAGCGAGGCCGGGCCCGCGCCGATGCAGGCGACCTTGATGGAGTCGTCAGGCAGCACGCAGGCTTCTTCGCCGGTGATCTGCGCACAGGCGTCGGAAGCGAGGTAATGGTCGGCGGCAAAGCGTTCCAGGCGGCCGATGGCGATGGGCTGGCCTTTGGCGGCCAGAATGCACACGCCTTCGCACTGGTCTTCCTGCGGGCAGACGCGGCCGCAGATGGCGGGCAGCGCGTTGGTGCGCTTGATGATGCTGTAGGCCTCTTCCATCTTGTCTTCGGCCATGGCCGAGATGAAGTCTTTGATCTCCACTTCAACGGGGCAGCCTTTGACGCAACGCGGGTTTTTGCACTTCAGGCAGCGGCGGGCCTCTTCCAGAGCCTGCTCGCGGGTGTAGCCCAGCGCCACTTCATTGAAGTTGCGAACGCGCACGGCCGCCGGCTGGCAGGGCATGTCCACGCGCGTGCCGATGCCTTTCTTGGGTTTTTCGCTAGATGTATCGAACATGGGTGTCATTCCATTTTTGTTAAAAGAAAACAGCTGTTGTTTTTTCGCCACAAACAGTCCGGCGCGTATCCCGGCTGACAAGGCTGCGGCGCATTGCGCCGCGTGCCGCCCGGCTTACTTCGATTTGCCGCAGCTGCACTGGTGGTCGCTGTAACATTCGGTTTCCTGCGCCTTGAACGCGCCCAGGCGCATGCGTAGTTCCGCGAAATCCACTTTGTGCCCGTCAAATTCGGGGCCGTCCACGCAGGTGAACTTGGTTTCGCCGCCCACGGTCACGCGGCAGGCGCCGCACATGCCGATGCCGTCCACCATGATGGAGTTCAGGCTGACCGTGGTTTTGACGTTGAAGGGCAAGGTGGTGTTCGCCACCGCCTGCATCATGGGCACGGGGCCGATGGCGACCACTTCCGCGACGCTCTTATCTTTTTCCAGCCGGTCGCGCAGCAAATCCGTGACCAGACCCTTGTGGCCGTAGCTGCCGTCGTCGGTGCTTATGAGCACCTCAGGACAGAAGGCGGACAGCTCCTTTTCAAAAAGCAGCAGATTCTTGCTCCGCGCTCCGATGACGGCCACGACGTGGTTGCCCGCCAGATGGTGCCCTTTGGCGATATGGTGCATGGCGGCGATGCCGGTGCCCCCGCCCACGCAGATGACCGTGCCGACTTTTTCGATATGCGTCTCGCGCCCCAGCGGGCCGCAAACGTCAAGAATCTCGTCGCCGGCCTTCAATTTTTCAAGCAGCGCCGTGGACTTGCCCAGCACCAGATAGACGATGGTGATGGTGCCTTTCGCGGCATCCGCGTCGGCAATGGTCAGGGGAAAGCGTTCGCCTTTCTCCGAAATGCGCAAAATCACGAAGTTGCCGGGCTTGGCCTTGCTCGCGATCTGCGGGGCGTGCAAAACCAGCTTGCTGGTCTGCCCCGGAATAAGCGATTCCTTGGCTAGAATGGGCGTGGGCACTGTTGGTTCTCCCGATCTAAAGGATTTCTAGAAAATATCGTAACTCACAATTTATTCAGATAACACTGCGTGTTATGTTTATTTTACCTGCTTGCCGGAAAACATGGCCCAGCCGGGCAAAAAAGAGCGCCTTGCCCGGAGTCAGAACGGACCGGCACGGCGGAGTTACGCTAAAAAATTTCCCCGCCCCTGTCCAGCGCGCGTTGCATATTTGCAGGCGCGGCGAGGGAGCTGCCGCTGAGGAACCGGGGCAATCGGATGAACACGGGCAATTTTTTCCGTCATCCCCGCGCAGGCGGGAATCCAGATGCAGTTTTTTTGGCCGAGTTTGTCAGTATTCTGTGGCAGTTCCGGGCTTTGGCCTTACGTGCTCCCGGCACGCTCTCAACAGGTTCATTTCGCCTTGTCGCCCGCCGTAACTTCTCCAATCTTGACCCGCATACAGTAAACCATGTTCGGCTGTTCCGGCCGCAGATGGTTGTTAATGCACTGGCAGCATTTGCCGTGGCGCGGGCAGTCGGTTTTGGGACAGTTGCAGTTCTCTTCGTTACATCCGGCAGCCATATGGATATCCCTTTTCTTGTTTTTACTTCAGCGAATTATACGAAAACGTATCTGTTACACCGGGGCCCTATGCCCGAAACCCCAAAGCCAGAGCGCATTCCCGCTTATCCTGCCCGGAAATGCCCTTTTGCCACAGGGAGTTCTGCAACGCCCACCAGTTCATGTCCGGCAACAGCGCGCGGGTTCGCTCCACCCGGCGGGCTATGGCCGCCCAGTCCGGGGCGGGTGCGGCCATATCCGCCAGCAGTGCTTCGCGCACCATGTTTTCCGCCTTGCGGCGCACCACCTGCGGCAGTTCCAGCGTGCGGATGAACGCCGCGCCCTGCGCGCGCTTGTCTTCCGGCAGCGCGTCATCAACCGCGCAAACCAGAATCAGGTAAGGGCCAAGGTCCGCCCAATCCCAGGGGTAGGGCATTGTATTCTGCGCCTCTTCCCAAGGGTCCATCAGCGACAGCGCATGGCGGGCCAGGCAGGCCAGGCGGGGGTAGTCGGCGCAGGCCTTTGCCGTCATGGCGGCCAGGGCGGAAAAAATCCGGGTGTGGCGCGGCATATCCGCCAGGCTGCGGGTCAGGGTTTCGCCGTTTGGCAAAGTCACGGTGACGGAGCTTTGGTCCAGCGGAACGAATGAAGCGCCTTCTTGCTCCACCCCCTTGCCGCCATCGCCGGATGAAGGCGGCAGCCAGTTCCAGCGTACGCTCTGCCCGCCCTCTTCCAACCGGACGCCGATCACCGCCGTGCCCGAGAGGCCGCCCGCGCCTGCCTGTACGGCGGGCGTTACAGTAGCCGGTGCGGCGGGCGTGGCGTCAGGCGTGACCCGCACGGAAAAGGCGGGCCAGCAGACGTCCGCGCTTTTTCCCGCTTCCGGCATTCTGCCTTCGCGGTCCAGTTCCAACAGCGCCAGCAGACAGAGGGATGCGGCATCCTGGCGGCGCGGCAGCACGCGGCGGCGCAGTACGTCAGCCCCGCTGCCCTCTTCCGCCTTGTTGGATTCGGCCTTGGCCAAAACCGCCTCAAAAGCGGGCCGGGGGTCTGCGGCAAGGCCGGTTTCGGCGGCCAGTTCTATGGCCCGCCACATAAAGGTCATGGCGTTGACCGGCTCGATGCGTGAAATCTCGTCAAAAAACCAGGCGCAGCTGGCATGCGCGGCCAGGGCCTGCTCTTGCATGGCCAGCAGTTTCCAGGCGGCGCTCGCGGCTTTTTCCGAAGCCACCTGCATATGCTCGCGGGCGAAGGCATCCGCAGCGCCAGGGTCGGCCAGCACCCGGCCATAGTCGCGCAGCGCGGCGGCAGCATCGTTGAAGCAACTCGCGCCTGCCTTGAAAAAGTACGCGTCCAGCAAAATTTTCGCCCCGTCCAGGGCTTCGCGCAGGGGGCCGCGCCATTTCTGGTTCCAGCCGGGGTGGCCGCCGTCGGTGCAGCCGCAGTCCGAGCGCCAGCGCTCGACGCCGTGGGCGCAGCTCCAGGACGAAGGCTCATGCAAGCGCGCCAGTTTTTGCGGCGGATTGGCCGCGAGATAGGCCGCCGGGTTGGTCAGACGCAGGCCGTCCCGCCCCGCGTAGCCCGCGCCGAGCACGTGCGCCAGGGCCATTTCGCCGAAGGGAAAATGATGGCCGTAGGTTTCACCGTCCGTGGACAGGGTTAAAAGACCCTTTGTAGCCACGCCGTTGATGCGGTTCCAGAACCGCTCGCCGTCTTTAAGCAGCCCCTCGAAGGCCACGGCTTGCGACAGGCCGCCGTGGTAAAAAAACACGGCCATGCTCTTACCGGAAGGCAAATCCACGCGGTAGGGTTCGTGAATATCCAGCGTTGCTTCCGTAACCGGCCTGAACGGGCCTTCCGCCGTTTCCGCCACGGCCGCCGCCTGCCGGGGGGCCAGAATCACGAAGCGGATACCCGCTGCCGCCAGCGCTTCCAGGCTGGCCGTATCCACGGCGCATTCCGCCAGCCACATACCTTCCGGCTTGCGGCCGAAGCGGGCCTCAAAATCCGCCACGGCCCAAAGGACTTCCAATTCTTTATCCAAGGGACTCGCCAGCGGCATGATCAGGTGGTGATAGACCTGGGCCATGGCGTTACCGTGGCCCCAGCGCCGCAGAGACACGGCGTCGGCTTCCAGGATGCGGGCGTAAACGCCGGGAGCGTGGCGCTGCATCCAGGTCAGCAGAGTGGGCCCCACGTTGAAGCTCATCCATTCATAACAGTTGAGCAAATCGGTGATACGTCCGTCGGAACCCAACCGCCGGGCCCAGCCCATGGGGCCGTAACTTTCGGCCGTGATGCGCTCGTTCCAGTGGCGCATGGGCGCGGCGGAAGGCTCGATAAGGATGCGCCCCAGCCAGGGATCTTCGCGCGGGGGCTGGTAA